>WYBJ01000295.1 GCA_011525945.1 Burkholderiaceae bacterium | reverse complement strand
GCAGCCGCTTCGCATGTTTGAACACGCTGCCGGCTTGGGTGAGGTAGCGATTGATGGTGGCGCCCGCCAGGGGTTTGCCGCTGCGGGCGGTGTCGCGCTTGCCGGCGGTGAGCCGCCCGCGCTCGGCGAGCTTCAGCAGCGCAGCGTCGATATCGTCGGCGGTGATCGCGCCGATTTCTTTTTCGCCGAGCGTATCCACCCAGAACGCGAGCCGCGACAGCGTTGCCTGATCGACTTCGCGCGACGCGACGAACGCCTCTACCACGTCCTTGAACAGTGCCATTTCGGTCTCCTTGACTGCCGATCGACCACAACCCTTTTGGGCTGTACATTGGTCGCCGTGGTGGCGCAGTTTCGGAAGTCCGTTCAAGCACTTGCACAACTTTTGGAGCGGGAAACGAGTCTCGAACTCGCGACCTCAACCTTGGCAAGGTTGCGCTCTACCAACTGAGCTATTCCCGCCCGCGTGGAGGGATTATAGGAACCCGGCCACGCGACGGTCAAGGCGCCTCACTCGCGCAAATGCGGCAGTGCGAGCTTCAGGTAATACATCATCGACACCACCGTCAGCACCGAAGCTATCATCATCAGCATGTTACCGATGAAGATCATGTCCAGCGGGCCAATCGAATGCTCGTACAACAACATGGGAATCGCCACCATCTGCGAGACGGTCTTCACCTTGCCAAGGAACGATACTGCCACACTACGACTTCGGCCTATCTTCGCCATCCACTCGCGCAGGGCGGAGATGGTGATCTCGCGCCCGATGATGATGAAGGCGTACACCGCCTGGGTGCGATCCAAATCCACCAGCACGACCAGCGCGGCGGCGACCATCAGTTTGTCGGCCACCGGGTCGAGGAACGCGCCGAAGGCGGACATCTGGTTGAGTGTTCTCGCCAGGTAGCCGTCCAGCCAGTCGGTGAGGGCCGCAACGACGAACAGCGCTGTCGCAGTAACGTTGCGCGCGAACGGTGACATCCACGACTCTGGAAAATACAGAATTCCCACGAACAGCGGGATCATGATGATCCGCGCCCAGGTCAATACGTTCGGTACGTTGAGCGGCATGTCACGAATCTGCAATTCGGCGGCGAAACGACGTGTCGCGGTGCGTGCGCTGCAAGCAGAGGGGCGAGTCGTAAATCATTCGGCGCAAACTCGCTAATGCAACTGCTGGTAGATGCGCTGCGCGAGCGTACGGCTCACGCCTTGGACCTGCGCGAGGTCGTCGATGCTCGCCGCGAGCAGACCCTTGAGTCCACCGAAGCGGATGAGCAGGCGATGGCGGCGCTTGGAACCGACACCTTCGACCGCGTCCAGGACCGAGCCGGTGCGCGCCTTACCGCGGCGCGCGCGATGACCTTGGATCGCGAACCGATGCGCCTCGTCGCGAATCTGCTGGATGAGATGTAACCCGGGATGATTGGGCGCGAGCTCGAGCGGATGTTCACGCTCGGGCAGCCAGAGCGTCTCCAGCCCCGGTTTGCGTTCTTCTCCTTTAGCGACACCCAGGAGCTGCACCTCGCTCAGACCCAGCTCGGAGAATACCTCACAAGCCACACCCAGCTGGCCTTTGCCGCCGTCGATCAACACGAGATCCGGCAGGCGCACCTCGCCCGCGACCAGGCGCCGGTAGCGCCGCTGTAACACTTCGCGCATCGCTGCGTAGTCGTCGCCCGCATCGGCGTGGGCAATATTGAAGCTGCGGTACTCGCTCTTGCGCATCTGCCCGGCTTCGTACACGACACAGGAGCCGACCGTCGCCTCGCCCATCGTGTGGCTGATATCGAAGCACTCGATGCGTGCGATCTGCTCGATTTCGAGCGCCGATTGCAGCGCCCGCAGCCGCACCTCTTGTGTGGCGTGCTGGGCAAGCTTCTGCTCCGCGGCCAGGCATGCATTCTGTTCGGCCATGTCCACCCAGACACGGCGTTCGCTGCGCACGCTATGGGTGATCTCCACGCGTCGCTGTGCCTGCGTCGACAGCAGCTCGGCCAGCGGCATCGCATCGAGCGGCTGATTGACGACGATACGGGCTGGAACCGGCCTTTCCAGGTAATGCTGGGCGAGAAAGGCCTCCAGCGCACCGGTCAGGTCCCCTGGATCGGCATTCTGCGGAAAGAAGCTCTTGTCGCCGATGTGACGGCCGCCGCGGATCATCACCAGATTGACCACCAGCATTCCGCTCGCGCTCACGCAGGCGATGACATCGGTATCAACCCCATCCCCCTCGCCCCGGTCCACGAACTGCTTCTCCCGCACTTTGCGCAACGTCTGGATTTGATCGCGCAAGAGCGCGGCCTGCTCGTACTCGGTGCGCTCGGCGCAGTCTTCCATGCGCGCGGTGAGATTTCGCAGCACATCATCTTCCTTGCCTTCGAGGAACAACACCGCGTCAGCCACATCACGCGCATAGCTCGCCTTGTCGATGAGTCCGACGCACGGCGCGCTGCAGCGATGGATCTGGTACAGCAGGCAAGGGCGAGAGCGGTTATTGAATACGGCGTCCTGACACGTGCGCAGCCGAAATACGCGTTGCAGTAGTTGGATGCTGTCGCGTACCGCCCAGGCGTTCGGAAACGGGCCGAAGTAGCGATGCCGGCGCTCGAGCGCGCCGCGATGGAACGCAAGCCGGGGAAAATCGTGCCCCGTGAGCAGCATGAACGGATACGACTTGTCGTCGCGATACAGGATGTTGTAGCGCGGCGAAAGCGACTTGATGAGATTGTTCTCGAGCAGCAGCGCCTCGGCCTCGGAACGTGTTACGGTAGTTTCCAAAGAGCCGACCTGGGCGATCATCAGTGCGATACGTGGCGAATGCGTCGCGCCCGCGCGGAAATAAGACCCTACCCGCTTGCGCAGATCGAGCGCCTTACCCACGTACAGCACCTCGCCGGCTGCATTGAGCATACGATACACGCCGGGACGGTGCGGCAGCGTGGCGAGAGTTTCGGCGGGATCGAACACGGCGCCGCGGTTGAATTCAGGCAGATTTGAGATAGCCAACGATCGACGCGAACACGTTCTCGAACATTGCGCGATCGAGGCGGTTGGTCTGCAGATTATAGCGACTGCAATGGTAGCTATCGAAGAGTCGATGACCATTGGCGAGGCGGTGCACGGCGCCGTGCGCAAACGGGTGATCGCGTGCGCGCAGTGCGAATGCGAGCAACACGGCGCGGTGGGCGATCGTGCCCAGCGCCAGGATCGCGCTGCCCATGCCCAACACGGCCAACTCTGCGGCAAGGTAGCGATTACACCCGCGCACTTCGGAAGCTTCGGGTCTGTTCTGCGGCGGAACGCACTTGACCGCGTTGGTGATGCGGCAGTCGCGCAGCCTCAAACCGTCATCGCGCGCCGTCGAGCATACGGCCGAAGAGAAACCAAAGCGGTGCAGGGTCCGATAAAGCAGGATCCCGGCATGGTCTCCGGTGAACGGGCGGCCGGTGCGATTGGCGCCGTGCATGCCGGGTGCGAGCCCGACGATCAACAGGCGCGCGCACGGATCACCGAAGGCTTCGACCGGAGCCGCGTGATAGTCGGGGTGCTCATCGCGTACCACGCGCAAGTACGCGGCCAGCCGAGGGCAATCGCGGCAACCCGCGTCGTGCCGCCGGTGGCGCGGGTGCGTCACGCTCATCGATAATCCGCACCTTTCCTGCCGCAGGATCCGATCATGGCGAAAGTCTTGGCAGCCGAGATCCGGGCCGGCAATCTGATTGAATGCGAGAAGCGGATCTGGCGGGTGCTGAAATGCTATCACGCGCCGGCTAACCGCCACCCTCAGTTGAGCTTGCGCAGTTGCGTTAGCTGACCTCCCGACCGGCGTCGCGACAGCGTTCGCGTGCCGCCTGCAACGAGATGATCTCGGCGCTGACGCGGTACAGCGCCTCCCCGTGGAACTTGCCCGCAGCCGTGTTGAGTTGCCTGCGCAGGCTATGGAGCCCAGCCCACATGAGCGAGCTGGGACGCACCCAGGGCGCGCACGGCGAATCCGCGCACCGCCGCGCCGCATCGAGCCGGAACTGCAACTCCTCCAGCCGCTGTCGGTGTGCCGATGGCGCCAGAGCGATCGTCGCACGCAATGTGCTTTCACGTTGCCGCTCGAACTCGGCCGGATTCTCCCGCGCAAGCCTCGACCACCGGGCGAAGTCGAAATCCATGAACTACTCCCGCAATGCTCGGACACGTATTCGGTGAATACAGCTCGCGTGAGAGCAAATTCCGAGCCTGTCAGTCTTGTACGGCTAGGCTCGACAACAATGCGCGTGCGTTACGAACGCGAGCACCGTCCGGTGCGATCGAGGCGACTGCTCCAAACATTGCGTGCAAACGCGCACGACTTTGCGCCGACATCTCGTGGCGAAGATGAGAGAGCACGACATCGGCATCGTCCGGCGCGCAAGCGAGCACCAGGTCGCAGCCCGCTGTAAACGCCGCCTGTGCACGGTCTTCCAGTGACCCGGCACAGGCAGCCCCCGTCATGCCGAGATCGTCGCTGACCACGGCACCGGCGTAGCCGAGATCGCCGCGCAAGATGGTCTTGAGCCAGAGCGCAGAGAATCCGGCCGGCTGTGCATCGACTCGCGGATAGAGCACATGCGCCGCCATGACGGCGGCAAGCCGCGATCCGAGCGCAGAAAACGGTTCGAGATCGTGCGCACGGATCGCTGCCAGATCGCGCTCATCGACGGGAAGCTCCAGGTGCGAATCGGCTGCGATGTAACCGTGTCCGGGAAAGTGCTTGCCAACGCCCGCCATACCGCATTCGCTGAGCCCGTCGAGCAGGCAGCCAGCCAGCGCGATGACTCCTGCGGGCGTCGCGTGCAACGCCCGATCGCCAATGACACTGCTTACGCCGTAGTCGAGATCAAGCACGGGCGCAAACGACAGGTCGACCCCGCACGCCTTGAGTTCTGTCGCGATCACGACACCGGCGGCATGGGCGGCGGCCTTGGCGCGAATCGGATCATCTCTCCACAACGCGCCCAAGGCGCGCATCGCTGGCAGGCGCGTGAAGCCCTCACGGAAACGCTGCACCCGACCGCCCTCCTGATCGACGCAGATCAGAAGCTGCGGCTCGCGCAAACCATGGATGGCGGTGCAAAGTGCAGTGAGCTGGGCAGAATTGGCGTAGTTGCGCACGAATAGCGTTACACCGCCTGCCGCCGGATGCAACAGCCGCTCCCGGTCGGCAGCCGAGAGCTCGGTGCCGGCCACGGCGGCGAGCACCGGACCGAGCGGCAACGAACGTGCGCTCATGCGCGCTCCAGCACCACGACTGCGCACACGACGTTGCGCTCGTCGCTGATGGTGACGTGCGCCCCGACGATTCCTTCGGCGTCGATCAACCGCCGCAGGCCGGGCCGGTAGTACAGCTCCGGTTTCCCGCGCCAGTTCTGCAGTACGTAGATCTGGCCGAGCGTCACCGGGTAGCGGAAACCCGTGCCCATGGCCTTGGAGAACGCCTCCTTGGCGGCGAATCGATTGGCGACGAACTGTACCGGGCGTGCGCTGCGCTGGTAAGTCGGCCACTCCTCCTCGGTCAACACGCGACGCGCGAAGCGCTCGCCGTACAGCTGCAGCAAGCGATCTACGCGCTGCGGCTCGAGCACATCGACACCGATGCCGTAGATCAAGGCGCGAGGCCTTTGGCGCCGGACACCAGCGCCTGCAAATAGGCCTTGACGGCAGCAGCCAGACCCAGCTCCAGGGCATCGGCCGTGAGTGCATGTCCTATCGAGACTTCCAACACGTCAGGGACTACAGCGAGAAATGCCGGCAGGTTGCTGCGATTAAGATCGTGACCGGCATTGACGCCGAGGCCGGCAGCGTGCGCGGCGGCAGCGGCCGCGGCGAAGCGCGCCAGTTCGATGCCTTGTTCGGCACCACCGAACGCGCGCCCATAGCTCTCGGTATAGAGCTCGATACGATCGGCCCCCAAGGCTCGCGCACGTTCCATAGCGGCGGCGATCGGATCCATGAAGAGGCTCACGCGGATGCCGAGCGCCCGCAACTCCTCGATCACCGGGGCGAGGCGCGCGCCGTCCTTCGCCAGATCCCAGCCGTGATCGGAGGTGAACGCACCCTCCTCATCCGGAACGAGCGTGCATTGCTCGGGTCGCGCTTGCCGCGCGAGCGGCAGGAGCTGGTGAAAGGGATTGCCCTCGATGTTGAGCTCGGCGCCCGAATAGCCCTTGCGCAGCTCCGCCAGATCGAGCACGTCCTGCGCACGGATGTGGCGCGCATCGGGGCGCGGATGGACGGTAATACCGTGGGCGCCGGCTTGGAGGCAAATGTGCGCGCAGCGCGTCACGCTCGGAATACCGATGGTGCGGCTGTTGCGCAGCAGCGCGACCTTGTTCAGATTGACGCTGAGCCGGGTCGTGCGTGCGGGCATGAACGATACTCCATCATAGCTGCTGCAGCTCGATCAGGAGCCGGCGCGTGTTGAGCGTGCGCTGGTCCAGGTGCTGCCCGATCAGTCGGCGCATGAGCTGCTTGCTCTCGGCCGCCGTGAGCGGATCGGAGAAGTCGCCGCGCGCCATATCGAGCAAGGTCTTGCCGCGCAATTCTACCGTGCCCGGTGCGTGCCCCGCGTCCGCCACCGTAAGCGGTCCGCGCTCGGGCCAGTAGGCGTAGCGCTCCTCCGCGATCAGCGGCGCACCGCGTTCGACTTCGTATTGAAGCTCGACTGCGTAGCCGATCTCGCGCAGCAACGCGAGCTCGAAGCACCGCAAGATGGCTTCGGTCGAATCGCCGGAGGAAAGCCTGCGCAATGCGCCGGAATAATCGTCGAACAAGCGCTCGTGCGGGTCATCGCGCTGCAGCAGTTTCAGTACCAGCTCGTTCACGTAATAGCCGCACATCATTGCCACACCGGTGAGAAGATGCGCGCCACCGGCTGATTCCGCGCGCGTGAGCGTGCGCAGTTCACCTCGCCCGGACCATGCGAGGGCGAGCGGCTGGAAGGCGATCAGCGCCGGTCGCAGTTTCGATTTCGGTCGCTTGGCGCCCTTGGCAATCAGGCCCATACGCCCGTAGCGGCGGCTGAATGCCTCGACGATGACGCTGGTATCCTGGAACGGATAGGTATGCAGAACGAACGCCTGTTCGTCCTCGAGGCGGCTCTTGCTTGCGTCCATACCGTTGCTCGAGCGCTACTCGTAGCCGAAGCGCCGCAACTGGGCCGCATCGTCGGCCCAACCGCGGCGCACCTTTACCCAAACCTGCAGGAAGATCTTGTCACCATACAGCGCCTCCATATCCTTGCGTGCGCTGGAGGCAATGACTTTGAGTCGTTCCCCGCCCTGGCCGATCACGATAGCTTTGTGCGAAGGCTTGTCGACATGGATGGTGGCATGAATGCTTCGCAGCTTGCCTTTGTGCGCGAAGCGTTCGATCGAGACCGCGGCCGCGTAAGGCAACTCGTCGCCAAGCAGACGAAAGATCTTCTCGCGAATGAATTCGGCCGCGAAGAAGCGCTCGTCACGATCGGTCATCTGATCGGGCGGGTAAAGCGGTGGCTGTGCCGGCAGGTGCGCCTCGATCTCGCGTAGCAGCGTGTCCACTTGGTGGCCGGTCTGCGCCGAGATCGGCACGATCGCGTGCGGAGTGAGCCGGCGCTGAAGCGCATCGATATACGGTAGCAGCTGCGAGCGACGCGCGAGGCGGTCGACCTTGTTCGCGGCGATCAGAACCGGCACGGCCTTCGGCAGCAGCTCGGCTACGCGTTCATCTTCAGCAGTGAAGCGCGCTGCCACGACAACCAGCACGACCACATCCACCTCGGCCAGAGTACGGGTGACCGAGCGATTCATCATGCCACGAAGGGCGTTGCTGCCCCCGCTTTGAAAGCCGGGAGTATCGACGAAGGCGCATTGCGCCCGCGGCGTATTGACGATGCCGCAGATGCGATGGCGGGTCGTCTGCGGTTTGCGTGAGGTGATGCTGATCTTCTGTCCGACCAGGCGATTGAGCAAGGTGGATTTACCGACATTGGGGCGCCCGACAATGGCCGCGTGCCCGGCGCGAAACTCCGCTGCCTGGCTCATCGTCGCGTGCGCCGATTCGGCCGCGCGTTCATTGCGCCGCAATACGGTCATAGGCAAGGCGCGCCGCCTGTTGTTCCGCGGCGCGCCGGCTCAGTCCTTCGCCCAGCGTCCGGATCGACAATTGCGCGATCACGCATTCGACCGTGAAATTCTGTCGGTGAGCCTCACCTTCGGTACCGACAATGTTGTAACGCGGCAGTGCGATGTGTCTGCCCTGCAGGTGCTCCTGCAGCAACGTTTTTGCGTCCTTGCCGAGCACTGCGGCCGGATCGGAGCGCGCCAGGACGGGCCTGAAGACTCGATGTACGAGCTTGCGTGCGGCCGAGAATCCGCCGTCGAGGTATACGGCCCCGACCAACGCCTCCAGCGCATCGGCGAGAATGGACGGGCGTTGCGCGCCGCCGCTTCTCACCTCGCCCTCGCCCAGATGCAGTAGCGCTCCGAGTTCGAGTTCGCAAGCGCGCTCGAACAGGGATTGCTGGCGTACGATGATGGCGCGGGCGCGCGACAATTCTCCTTCGGTCAACTGCGGGAAACGCTCGTAGAGCGCATCGGCGACAATGCAGTTCAACACGCTGTCGCCCAGGAACTCCAGGCGTTCGTTGTGCGGACTGGAATGCGAGCGGTGCGTCAGTGCGGTGCGTAGCAGCGCCGGGTTCTTGAAACGATAGCCAAGGCGCGTGGTCAGTGCGTCGGCTTGCATCGATCGGCTAGGCGCCTCACTCGCCGCGCGCCTCGAAGTCCATGCACGCGCTTAGATTGTAGAAAAGGGGAACCTTTACCGACCAAGCCGCGCTGACGCTCACATTTTCACCTTGCTTGGCGATATCGAGATCCTTGGACCCCACCGCTTTGATGTTGTCGATAGTCACGCGCCGCTCGAAAGCTGCCTGAATCTCCTTGACCGAGCTGCGGTACTCGGGATTGTGCACGATGTCGTTCAACGCCTTCTTCACGGTCAGATACTCGGCATAAGCCGGAAACAGCTTGAATCCGAGCATGGCCACGACGATCAGCAGCGCGCAAAGGAACAGCAAGCCGGACAACGACAGTCCTTTTTGTCTACTCATCACCCCCCCTATTCGATGAACTTGCCGATGCGGTTCAGCGCATCGAAGTTCCACCAGATCATGAACGCCTTGCCGACGATGTTGCGGTCCGGGACGAAACCCCAATAGCGGCTGTCGCTGCTGCTGTCGCGGTTGTCGCCCATCATGAAATAGTGCCCGACCGGCACCTTGCAGGTGAAGCCCTGATCATTGTAGACACAATTGTCGCGATACGGGAATCGTTCCACGTCGGACAGGTTGATCGGCGGCTGTCCGTTGCGATGGCGCGTGTAATAGGTGTGGCTGCCGAGCGTTTCGTGGAAGCGCTGCGTTTGTACCATGTGCAGCCCTGGTTCGATGTCGTAAAACGCGCCATCGGGCCTGGTCGGAACTGGCTTGCCGTTGACTCGCAGGTACTTGTCCTTGTATTCGACCACATCACCGGGAACGCCTATGACGCGCTTGATGTAGTCCACCGAGGTGTTCCTCGGGAAGCGGAACACCATTACGTCGCCGCGCTGCGGTTGCGACACCTCCAGCACCTTCACGTTCACTACCGGCAGACGTATGCCATAAGTGTACTTGTTGACAAGGATGAAGTCTCCGATCAACAGCGTCGGCAGCATCGAGCCGGATGGAATCTTGAACGGCTCCACCAGGAAGGAGCGCAGCAGGAAAACGATCAGGATGACCGGGAAGAAGCTCACCGGGTACTCGATCCACCACGGCACCGACACATCGGGCGCGCGACGCTTGCGTAGCCAGAACCGTTCGAGCGCAGCAACCGCACCGGTCAGGACGAGCAGAAGGAACAGCAGCAGGGCGAAATTCATGCGCGGCGCGGATCGGATCGCGCAGGGAGCAGAGCACCGGTCAGCGCCGGTGCCCCTGCGTCTTTGTTGGTCACTATTTCTCTCCCACTTGCAGAATCGCCAGAAATGCCTCTTGCGGAATTTCGACCGAACCCACCTGCTTCATGCGTTTCTTGCCCGCCTTTTGCTTTTCGAGTAGCTTGCGTTTGCGCGTGATGTCACCGCCGTAGCACTTGGCGAGCACGTTCTTGCGCAAGGCCTTGACGTTCTCGCGCGCTATGATGTGAGCACCGATCGCTGCCTGGATCGCGACGTCGAACATCTGCCGCGGGATAAGCGTGCGCATCTTGGCGGCAAGCTCACGCCCGCGGTACGGCGCATTTTGCCGGTGTACGATGAGCGACAGGGCATCCACTCGGTCGCCGTTGATAAGGATATCGAGCTTGACCAGGTCGCCGGTACGAAATTCGGCGAGTTCGTAATCGAGCGATGCATAGCCCCGCGAGACTGACTTGAGACGATCGAAGAAGTCCATCACGATTTCGTTCAGCGGCATCTCGTAGGTGAGAATCACCTGACGGCCGCTGTATTGCATGTTCTTCTGTACACCGCGCTTCTGGTTGCATAGAGTCATCACCGGGCCGACGTAGTCCTGCGGCACGATGATGGTTGCGAGAATGATCGGCTCGCGGATCTCTTCGATCTTCGATGGGTCGGGCAGCTTGGAGGGATTTTCGATGTCGATCTCCACACCATCGCGCAGTAGCACCCGGTAGATCACCGTGGGCGCCGTGGTGATGAGATCCATCCCATACTCGCGCTCGAGCCTCTCTTGCACGATGTCCATGTGCAGCAGCCCGAGGAAGCCGCAGCGGAAGCCGAAGCCGAGCGCCTGCGAGGACTCGGGCTCGAACTGCAGCGAAGCGTCGTTCAGATGCAGCTTCTGCAGCGCCTCGCGCAGTGCCTCGTACTGATTGGACTCGACCGGATAGAGGCCCGCGAATACCTGCGGCTTGATGGTCTTGAACCCGGGCAGCGGGTCTTGCGCTGGGCGCTCTGCCAGCGTCAACGTATCGCCCACCTGCGCGTCACGCAGTTCTTTCACGCCGGCCACGACGAAGCCTACTTCGCCGGCGGCCAGCGAATCGCGCTGAGCGGACTTGGGCGTGAATACGCCCACCTGTTCGCACAGGTGCACCGCCTGTGTGGCCATCATCAGAACGCGATCCTTGGGTCGGAGCGCGCCGTCCACCACGCGTACGAGCATCACCACGCCGACGTAATTGTCGAACCAGGAATCGATCACCAGTGCCTTGAGCGGCGCGTCGACATCGCCCTTGGGCGGCGGAATGCGCGCGATCACCGCCTCCAGGATCTCGACCACGCCCTCACCGGTCTTGGCGCTGGCGCGAACGGCATCGCTGGCGTCGATGCCGATAATGTCTTCGATTTCGGCGATGACGCGCTCGGGCTCGGCCGAGGGCAGATCGATCTTGTTCAACACCGGCACGACCTCCACGCCTTGCTCGGTCGCTGTGTAACAGTTGGCCACTGTCTGCGCCTCCACGCCCTGGGATGCATCGACCACCAGCAACGCGCCTTCACAGGCGGCGAGTGAGCGCGACACTTCGTAGGAAAAATCGACGTGGCCAGGGGTGTCGATCAGGTTGAGCGCGTATGTGTCGCCGTTGCGGCTGCAATAGCGCAGAGCGGCCGTCTGTGCCTTGATGGTGATGCCGCGCTCGCGCTCCAGTTCCATCGAGTCAAGCACCTGCTCGCTCATCTCACGCTCGGAAAGCCCGCCACAGAGCTGAATAATGCGGTCGGCCAGCGTCGACTTGCCGTGGTCGATGTGCGCGATGATGGAGAAGTTGCGGATGTGTTGCATCTGAGTTCGCGGTCGGCCGGGACGGCCGGCGTGGGCAGCGCGGGGTTCGAATGCGTCCGGGACGGCTAGGGCCGGCTACACCTGGCAAGGGCGCGATTCGCCCGGGCCCGCGGGCGGTATTCTAGCGGAATGCCGTCAGGTACGCAGTAACCGCGGCGCGGTCCAGAAAGTAGTGGCAAAGCTCGGTGTCGCCGTGCGCGAGCAACGGCACGCGTTCGCCGTAGCGCTCGTCCAATTCTCGCGTCGTGTCGACGTCCACGATATCGACCGTGAAGCCGAATTCGGCAGCGACTGGCGCGAGGGCGTCCAGCATGTCGTCGCAAAGATGACAGTAGCGGCGCGCGTAGAGCGTGAGGCGGATATTTGCCTGCGGCTGCGACACGCTCACTCGATGCGCAACGGCACGTAGATCGAACCGCCTGCGCGCCGCACCAGCAGCGCGACACTGCGCCCCTTGTCGATCTGACCGATCAACTGTGCAAATTGATCGACCGATTTCACGCTCTGGTTGTTGATGGCTATGATCACGTCGCCGCGCCGGATACCCGCTCGCGCCGCAGTGCCGGTGGCCTCCTCGACCAGCACCCCGCTCGTGAGCTTCAGCTCCTTCAATTGCTCCTCGCGCAGGTCCGAGAGGGTCATGCCAAGTTTACTCACGACAGCCGTATCGGGCGCGGGTTTACCCGGGGCGCCGCGCCGGGGCGCGCGCGAGGCGCTTCGATCATCGGGCATTTCGCCCACCGTAACGGTGAGATCGCGCGTCGTCTTGGCGCGCCAAACCTGGAGCTGGATCCGACTACCGGGTTTGGTGTTGCCGACGAATCGCACCAGGTCGTCGGCCGAATTGACCGGCTTGCCATCGAAGCGCACGATCACGTCACTCACCTGTACGCCCCCCTTCTCGGCTGGGCTACCCGGTTCGACCGCATTCACCAGCGCACCGGCCGCCTTCGGCAGGCCGAACGATTCGGCCATCTCCTTGGTCACTGGCTGGATGCCGACCCCGATGCGCCCACGCGTCACCTTGCCGGCTGTGCGCAACTGTTGCTGGATGTCCATCGCGACGTCGATCGGGATCGCAAACGAGAGCCCCATGAAGCCGCCGGTGCGGCTGTAGATCTGCGAGTTGACGCCGATCACCTCGCCGCGCAGGTTGAATAGGGGCCCCCCCGAATTGCCGGGATTTACCGCCACGTCGGTCTGGATGAACGGAACGAAATTCTCCTGCGGCAGGGAGCGGCCTTTCGCGCTCACGATACCGGCGGTCACGGTGCTTTCGAAGCCGAAGGGCGAGCCGATGGCGATTACCCACTCGCCGACCTTAACCTTGCTCGGATCGCCGATCTGCACCGCGGGCAATCCGGTCGCGTCGATCTTCAACAGGGCGATATCGGTCTTGCGATCCGAGCCGATGACCTTCGCCTTGAACTCGCGCTTGTCGTTCAGCTTGACTGTGATCTCATCAGCCGCCTCGACCACGTGCGCATTGGTGAGAACATAACCATCCGCGCTGATGATGAAGCCCGAGCCGAGCGATTGCGACTCGAACTCGCGCGGCCCTGGGATTTGCGGCATGAAGCGGCGAAAGAATTCGTAGAACGGATCATCCTCGGGCACGTTCGGAAGGCGCGGACCCGCGCGAGCACGCGGTGCCGAAGTGGTGCTCACATTGACGACTGCGGGCCCGTATTTCTCCACCAGTTCGGTGAAATCGGGCAGTTGCGCTCGAGCGCCCAGAGAACACACAAACAGCAACGCCGCCAGGCAAAGCGATCTCATCATGGAATCCGCGGGAGTCAGGGAGGAAACTTGTAATTATGGCTCACCACAGCGGCGCCGCGTTGCGATTCATGGCGTGGAATTGACGCGCGTGACGGAATTAGCGAACTGCATGACCGTCGAGGCGGGTGCCTCTCCCAGGGCCGTCACGACATAACCCGACTTCGGACGAATGAAGATGTTGATGGCCCCCTGGTGCGAGAGCTCCTGCGAGCCGCGCGTGCCGGCGACCGCCGGTTCGATGAACACCGATACCGCCGCGAGTCCATCGGAAAAGACAATCTGCGCAGCCGACTTTCCCTGGATATTGCGTTTGAGCTCGAGCACCTTTCGAAATCCCGCCGGGCGGTTCAGCACTGTCCAGCGTAAATCCGTCTCGATGCTCGGTGTCAGCGAGGATTGATCAACCTTCCAGCCGGGGGCACGTACATCGTAACTCGGCTGTAGCTGCTCGCGCGCGATTGCCCCCCCGATCTGCACTTGGGTGAACGCGAACATCTCGACGGGCTCGTTGCGCTCGTTCACCGTCGAGGCGCGCAGCGGCAGGCCGGTCTTCACTTCGGCACAGAAAACATGTCCGTAGCGCAGCGAGTCGCGCGGCTCGAGTACCGCGATGCGGCAGTCGTGACCGGCCACGCGCGCGAGGGCGCCTTTGCGCACGCTGTAGTTCGACATGATCGCCGACATCTGCTCGGAGACGACCGCGGGGAAACGACGCGCGGCCCATTTCTCCACCTTGGCCTTCTTGACCCCGGGGTAGAAGCAGGTCACTTCCTCGTTCGTGCGTACGATCTCACGCGGAGGGCCATCCAGCGTTTCAAGCCGCTCGTAGTCGCCGCTCGCATCGGTCAGGTGCCAGATGCGCGATGTCTCGATCTGGCCGCCGTGCTTGTAGACGAAAGTGCCGCTGTAGTTGAGCGCGCGCGCCGCGGTCTCCATTTGTCGAAGCAGCCGCATGCCCTCGGCCGGTGTCGTACTGTCTTGTGCTGCCAAACCCTCTGCCGTCCAGGCGAGGAACAGCAGTGCGGCCAGGCTTACCTTCATCTAGCGTCCCGTCTCGACCGCACCAGAGGTGACCGTACGCACGTACGGAGCCAGGCCTTGCAGCATGGTGCTCGGTGAGAACTCTTGGTGCGCCATCAGATAGGCGTCGAATTGACGAGCCGAGATCTGAATCGGGACCGGCGTCTGGGGTGAGGCATGTACCGGCTGAGTGTATTCGGACAGCGAGATGGACGGCGACCGGACGTCGACGGCAGGAACGACCAAGTGTGAGGCAGGCGTAGCGGTCGGCTGCACCATTTCGCCCTGCAGCGTCTCCATCGCCACCCAGGTGACGCTCGCCACTGCCGCGGCCGCGGCGAGGCTCGGCAACGCCCAGCGGCGGCCGATTTCGCCGCCGATGCGACGCGGCGCAAGGACGGTCGGTTCTTTCACCAGCTCCTTTGCCACCGATTGCAGCACGCCGCAGTCGACGCAGGGTTCGCCCCGCAGCGCATCGCCGATCAGGTGATACGTGGCCCACGCCTCACGCAGGCCGCCGCGTTGCCTGATCTCCGCGACCAGGTGGGCCGCTTCGTCGCGCGCCAGCTCGCCATCCATCAAGGCGGAAATCTTGTCCATCTCACCATCTCCTGTCCTTGCGCGTCTCGAGTTGAGGCCGCAACTTTTCAGCGATGGCCTCGCGAGCCCGGAATATCCGGGAGCGAACCGTTCCGATAGGACAGTTCATGATCCCGGCGATATCCTCGTAGCTGAGACCTTCGATCTCGCGTAAAGTTATCGCTGTCCTCAGTTCCTCCGGCAGATCCTCGACGGCGCGATTCACGGTCTCGGCGATCTGGCGGCTCATCAGCTCGTTCTCCGGAGTGTTGTAATCCGGAACCTGCCCACTTTCCTCCGACCCCTCCGAATCCGCGCTCTCGAGTTCGCTTACGGTTGGCGCACGCCGGCCCATTGCGACGAGATAGTTCTTGGCCGTGTTGATGCCGATCCTGTATAGCCACGTATAGAACGCGCTATCGCCACGGAACGACGGCAACGCTCGGTAGGCCTTGATGAATGCTTCTTGTGCCACATCCTCAACTTCGGTCGGATCCCGAATGAAGCGCGACAGCAACCGGACGAGTTTGCGCTGATACTTGACAACCAACAGCTCGAATGCCGACTTGTCACCATGCTGCGCACGCTCGACCAATTGTTGATCGACTTCCCGATCCCCCATGGTTCCGTTTCCTGATTGTTCTGGTCTACGGCGAGCGCGGTACCCCGTCTCGCTCCTCCCAAGAGGGAGACGGGCCGACCCACCCGGGACGCAATCGGCAGATTGCGCTTGGAATGGCCCGGCAAGTATACCGTTCGAGCCTGCACCAGGAAAACGGACGGCTGACCGATATGGCACTGACACCCGAGACGAGGAATTAGTTCACCCTGACGGCATCATGGAGCCTATGCGATGCAAAGCGACACGATGCGCTACACATCGCCGCGACGACCGCGTGCATCAGCATGACCGCAGGGCATGCCGATCGGGTGCGCGTATAATCGAATGGCTCGCCACTCGTCTCGTCACTGGCTCGGAGCCTCCTCATGACCGCTCGCGACTACGATCTCGAAGCTTTCTGGATGCCTTTTACCGCCAACCGGCAGTTCAAGGCGGCGCCTCGCATCTTGGTGTCGGCCAAGGACATGCACTACGTGTCCGAGGATGGGCGCCGGATCCTCGATTCCACCGCCGCGCTGTGGTGCGTCAATGCGGGCCACTGCCGCGAGCCGATCGTGCGCGCGATCGCGCAGCAGGCGCAGTCACTCGACTTCGCACCCACCTTCCAAATGGGTCATCCGGGACCGTTCCGGTTGGCGCAAAGCATCGCCCAGCTCGCACCCGCGGACCTGGACCACGTTTTCTTCGCCAACTCCGGATCCGAGGCGGTGGATAGTGCGCTCAAGATTGCACTGGCCTATCACCGCGCGCGCGGCGAAGGCCAGCGCACGCGTTTCATCGGCCGCGAGCGCGCGTATCACGGCGTCGGCTTCGGCGGGATCTCGGTCGGTGGCATGACGCCCAACCGCAAAGCGTTCGGTGCGCTGCTCCCGGGGGTCGATCACCTGCCGCATACCCACAATCTGGAAAAGATGGCGAACTCCCGCGGTCAGCCGCAATGGGGCGCGCACCTCGCCGACGAACTCGAACGAATCGTGGCGCTCCACGACGCGTCCAATATTGCTGCCGTAATCGTCGAGCCGGTACAAGGCTCGACCGGTGTCGTGGTACCCCCGCAGGGCTATCTCGAGCGACTGCGCGCGATTTGCGACCGGCACGGGCTCCTGCTCATCTTCGATGAAGTCATCACCGGTTTC
>WYBJ01000294.1 GCA_011525945.1 Burkholderiaceae bacterium | reverse complement strand
GGCACATCGCATGATGACCGTGATCTCCTACGGCCTGGGGACCATGATCGGCATCGTCCTGATCGGCACGCTGCTCGTCTGGTTCGTCCAAGACATCACGCAGAAAAAACATTCGGTTCTGCGCAACTACCCGGTGGTCGGACGACTGCGCTATTTCTTCGAGCGCCAGGGCGAGTATTTTCGCCAGTATTTCTTCATGGGCGACCGCGAGGAGATGCCTTTCAACCGGGCCACGCGCGCCTGGGTCTATCGCGAGGCCAAGGACGAGGGCGGCGTGATCGGTTTCGGCTCCACCAACGACCTGCGCGAACCGGGTTCGATTATCTTCGTCAACGCGCCCTTCCCGGTGCTCGAGGCCGAGCGGCTGTGCAGCATGCCGCTCACGATCGGCGAGGGCTATTGCGCGCAGCCGTTTCACGCCCACTCGATCGTCAATATCAGCGGGATGAGCTTCGGCGCCATTTCCGAGCCTGCGGTGCGGGCGTTGTCCAAGGGCGCGGCGACCGCCGGCTGCTGGATGGATACGGGCGAGGGCGGGCTTGCGCCCTATCACCTCGAAGGCGGCTGCGACGTCATCATGCAGATCGGCACGGCCAAGTACGGCATTCGCAGCGCCGACGGCGAATTCTCGCCGCAGCGGGCGAAGGAGCTCGCCAAGGTGGTAAAGGCATTCGAGATCAAGCTCTCGCAAGGCGCCAAGCCGGGCAAGGGTGGCGTCCTGCCCGGAGCGAAGGTTACCGAGGAGATCGCGCGCATCCGCGGCATTCCGGTAGGCGTGGACTCGATCAGTCCCAACCGCCATACCGATATTCCGGACATGGCGACCTTGCTCGACCGTGTCGCCTGCATGCGCGATCTGACCGGGCGTCCGGTGGGCGTCAAGACCGCGATCGGTGGCTGGGAGTTCATCAACGACTTGTGCGAGCAGGTACTGCGGCGGGGATTGGAGTATGCACCGGACTTCCTGGTGATCGACGGCGGCGAGGGCGGATCGGGCGCAGCGCCCCAGACGCTCGCCGATCACATGAGCCTGCCGATCGCCGAAGCGTTGCCGCGCGTGGTCGATGCGCTCATCGAAGCAAGCTTGAAAGAGCGCGTGCGCGTGGTGGCCTCCGGCAAGCTCGTCACCTCCGCGCGTGCCGCCTGGGCGCTGTGCGTCGGGGCCGATTTCGTCAACACCGCCCGTGGCTTCATGTTCGCGCTCGGCTGCATCCAGGCGCTGCGCTGCCACCAGAACACTTGCCCGACTGGGGTGACCACGCACAACCGGCGCCTGCAGCGCGGTTTGGTGGTCGAAGAGAAATACCTGCGCGTGGCGAACTATTGCCACAACATGAACAAGGAAATCGACATGATCGCGCATTCGTGCGGGTGCCGGCATGCGCGCGAGTTGCGGCGCGAGCACGTGCGCATCGTGCGCAGCGCCGCCCACAGCGACGCGCTCAACATGCTCTATCCCTATCCCGAGGCGGGCAAGGGGCGCCGAGCCTCGATGCAGGCGGCTTCGTAGGGCTGCGTGGACGTCGGCGTGCTTGCCGCAGCACGCAGGCGGCGAGGCATCTGGAACTGCACGACGCAACGAGCAAGACCTTCCATCGCGTCGAACACGCAGCCGTCTGGAGCGAACCGCACGACGCCGTCGGGTGCGGAATTTGAGAGTGATCGGCACCGTTGCCAATCGGCGCCGGTGTAGCGGGTGTTGGCGGGCGGGAGCGGTTGAAATGCTGCCGCACCCCCCCATCTAGATTCCAATCTCGATCGACAGGATTGAATTGGCATGCGATTCGACAAGTTCACGACCAAGTTCCAGCAGGCTTTCGCCGATGCGCAGAGCATCGCAGTAGGCAACGACAACGCCTACATCGAGCCGCAACACTTGCTGAGCGCCCTGCTCGAGCAGGAAGACGGCGGCGCGGCCTCGCTGCTTGCGCGCGCCGGCGCGAATGTTGCGGGGCTGAAGGATGCTCTGAAGGAAGGCATACGCCGCCTGCCTAAGGTAGAGGGGACCGCGGGCGAGGTGAACGTCTCGCGCGATCTCTCCAATCTGCTCAACGTGACCGACAAGGAGGCGCAGAAGCGCGGCGATCAGTTCATCGCCTCGGAGCTGTTTCTGCTGGCTGCGCTGCAGGACAAGGGCGAGAGCGGGCGTTTGCTGAAACAGAATGGCGTTACCCGCCAAGCCCTGGAGCAGGCGATCGCGGCCGTGCGCGGCGGCGAGAACGTGTCGAGCCAGGAAGCCGAAGGTGCGCGCGAGGCGCTCAAGAAGTACACCGTCGATCTCACCGAGCTCGCCCGCGCCGGCAAGCTCGACCCGGTGATCGGCCGCGACGACGAGATCCGGCGCGTGATCCAGATCCTGCAGCGGCGCACCAAGAACAACCCCGTGCTGATCGGCGAGCCGGGCGTGGGCAAGACGGCCATCGTCGAAGGATTGGCCCAGCGCATCATCAACGAAGAGGTGCCGGAGACGCTCAAGGGCAAGCGTGTTCTATCGCTCGATATGGCGGCATTGCTCGCCGGCGCGAAGTATCGGGGCGAGTTCGAAGAGCGCCTGAAGAGCGTGCTGAAGGAGATATCGCAGGACAGCGGCCGTACCATCGTCTTCATCGACGAACTGCATACCATGGTCGGCGCCGGCAAGGCCGAAGGCGCGATCGACGCCGGCAATATGTTGAAACCCGCGCTCGCCCGCGGCGAGTTGCATTGCGTTGGCGCAACCACGCTGGACGAGTACCGCAAGTACGTGGAAAAGGATGCCGCGCTCGAGCGCCGCTTCCAGAAGGTGCTGGTCGATGAGCCGAGCGTC
>WYBJ01000293.1 GCA_011525945.1 Burkholderiaceae bacterium | reverse complement strand
TGAATATCCGGGCGTCGGCGAACCAACTCGGACGGCACGACGTGGGGCAATTCGGATGGCAGGGTGAACTCCTCCAGGGCGAAGGCGGGCGCCACCGACGTCGCCGGCGCGTCGCCGACGAGTATGGCGAGCAGATGGCGGCTTTGCTCGAGCTGCTTGCGTAGGAGCGGAAGCCCGGCGCGGGTCTGCTCCACCTGGGTTTCCAGGGCCAGCACCTCGTCCGCCGCAGCGTGACCCAGATGCACGCGCGTTGCGAGAATCCGCAGTTGCTCCTGTTGCGCGAGCACGATAGCCTCCGTGGCCTCGATTTGTCCGGCGAGGCTCGCCTGGACGATCGCGGTTGCCACAACATTGCCCGCCAGGGTAAGACCTGCCGCTTGGACCTGGTAGCGCTGGTAGTCGGCGCGCGCGGCGAGAGCCTCGAGTGCACGCCGGTTGCCACCGGCCAGATCGAGCTCGTAGCGAACGCCGAGGGTGGCGCTATAGAGGTCGAACTGGCGCGCCGCGCCCCCCTGCCCCGACGCACCGGCGGGCGTGCGCTGGCGCTGAACGGCGGCGAGCGCGTCGACTCGCGGATATAGCGTCGACCCGGCGCGCGCAGCGTGGATTTCCTGCGCCTGGCGCAAGGTGGCTCGGGCTGAAGCGAGCGTGGGACTCGCCTCGAGGGCCTGCTCGACCAGTGCATCCAGGCGAGGCGAGCCCAGGGAATGCCACCACTGCGAGCTCACGCTCGCGCCCACGTCGATGCGCTGGACATTGCCCAACGCAATCGGCGCGGAGGTCGTCTGCGCGGGCACCGGCGTCGCGGTGTAGCTCGTCACCGCGGGCGCCGCCGGCTGTTTGAAATCGGGGCCGGCGGCGCAACCGGCGAGCAGCGCGACGAGGATCGACACCGCGACCGTGCGAAGCGAACCGCGAGCGCTGTTCGCAGTGTGGCGCCCGAAGCGGTACGGCACTTCGATGCTGCCCATGGCAATGCTCCCATAAACCGTTCGCGACGTGACGTTGCTCTCGACGCGCGGCGAGGTGCTGCGCACGAGCGGCGGCGGCGCTCTTGGCGCGATCATCCGAAACCCCGCCCCTCTCCGCTTTCCTCCTGCGTCACGCCGTCGCGGATGTGATAGATGCGCTTGAAGGTCGGAATGATCTTTTCGTCATGAGTGACGACGATGATGGCGGTCTGGAATTTGCGCGCCATCTCGTTGAGGATACGAATGACGGCCAGCGCGCGCTCGGAATCGAGCGGTGCGGTGGGCTCGTCGGCCAGGATCACGGGCGGGCGGTTGACCAGTCCGCGGGCGATCGAGACGCGCTGCTGTTCGCCGCCCGAGAGTTGTGAGGGCATGGCGCGGGCGCGATGCTGCACATCGAGCGCGCTCAGCAGCTCCAGCGCCTTTGCCCGCGACTCGCCATTGGAAACGCCAGCCAGCATCGGCAGCAGCGCGACGTTATCGGTGACATCGAGAAACGGGATCAGATACGGTGCCTGGAACACGAAGCCGATCTTGTCTCGGCGCAGGGCACGCAGGTCGCGCACCTTCCAACCATTGTCGTAGATCACCTCGTCGCCCAGCACCATGCGCCCGGCGCTCGGATCGATCACCGCACCCAGGCACTTGAGGAGCGTGCTCTTGCCGGAGCCCGATGGGCCGATCAAGCCCACCACTTCGCCGGGCCCAACACGCATGTCGACGTGTTTCAAGGCATCGACGGCGGTATCGCCCGCGCCGTAGCGCTTTTTCAGACCGTCGATGCAAATGCCCTTTCCGCTCACGCTCAACCGCCGATGGCTTCGGCCGGGTCCACACCGAGCGCGATGCGAATCGCAACGACGCTGGCGAGCACGCAGATGAGAAGCACGGCACCGAAGCTCGCGACTGAATCGACCGGCATCAGCAACACGTACTTGGGGAACAGCGGCGCCGCGAACGTCGCGCTGATCTTGCCTACGACGAAGCCGATGATGCCGAGTGCAAGGGCCTGCTGCATGATCATCGCGGCGATCGTGCGGTTGCGGGTGCCGATCAGCTTCAACACCGCGATCTCGCGGATCTTGTCCATGGTGAGGGTGTAGATGATGAAGGCGACGATGGCGGCGCTGACCACGGCAAGGATCGCCAGGAACATGCCGATCTGCCTGGCCGAGGTGGCAATGAGCTTGCCGATGAGGATCGCTTCCATCTGTGCCCGGGTGTATACGGTCAGGCGCTTCCAGCGACGAATCGATGCGGCCACTTCCTCGGCCTCATAGCCAGGCTTCAGCGTGACCAGCACCGCATTGACGAACGGATTGGTGCTCTGCGAGGCGATCACCGCGTCGAGCAGTCCGGGCACCCCGGGCCGATTGAGCGCCGGGCTGGCCTCGGTGCGACGGCGGCTTTGCCAGATCGCATCGTTGTCCTTCAGGAACTGTGCCTCCTGGGCATCCTTGAGCGGGATGAAGACCATCGGGTCGCCGCTTGCGGAGACCATGCGCCGGGTCAATCCCACGACCGTGTAGTGATTGCGACGGATGGCGATACGATCCCCCAGTTTGAATCCGGTCGCGATGTCGGCCACCGCCTCGTAATGGCCGCGGGTGATCTGCCGCCCCGCCACCAGATAAGGCGGCCATCCGGGAGTGGTTCCTGCCTTGCCGGGTGCGATGCCGACTACCATGCTGCGCACGTCGTTGTCGTGCCCGCGCACCTGCATGGTCAGATACGTCACGTTCGCGGCCCGGGCGATCCCGGGCATGGCGAGGATGGTGCGGTACACATCGTCGTTGACGCTGGATGATTCCGCGTAGGGACCGAGGGTGTCCTTCTGTACCACCCAAAGATCGGCCCCGCTGTTGTCGAGCAACGCCTTGCCATCGTCCACCATGCCTCGGTAGACGCCGGCCATGGTGAGCGTTACGCCGATGAGCAAGCCCAGCCCAAGCCCGGTGAAGGCGAACTTGCCCCACGCATGCAGGATGTCGCGGCCGGCAAGACTGATCACCGCGCCCCTCCGGGAAGTTCCTCGACCACGTGAATACGACTGCGCGTGGTGAGCGCCTTTTCGCTGTACACGACGATCCGATCGCCGTCTGCAAGCCCTTCGTGCACCACCACGCGGCCATCGAGGTCGGAGACACCGAGTCTGACCGGCGTGAAGCGCGCCTTCCCATCCGCGACTCGCCAGACCCCCGTTTTCTCGCCCTGCCGCTTGATGGCGGCATTGGGAATGACCGTAGCGGGCGGGAGCGTAGGCAGATCGACCGTGACTTCCGCCAACTCGCCGAGCGGGGGCAAGGGCTCGGGTTGCCGCACGAGGACCACCTTGGCCAACGTCTCTTCGGTCACGGAGTCGGCCTTCGGCTCGACCCGCAGCACGTGCCCTTGCAGGATCTGACCGCCGCGCGATCGCAGTGCGATGCGCGCGGGCAATCCGGCGGCGAGACCCGTGGCGCTGATCTGGTCGAAGCGCACGTTGATCCAAAGGCTCGCGGGATCGATCACTTCCACCACCGTTTGCCCGGCGACGACCGTGGTGCCAGGGTCGACGTCGCGCGCGGCGAGCACGCCGTCGGCGGGTGCGATCAGGCGCGAGCTTCGGCGTTGCGCGATCGACGCGGCGAGATCGGCCTGGGTGCGGGCGATGTCTTCGCGCGCAGCCGACAGCGCGGCGTCCGCGATCGCCCGTTCCTGTCGCTTGGTCACGAGCGTTTCCTCGCTTGTCGATCGCGCCGCGAACAATTGCTCGTAGCGGTGCGCCTGCGCCTGCGCGTAACTCTGCCGTGCCGATGCTTCGTGCAAAGCGGCCTGCGCGCGCTTGACCGCCGCCTCCTGCGAACGCACGCGATCGTCGAGATCGACCGGATCCATTTCGCCGAGCACCTGTCCGGCCTTCACCCGGTCGCCCACATGCACATCCAGCCGCTTCACGCGCCCGGCCAGCGTCGGTCCGATCCGGTAGACGTAGCGCGCCTCGACGGTGCCGATGCCGAACAGCGCGGGGGTAATCGGCTTCGTCTGCACCGACTCGATCATCACCGCAACCGGAGCGAAAGGCCCGGATCGCAAGCCGACGTAGATGAAAAGTGCGAGCAGCGCGACAATCACGGCGAGGAGCGTCAAGGTACGGCGTCGCATGGGCAGCCTCACTTCTGATGCACGCGCTCGATCGGCAGCGATGAAAGTTCTCGAGATATCGGGACACTAGCGTGCCCGCCGGCCGGGCATATTGATCCGGGTCAAGCGACGGCGGGTTCGGCTGTCGGCGCAACCGCCGCCTGGCATGGGCGAAACGCTCCGGAACCATGCGGGCGAGATCGAACGCGGCGCACGCTCGCTCTTAGGCCGCCTTGCTGATGCGCATGCGCGTCAGATCTTGATGTCGCTACGGGTCGAGCGTCGGAGCGCCGCCGCGCCTAGCGGCGCAACCCCGGCAAGTTGACATGTACGCCCGACTGAACTTGCCCACCATTACCGCAAGGTCAGGCTGCGGACTTCGCCCGCGCATCGGCCGCCGATGTCGCTGCCGCAGGTGATGCTTCGCGCTTGCCTTCGGGCGCAGCCCTGCGGGAGGCGCCTGGCCGCGTGCGAGGGTCTTTGCGCGTCAGTAGCACGGGGACCGGCGCATCGCGCAACACGCGTTCCGCATCGCTGCCCAGGAGCAGGCGATTGAGACCGCGCCGCCCGTGCGTGCCCATGACGATGAGATCGACTTTCGCGCGTTTGGCTTCGCGCAGGATGACCGCGGACACGGCTTGTCCGCGGCTTGCGAGCTGAACCGTCTCGGTCTTCGCACCGGCCTTGTCGGCCGCTGCCTGAGCGCGGTCCAGCGCCTCGAGGCCCTGCGTTCGCAGCGATTCGATGAGCTTCGGGAAGACCACGACACCTGCCGCATCGCCCATCATCGTCGCGACGGCCGCTTCGTCGACGACGTTCAACAGCCGGATGCGCGCGTGTTGATCCCTGGCAAGCGCAATCGCGTGTTTGAGGCCGATCATGGAAGACTTGCTGCCGTCGATCGGAACCAGGATGCTTCTGTACATGATCAATCTCCCCTTCGTAGCTGCCAGAGCTGCACGGCGCGTGCCCGCATTCCCCAGCGCGCGGGCTGCGTGCGTTACGTTAAGCCGATTGGCGCACGGTTGCTTGATTCAGGTCAACGGCAGGCCGCACGCCGAGCGCGAATCGCAGGCTGACGCTGGAGTCGGATCGTGAGGTGATCGGTGCGCTGGCCACCGGGCGCGTGCCGGATTGTTCGGCGGCGCCGGCACAATGGGCGGGATGGTTGACGCATGTCAACTCGCCGGTGCTCGCCTCGACTACCATGCTTGCGACGATCGACCGCAGACCCGGCCATACCAATTGCGGCAAAAGCGGGCTGTTCCGGCTCCGTGCTCGTACTCCGGGTCGGCGGGCGAACGCAAACCCGAGGAGAACGGCCCATGTTCAAGATCCTGCTTGCCACCGACGGTTCCGAGCACGCGAAACGCGCACTCGGAAAGGTCATCGCGCTGTCCGCCACCATGCGCGCTCCCGCGCAGGTACACGTGCTCAACATCCAGGAGAAACCGGTCGTGTACGGTGCGGCCGAGATCTACCTTCCGTACGACAAGGCCGAGCAGCTCGTACGCGAGGCGGGGCAGAAGATCGCCGACGACGTCGCCGAGGGACTGCGCGGCGCGGGCCTCACCGCAGCGGCCGAGGTGGCGATCGGAGATATCGCACCCAGCATCGCACGGCGCGCGAGCGAGCTGGGATGCGATCTCATCGTGATGGGAACGCGCGGCATGGGCGCCGTCGCCAACCTCGTGCTCGGCTCGGTGGCGACGAAGGTCATTCACATGGCCGACGTTCCCGTCATGCTCGTTCACTGACCGCTGTCGTGCTGCTCGCGCGGGCATCGCGCGCGTGCTTGCGCAGCCCGTGCATCGGCCACCCGAGGGCGAGATCGCCGGAGATTGCGGGAACGCTTGCGCGCGCCGGTCGTTGACAGCAATAGAGGTGTCGCGCACGCACGCCGCATCTTATGCCCGAAGGAGTTCGAAATGAACGCTGCAGTGCTGCGTAACGTGGTGATGATCCTGCGCAAGCGCAGCGTGAAGAGCACACAGGCATGCGCATGAAGCTTGCATCGGCGGGCAGCGCACGGCGATGGGTCGCGCGCTGGCTCGCGCCGCCTATCGCCGCGATCCTCACCGCCGCCTGCGGGCCAGAGCCCTCGCCTACCCCACCCTCGACGACGGCGCCGACCGCGCTGGAGACGGCCGCGATCGAGCGTCGCGAAATCGATCTCGCGTACACCGCGCAGGCGGTGGTCGAAGCGGTGCGCCAGTCGACGGTCGCCGCGCAGATCGCTGGGCGCGTGGTCGAGATCCGCTTCGACGTCGGCGATTTCGTGCAGCGCGGCGAGGTGATCGTGCGCATCGACGAGCGGGCGGCGACCGAGGCGGTGAAGGCAAGCG
>WYBJ01000038.1 GCA_011525945.1 Burkholderiaceae bacterium | reverse complement strand
GGTAAGCGGCGCGCCGCTATGAGTGTTGATATGAGATCGGACGCGAATACCGTGTAGATGTTTCGCCAAGGCCGCCCCTGGACGAACGGATAGGGCAGCTCACAACTTTGGTGCCCCTTTTTCGTTCTTGCTGGCCGATCCATGGGCGAATTGCTCATGCTCGGGTTTAACCTTGCCTAACGTAGTCCAGTCCAGAAAACGAGAGGTAGGTTATCTTGCTACACGAGCTTGCTTCTACCAACGTTTCACCAACGATATGGCCTCTCCGAATGACAACGAACGTAAGCGGTGTTTTCAGGCCGCGGTCTTTTCGGCTTGTGCCGACAGATAGGCGAACGGCAGCAGCTCGTCGATACGGCTCATCGGATGGCGGGCGACGATCCTGGCGAGCGCATCGCGCAGATAGGCTTGCGGATCGAGACCGTTCATCTTGCAGGTCTCGATCAACGAGGCGATGACGGCCCAATGCTCGCCGCCGCCGTCCGATCCAGCAAAGAGGTGGTTCTTGCGGCCGAGCGCGATCGGGCGGATCGAGCGCTCGACGATGTTGGAGTCGATCTCGATGCGGCCGTCGTCGAGGAAGCGTGAGAGCCCGCTCCAGCGCGAGAGCGCGTAGCGGATCGCTTCAGCGATCGTCGACTTGCCGGAGACGGTGGCGAGCCTGGCCTCGAGCCAGAGGCGCATCGCATCGACAAGCGGCTTGCTGCGCTGCTGGCGCACCTGGCGGCGCTGGTCGGCCGGGCAGCCACGAATGTCGGCTTCGATCGCATAGAGCGCGCCGATGCGCACGAGCGCCTCGGCGGCGATCGGCGCCGGCGTGTTGAGCTGGATGTCGTAGAACTGCCGGCGCGCATGGCTCCAGCAGAAGGCGAGCACGACGTCGCCAGCCTCGGCGAGGTCCTTATAGGCGCCGTAGCCGTCCACCTGCAGCGTGCCGCGAAAGCCTTCGAGATGCTCGGCCGGCCGCGCGTGCTTGCGGTCCGGCGCATAGACGTAGGCGACGCCCGGCGGCGCGGTGCCGCTCCACGGCCGTTCGTCGCGGGCATAAGCCCAGAATTGTCCCTTCTTGACGCACCCACGCCCGGGGTCGAGCACCGGCGCGGTGGTCTCGTCGGCGAACAGCTTGGTCGATTGCTTCAGTTGCGCGAGCAGCCGCGCATGCACCGGCCGCAGTGCGAAGGCGGCGCGGCCGACCCAGTCGGCGAGCGTGGAGCGATCGAGCATGACGCCCTGGCGGGCGTAGATCTGCGCCTGGCGGTAGAGCGGCGTGTGGTCGGCGTATTTGGCCACCAGCACATGCGCGACCAGCGCCTCGGTCGGGATGCCGTTCTCGATCAGCCGCTCCGGCGCGGCCGCCTGCACCACCTCGCCGGCGCAGGCGGCACAGGCGTATTTGGGGCGGCGCGTCACGATCACCTTGAACTGCGCCGGGATCACGTCGAGCCGTTCGGAGACATCCTCGCCGATCCGATGCTTGAGACCGCCGCAGCAGGCGCAGGTCTTGTCCGCGACGTCGATCACGATCTCCTCGCGCGGCAGATGCGCGGGCAGCGCGCCGCGATTGATCTGCCGCTTACGCGCCGCGGCCGGCTTCGCCGGCGCCTTGCCGTCCTGCTCGGCGGCGGCTTGCGCGGCTGCCAGCATCTGCTCCAGGTCCTCCAGCGCGAGCGCCAGTTGATCCGGGTCGAGCCGCTCGGACCGGCGGCCGAAGCGATGACGCTGCAGTTCCTTGATGATCGCCATCAAGCGCGCTATCTCGCCTTGCGCGCGATCCGCCTCGCCGCGCGCCGCCGCCAGCTCCTCGGCGTGACGCGTCCGCTCCGCCAGCAGCAGAGCCCGCAGCGCCTCGGCATCGGTGGGGAGAGAATCAGGAGCAGTCATCACGCCGCCAGTGGATCACATCGCGGCAGGCGTGTCGCAGAACGGATCGCTCCTGAGTCACTGTGTCGCTCGATCACAGCGTCGCTTGTGGTGCCTGCATGCGCACCGCGCGCACGCGCGTCCAGTCCAGTCCTTCCAGCAGCGCCGAGAGTTGCGACGACGACAGCCGCATCACTCCGTCGCTGATCCGCGGCCACCGGAACGAGCTCTTCTCCAACCGCTTGGCGACCAGCACCAACCCGGTGCCGTCCCACAGCAACAGCTTCACGCGATCCGCCCGTCTGGCGCGGAACACATAGACGACGCCGCTGTAGGGATCGGCACCGAGGCTCTCGCGCACCAGCGCGGCGAGGCCGTCCATGCCTTTGCGAAAGTCCACGGGCTGCGTCGCCACCAGCACCCGCACCGCGCCGGAGGGAATGATCATGACACCGCCCCCACAGCGCGCAGCACGACCTGCAGCATCGCCGGATCGGCGCCCGGCGGCACCCGCACCGTCAGCCCACCGACGACCACCTCGATCATCGGTGCGCCAGGCAGCGCCCGCCGCGATCGCTCCTCACACGTCGGCGACGCCACTACGACCGATGCAAATGCCACGTCGTTCGCGGCCTCACCGACATCCCCGCGCCGCGCGGCTTGCCGGCGCCAAGCGAACAGCTGCTGCGGGGTCAACCCGTGGCGGCGCGCCACTGCGCTGACCGACTCGCTACCGCTATGGCTCTCCACCACGATCCGCGCCTTCTGCTCCGCCGTCCACGCGCGCCGCCGGCCGGCGCCCGTAAACACCTCCAGCCGGCGCACCGGCTCCCCCGCATTCGCCTTGGGCTCAAGCAAAAGCTCTGTGTCCGACATGTGTCCAACTCCGTTGATTGCCAACGGAGCGACATTGCCCGCTCAGACCGCGTCGAAGTACGTGGGGTAAAAACACCGCTTACACCATATCGATAGCCGCTATCGCATCAGCGTGATTGCGAAGAAACGTTCGCCAACTTTGTGAAGG
>WYBJ01000292.1 GCA_011525945.1 Burkholderiaceae bacterium | reverse complement strand
GGGCGCTACCGTCGGGTCGGCAACGATAAAAGTATGCGCATAAGGAGCTCATTGACTTGCACCGCGTCGTGAACGCGATGCAGATCAGCTCGGTGATCGAAATCGGCCCCGAAGCCCCGGCCGCAATGCCCGCGTATGCTCGGCCCCGATTCCGGGCGAAGCCAGCGCGGCTTCCTCGAACTTCAAGACAGATCGAGCGCCGTGAGCGCCCGATCCAGCGTTTCGACGATGCGATCGCACTCGGCGCGGGTGATGACGAGCGGCGGCGATATGTTGACCACGCCGCCATAGCGCCGCCCGCCGTTCGAGCGCCCGACGAGCACGCCGTGATCTTTGCAGAAATCGACTACCGTGCCGATCTGCGCCGGGGTCACAGGTTCCTTGCTCGCGCGATCCTTCACCAGCTCGAAGCCGATCAGCAGGCCCTTGCCGCGGACATCTCCCACGTGCGGGTGGCGCATCAGGGTGCGCAGCGCATCGCGCAGGTAAGCGCCCATCTCGGCCGCCCGGTCCGCAAGCTTCTCCCCGACCAGGATCTCGATGTTGTGTGCCGCGACGGCGGCCGCCACGGCATGGCCGCCATACGTGTTGACCTGCGCGACCTGGCGATTCTGCGAAGGCTCGCCGAGAAAGCTCTCGAATACGCTGTTCTTCACCACCGTTGCGGCGATCGGCATGTAGGCACTCGAAATACCCTTCGCCACGGCGACGATGTCGGGCTTCACGCCGTAGTGCTGATGCCCGAACATCTTGCCGGTGCGGCCGAAGCCGTTGATCACCTCGTCGACGTGCAGGAGCAGGTCGTACTTGCGGCAGAGCTTCTCGACTTCGGGCAGGTATTCATCGGGCGGCACCGAGACGCCGACACCGCTCATGATCGGCTCGACCAGGATCGCGGCAACCGTCTCCGGCCCCTCGCCCAGGATCGTCGTCTCGATGTTCTTCACGCAAGCGAGGTTGCAGCTCGGGTAGCTCAAACCAAATGGGCAGCGATAGCAGTGCGGGTGCGCGACGTGCACGAAATCGCCCGAGTAGGGCTCGAACTTGGCCTTGCGCTCGCCCATGCCGCCGGCATCGAGCGTGGCGAGCGTGGTTCCGTGATAGCTGAAGTAGCGGCTGATCGTCTTGAAGCGCGTATCCTGCGGGTGCTCCTGGCGCATGAATTGACGGGTGATCTTGAACCCCGCCTCGTTCGCCTCCGAGCCCGAGTTGACGAAATAGGTGTGATAGCCGCCGCCCATGAGCGTGTTGATTTGTTCGGCCAGGGTCGACGCCGGCACATTCATCGCCGACTGCGGGTAATACGCGAGCTCGCGCAACTGCTCGGCCGCGACCTCGGCAAGCTCGGTGCGGCCGTAGCCGATATTGACGCACCAGAGTCCCGCCATTGCGTCCAGATACGCCGTCCCGTCGGCGTCGTAGATCGTGGAGCCCTGCGCCTGCGTCACCACGATCTGCCGTGCTTCCAGCGCTCGGTGCTGCACGATCGGGTGCAGCACATTGTCGAGATCGCGGCGCACGACGGTCTGGCGGAATGCGGCATCGGGCTTGCTGCTCGGAGACATTTCGGCCTCGCACGGGTTGCGGTTCGGGGGACGCGCCGGGTCGGCGGCGCCGATTCGGTGTCACGTGCTCATGGTACACCACGCACGCTGGCGGCCCTCCGCGAGCTGGGGCGAGATGCCGGTTATTCCGCGATCGCCGTGCCGAGAGACGAGACGTATCCGGAGCTCCGGAGCCGGGCGGTGTCCTATTCACGCTCAACCGCCAAGAAACACCCGCCGCACCTCGTCACTCTTGAGAAGCTCGGCGGAAGCACCGCTCAGCACCAGCCGCCCGCTCTCGAGCACATAGCCCCGGTGCGCCATGCTGAGCGCGGTTTGCACGTTCTGCTCGACGAACAGAATGCTCACGCCCTCGGCGTTGATGCGCGCGAAGACCTGCATCATCTGCTCGACCACCGCCGGGGCAAGGCCGAGGAAGGGCTCGTCCACCAGGAGAAGCCGCGGGCACGCCATCAAGCCGCGGCCGAGCGCGAGCATCTGCTGCTCGCCGCCGCTCAACGAGTTCGCGAGCTGGCGCTCACGCTCCTCGAGTCGCGGAAAGAGCTCGTACACGCGCCGCAGCGTTTCGCGCCGCCGTGCTCGCGCCCCGGGATGGTAACCGCCGAGCCAGAGGTTCTGGCGCACCGTGAGGTAGGGGAATACGCGGTGACGCTCGAGGATGTGCGCGATACCCCGGCGCACGATCGCATGCGAGGGCTCGCGGTCGATCCTCGCGCCCTCGAACTCGATCTCACCCGCCTTCGGCGCCAGCAGCCCGGAGATGGTATTGAAGATCGTGCTCTTGCCCGAGCCGTTCGGTCCGAGCAGGCTCACCACCTCCCCTTGCGCGACTTCGAGCGACACGCCCCAGATCACCTGGTAGTCGCCGTAGCTCACCTCCAGCTTCGAAACCCTAAGCATAGGCTCGCCCGAGATAGGACTCGATCACCCGGGTGTCGTTTTGGACCGCATGCGGCGTGCCTTCGGCGATCTTCCGCCCGAGGTGGAGGGCAACGATACGATCGGCGAGTGACATCAACACCTGCATGTTGTGCTCGATGATGATGAGCGTCATGCCCTGGGCGCGCAATCGGCCGACCAGCTCGATGAGTCCGGGGAGATTGCGTTGATCGACCCCGCCCGTGACCTCGTCCATGAGCAGCAGGCGCGGGCGCGTCCCCATCGCGCGCGCGAGCTCGAGTCGCTTGCGCTGCCCGGTGCTCAGCATGTAGGCGTGCGCCTGGCGCTGCTCGATGAGACCGACGAAGAATAGGATCGCGAGCGCCTGCTCGCGCGCGGCGCGCAGGTCGTTCGTGTGCTGCAGTATCCCCACCATCACGTTCTCCTCCACCGTCATGCCGTGGAAGGGCTTGAGCTTCTGGAAGGTGCGGGCGATGCCGCGGCGATTGATCTCGTCGGCACGCAAACCGCGCAGCGATTCGCCGCGAAAGCGGATGTCGCCGGCATCCGGGGCGCAGAAGCCGGTAATGAGCTCGAACAGCGTCGACTTGCCGGCGCCATTGGGGCCGATCAGGCCGAGGATCTCGCCCTCTGCCAGGGTGAACGAGATGTCGTTGTTCGCGATGAGACCCCCGAAGCGCTTGGTGAGCCCTTCGACCTCGAGCATGCTCACACCCGCCTCCCTTCGGAGCGCGTCGCATCGACCCGCAGATCCTTCATCATGCCGATGAGCCCGGAGGGGCGAAAAACGCAGATGAGCACGATGAGTGCACCGTACACGACGAGATCGAGCGTACCGCCGGTGCCGCCGAAGTAGATGCGGGTGAATTCGGAAAGCGGCACGAGCACCGCCGCGCCGAGTATGGGCCCCCATAGCCGCCCGACGCCGCCCATGACTGCGATCAGCAGCACCAGGATCGAGAGCGTCATTGGGAAGACGGTCTCCGGGTCGACGACCAGCACGTATTGCGCGTAGAACGTTCCGGCCATCGCCATAAAGACGGCCGAGAGCGCGAACGCGCACACCTTGTACAGAGCGACGTTCACCCCGAGGCTCATCGCCGCTTCGGGCTCCTCGCGGATCGCCCGGAAGTAGATGCCGAGCTTCGAGCGCTCGAGGTAGGCCACGGTGGCGCAGGCGGCGCTGAGAAAAGCAAGCGCGATGAAGTAATACGGGATCTTGGACTCGTTGAACTGAAAGTTGAGCCACGGCGCATCGCGCACGATCGGCAGCCAGATACCCGAGGCCGCACCGACCATGTCCCAGCGCTGGAATACGATCTGCACGCTCTCGCCGATCACGAGTGTTGCGATCGCGAAATAGTGCCCGCGCAGGCGCAGCGTCGGAATGCCGATCGCCACCGCTGTCAGCATGGCGATCGCAATGCCAACGAGCATGCCAAGCCAGGGTGAGAGCTGCCAGGTCGCGAACAGATACGCCGAGCTGTAGGCGCCGATACCGAAAAAAACCGCGTGCCCGAGCGAGATCTGCCCGCAATACCCGGCCAGGATGTTCCACGATTGCGCCATCAGCGCATAGAGGAAGATCATGATCATGACATGTTGCGGAAAGGGTCCGTCGAGAACGAACGGATAGACCACCAGCGCGCTCGCAGCACTCGCGGCGAGCAGCCTGCGCGCCTTGCTCCAGCGCGGGTGCGCAGGCGACGCGAGCGCGACCTGCAGCGCGGGATCACGCGCGGCGCGCTCCAGCAGGGATAGCAGCGGGGAGTCCATCAATACTTTCCGAACAGCCCCTGCGGGCGCAGCACCACGACCAGCAAGTAGAGCCCGAATATGAACAGCAGCTTGAACGAGGGGGCGATCAGCAGCCCGCCGAGCGACTCGAGCAGCCCGATCAGCACGCCGGCGGCGAGCGCGCCGAGAATGCTGCCGAAACCCCCGAGCGCGACGGCTACGTACGCAATCAGCGCGAACTGAAGGCCTACGTCGGGAAACACGAAGTAGAACGTACTGACCAATACGCCGGCGACGCCCACGCAGGCCGCGCCGATCGCCCAGCCGAGCGCATACATGCGATCGGTCGGAATGCCCATGAGGGAGGCGGCCTGCCGATCCTGGGCGGTCGCCTGCAAGGCAAGCCCGGTCTCGGTACGCGTGATGAAAAGGTAAAGCGCGGCAAAGCCGAGCAGACAGCCGAGGCTTGCCACGATCTGCGGTAGCCCGAGATACACGCCCATGATCTCGACCCGCCCTTCCACCAGCGGGTGGGTGATGGTGCGGAAGTCAGGCGTCCATAGAAACTGCGCAACCGCTCGCAGGAACACCGCCAGCCCGAAGGTGGCGCAGATCTGCACCAGCATCGGCGCGCCGAGTATGTGCCGGATGATGCCGTAGTGCGTCGCCAGCCCCACGAGCGCCAGCAGCAGCGCACAGATCGGCAGCGCCAGCAGCGGATCGAGGCCGAACACGGCCCAGAGCCAGAAGGCGGCGTACATGCCGAGCATCATGAACTCGCCATGGGCGAAGTTGACGATCTCCATCAACCCGAATATCAGGCTCAAGCCTGCCGCGATCAGCGCGTAGATGAAGCCCATCAGCAATCCGCTCAGAATCGCCTGGATCACGATCTCGCGCATGATCTCGTCCTACGGGTAGGCCGGCCGCCAAGGGCGGCTATCCTAGCATGGTCATCGTGCGAAGCCCCTGCGTTCGAAGCCCCCTCGCCCGCTTGACAGCGCTCAGAGGCTACCCGATAGTGACATCGGTTTCGGTCGACCCCGAACCCCAATAAGGAGGAGGAGACATGATGAAGCGTCACCTGATGCTGGCGAGCGCGTTCGGCGCGCTTGCGCTTGCACCGATCGGCCACGCTGCGGAGGTCGTCATCGGCGTGCTCGAACCCCTCAGCGGACCCGTGGCGCAGATCGGAATCGATTCGGTCGCCGCCGTAAAGACGGCAGTCGAGATCGCCAATGAGGATATGAACCTCAATGTCCCGCTCGGCCCCGGCAAGGGGCTGCCGGGACTTGGCGGCGCCACGGTGCGCATCATCGCCGTCGACCACCAGGGCAAACCCGAGATCGGCCAGAGCGAGGCCGAGCGTCTGATCACGCAAGAGAAGGTGCACGCGCTCTTCGGCGCCTACTACAGCAGCGTCACGCAGGCGGCGAGCCAGGTCGCCGAGCGCTCCCAGATCCCGTTCGTCAACGGCTCGTCGAGCTCGCCCAAACTCACCGAACGCGGCTTCAAGTGGTTCTTCCGCACCGGGCCGCACGACGGCACCTTCAGCGCGCTCATGTTCGACTTCGTGAAAGACTTCGCGAAGAAAAAGGGCGTGAAACTCGGCTCGGTCGCGATCCTGCACGAAGACACGCTGTGGGGGACGGACAGCGGCACCGGGCAGGTCGCGCTGGCGAAGAAAGGCGGCTACAAGATTCTGGAGAACATCTCCTACCGCGCGAAGACCACTTCGCTCACGTCCGAGGTGCAGCGCCTCAAAGCAGCCGGACCCGACGTGTTCCTGCCTTCGTCGTACACGTCGGATGCGATGCTCTTCCTGCGCACCTCGAAGCAGCTCGACTACAACCCGAAGCTCCTCATTGCCCAGAACGCGGGCTACACCGATCCGACTTTCCTGAAGACCATGTGCAAGGATGCGGAAGGGGTGATCACGCGCTCACCGTTCAATGACGATCTCGGCAAGAACATCCCGCTCATAGCCAAGGTCAACGAGATCTTCAAGAAGCACTCCAACGGCCGCGATCTGTCGGATGTGCCGGCGCGCGTGTTCACCGCCTTCGTGACGCTGCTCGACGCGATCAACCGCGCGGGTTCGACCGATCCGCAGAAAATTCGCCAGGCGCTGGCCGCGACCGACATCCCCGGAGACAAGCTGATCGTTCCCTGGAAGGGTGTGAAGTTCGGACCCGATGGGCAAAACGTGTATGCGCAGGGCATCCTGATGCAGGCGCAAGGCGGCAAGTACTGCACCATCTACCCGTTTGAAGTGGCCTCCTGCGAGGTGCTCTACCCGATGCCCACCTGGCAGCAGAAGGCGAAGATGTAATCGCCTGTCCCGTCGCGCCCGGCGGAGAGCCCGCGGGCCCTCAGGGCACCTCAGACAACCGATGTCATTCGTGCATCGCCCGAACACGAACGGATCGCCCCACCTGATTGGCGACAAGCTCCAGCATGCCTACGAGCGTGAAGCTTTTCCCTCACCCTCGATCCCTACCCAGGAACCTGCCCGCCGCGCGGGCACACAACGCTCCCCTCTCCAGGAACCTGCCCGCCGCGCGGGCACACAACGCTCCCCTACCCAGGAACCTGCCCGCCGCGCGGGCACACAACGCTCCCCTACCCAGGAACCT
>WYBJ01000291.1 GCA_011525945.1 Burkholderiaceae bacterium | reverse complement strand
CGCCATGCACGCCACATCCTCGTGTCGGTGCCGGCGGGCGCGAGCGCGGAAGCCAAGGCCGCAGCGAAGGCGAAAGCCGACGAGCTCCTGAAGCAGGCGAGGGCGCATCCCGATCAGTTCGGCGAGCTTGCCCGCAAGCATTCGCAGGATCCGGGTTCGTCGGAAAGCGGTGGTGACCTCGGTTTTCTCGTTCGGGGCGCGACCAAGAAGCCGTTCGATGACGCGCTTTTCGGCATGAAGCCAGGTGAAATAGCAGGTCCGATCGAAACCGAGTTCGGCTATCACCTGATCAAGCTCGAAGGAATTCGGGGCGGTACAGCGCAGCCCTTCGAGCAGGTACGCCCGATGATCGAAGCGGAGCTGAAGAAGGCGCGCGCCTCCAAGCGCTATGCCGAGCTCGCCGAGCAGTTCAATAACATCGCCTACGAGCAATCGGACTCGCTCAAGCCTGCGGCCGAGGCGCTCGGCGTCAAGGTTCAGGAAAGCCCTTGGATTTCGCGCAAGCCCGCACCCGGTTCACCGCTTGGCAACGAGCGGTTTCTCAAAGCGGTGTTCTCCGACGAGGTCCTGCAGAACAAACGTAACAGCGAGGTGGTTGAAGTCGCTCCGGGGACGCTCATCGCCGCGCGCCTGCTCGAGCACAAGCCCGCCTCGACACAGTCGTTCGAGGCGGTGCGCACCGACATTCGCAAGCGCCTGGTGGCGGAGGAGGCGCACAAACGCGCGCTGGCCCAGGGGCAGGACATGCTGGCGAAGTTGCGCAAGGGTGCGGACCTGGGTCTGGATTGGGGCAAGCCGATGACCATCACGCGCTCCAACCCTCACGACCTGTCCGAGGCGGTGATGCGAGAAATCTTCCGGGCCGAGGCGGCCAAGTTGCCGGCGTATTCGGGCGCCGAGGGCTCCAAGGGCGGCTTTAAGCTCATTCGCGTCTCGCGCGTGAGCGAACCGACACAGATCAAGCCCGAGATGCGCAAGGCCGCGGCCGCGCAACTGAACCGGCTCGTCGGCCAGGAGCAGTTGGCCGATTACGTAGCTGCGCTCAAGCAGCGGGTCGAGGTCAAGGTCAAGCCGGAATTGATCGAGAAGAAGCAGTAGCTCATACGCTTTCCTCGTCGGGAACGTGCCCGCGCCGCGAGCGCCCTCGTGAGCGCGTCGTTCGGCTCGCTCGGCGCTATGCCATGCCGGCGACGATCGTACTGAAGCCGCTGTCGACGTAGAGCACTTCGCCGGTCACGCCAGCGGCCAGCCCGCTCAGCAGGAACGCGGCGGCGTTACCGATGTCCTCGATCGTGACGTTGCGGCGCAACGGCGCGTGTTCGGCGACGTGACTCAAGAACTTGCCGAAGCCGCCGATGCCGGCGGCAGCCAGCGTCTTGACCGGGCCCGCCGAGATGGCGTTGACCCGCATCCCCTTCGGGCCTAGAGAAGCAGCGAGATAACGTACAGAAGCTTCCAGGCTGGCTTTCGCCAGGCCCATGACGTTGTAATTGGGAACGCTGCGTACGGCTCCGAGGTAGCTCAGGGTGAGCAAAGACGCCTGCCTGCCGGCCATGAGCGGAAGGGCCGCCTTAGCGAGCGCCGGAAAGCTGTATGCACTCACCTCTTGCGCGACGCGAAATGAATCGCGTGACAGGCCATCGAGGAAGTCGCCCGAAAGCGCCTCGCGCGGGGCGAACGCGATCGAGTGCACCAGCCCATCCATCCCATCCCAATGCTGCGCGCATTGCGTGAACAGCGCCGAGATCTCTTCGTCTTTCGTCACATCACAAGGAAAAAGCAGATCGGAGCCGAACTCGGCGGCCAGCGACACGACCCGTTCCTTGATCGCTTCGCCCTGATAGGTGAATGCGAGCGTTGCGCCCTCCCGGTGCAGCGCGCGCGCAATGCCATACGCGATGGAGCGGCTGCTGAGCAAACCGGTGACGAGAAAGCGCTTGCCGGCGAGGAATCCCATGCATGTCTCCTGCAAAAGGGAACTGCGGGAACTGTGCAACTGAAGGGGTAGGCTGCCGCTTCGAGACGGCCCGCCGCGTTACGCTCGAAATTATAGCCGATGGCGACCAGGGCACTGCGAGGCGAGCGCGCGATGGCATTGATCTACAATGCCGCCATGATGGTGCGGATCGTCGCGCTTGCGGCTGTTCTCGCGTGGCTGGCTGGTTGCGGTGACGCGCTGTGGAACAATCCCTATCCGACCGCGTCGCGCGCAGACAACACGCTCTATACCGCCTTCGTCGAGCGTCCCAAGCGGTTGGATCCGGCGTTGTCGTACACGTCGGACGAGTGGGACTTCATCGCGCAGATCTACGAGCCGCCGCTGCAATACCACTACCTCAAGCGGCCGTACGAGCTGATCCCGCTCACCGCCCAGACGATGCCGACGGTGCGCTACTTCGATGCCAAGGGGCGCGAGATCGACTCGGACAGCCCGCCCGAGAAGGTCGCCCGCTCCGAGTTCGAGATCCGCATCCGTCCCGGAATCCGCTTCCAACCCCATCCCGCGTTCGCCACCGACGCGGCTGGCAAACCGCTCTACCTGTCGCTCGCCGAGACCGAGATCGCATCGCGCCATACCTTAGCCGACTTCCCGAGTACCGGTACGCGCGAGGTCACGGCCGAGGACTTCGTATATCAGATCAAGCGCCTCGCCCATCCGCGCCAGACCTCGCCGATCTTCGGTCACATGAGCCAATACATCGAAGGACTGCGCGAGCTGGCCGAGCAGTTGCGCAAGGACAACGACAAGATCGTCGCAGCACATCGCGAGCGTTACGGCGCCGCCGACAAGGGGCTGCCCTGGCTCGATTTGCGGGCCTACGAGATCTCCGGCGTCAGCGTGGTCGACCGCTACACCTATCGAATCCGCATCAAGGGCAAGTATCCGCAGTTCATGTACTGGCTCGCGATGCCGTTTTTCGCTCCCATCCCGTACGAGGTCGATCAGTTCTACGCGCAGCGCGGCATGAATGAGGGGCGCAACATCACGTTCGATTGGTATCCGGTCGGCACCGGCCCCTATATGCTCACCGAGAACGATCCGAACGCACGCATGGTGTTGGAGCGGAACCCGAATTTCCGCGGCGAGCCGTATCCCTCGCAGGGTGAGCCGGGCGATGCGGCCAAGGGTCTGTTGCGTGACGCCGGCCAGACCATGCCGTTTATCGATCGGGTCGTCTTCAGCCGCGAAAAGGAAGGTATCCCGTACTGGAACAAGTTTTTGCAGGGCTATTACGACCGCTCCAGCATCGCGTCCGACAACTTCGATCAGGCGATTCAGTTCAGCGTCGAAGGACTCGCCAGGCTCACGCCCGAGATGGAAGCCAAGGGCATCTCGCTCAGCACGTCGGTCGCAACCAGCACGTACTATCTGGCGTTCAACTTTTTCGATCCGGTGGTGGGTGGATTGAGCGACCGTGCGCGCAAGCTGCGGCAAGCGATTTCGATCGCGGTCGACTTCGAGGAGTTCATCAGCATCTTCGCCAACGGTCGCGGCATCCCGGCGATGGGGCCCATCCCGCCGGGCCTGTTCGGCTATCGCGAGGGTGAAGCTGGAATCAACCCGGTCGTGTACGACTGGGTCGGCGGCAAGCCGCGACGTAAATCCCTTGAAGCCGCGCGCGCATTGCTCGCGCAGGCCGGCTATGCCGATGGCCGCGACAGCAAGACCGGCCAGCCCCTCGTGCTCGCACTCGACACCGTCGCGCGTGGCCCGGGCGACAGCTCGCGCCTCGAGTGGTACCGGCGCCAGTTCGCGAAGCTCAACATCCATCTCGAGGTCCGCGCCACCGATTGGAATCGTTTCCAAGAAAAGATTCGTGGTGGCAACACGCAGATGTTCTTTCTGGGCTGGAACGCCGATTACCCGGATCCCGAGAACTTCATGTTCCTGTTGTACGGGCCGCAAAGCCGCGCCAAGACGCAAGGCGAGAACGCAGCCAACTATCAGAATCCCGAATACGATCGACTGTTCGCACGCATGAAGAATCTCGACAACGGTCCGGAGCGTCAGGCCATCATCGACCAGATGCTGCGCATCGCGCGCGAGGACGCACCCTGGGCCTTCGGCTATCACCCCAAGGACTACACCTTGTCGCACCAATGGGTGTACAACGCGAAGCCGAACCAGATCGCGCGTAACGGACTGAAATACCAGCGCGTCGATCCGGCTCTGCGGGCGGCCAAGCGCGAGCAGTGGAATCAGCCGGTGGTGTGGCCGATCGGCCTCGGGGTGCTGGTGCTGATCGCGTTGGCGGCACCCGCCGTGGTGAGTTACCGGCGGCGCGAGCGCACGACTGCCCGGGAGGCGCCGTGAGCGCCTATATCATTCGTCGAGTGCTTTACGCTATTCCGATCCTCATCGGCGTCAATCTGATCACTTTCGTGCTGTTTTTCGTCGTGAATACTCCGGATGACATGGCGCGCATGCAACTCGGCGCGAAGCGTGTGACGCCTGAGGCGATCGAGCGCTGGAAGGTCCAGCACGGCTACGATAAGCCGTTGCTGTGGAATGCGAGCGCCGGCGGTATGGCGACACTGACCGACACGATCTTCTACGAGAAATCGGTGCGGCTATTCGCGTTCGATTTCGGCAACGCCGACGACGGGCGCGACATCGCACACGAAATTCGGTCGCGTATGGGTCCGAGCCTTGCGCTCGCTGTGCCGGTATTCATCGTCGGCATCGCGGTCAACATCACGTTCGCGCTCCTGATGGCGTTCTTTCGCGCGACCTATCTCGATTTCTGGGGTGTGGTGAGCTGCGTGGCCATGATGTCGATCTCGGCCTTGTTCTACATCATCGGCGGGCAGTATCTCGTCAGCAAGGTGTGGCACCTGGTGCCGATTTCCGGGTTCGCAGGCGGGCCAGACGCGTTCAAGTTCGTCGTGCTGCCGGTGCTGATCGGCGTGGTGAGCGGCATCGGCGCGGGCTCGCGCTGGTATCGCACGATATTCCTCGAGGAGATGAGCAGGGATTACGTGCGTACAGCGCGTGCCAAGGGGCTGCGCGAGTCGGTCGTCCTGTTCCGGCACGTGCTCAAGAACGGCATGATCCCGATCCTCACGGGCGCGGTGGTGGTGATACCAATGCTCTTCCTCGGCAGCCTCCTGATGGAGTCGTTCTTCGGCATTCCCGGGCTTGGCTCGTACACCATCGATGCCATCCAGTCGCAGGATTTCGCCGTCGTGCGCTCGATGGTGTTCCTGGGTGCGGTGCTCTACATCGTCGGTCTGCTGCTCACCGACATCTCGTACACCCTGGTCGATCCGCGCGTGCGTCTCGCGTAGCGGCCTTTCGAGATATGTCCGGCAGGCCGCTCCATCTTCGCGATCCACGACCCCCGGCGAGGAACCTGCCCGCCGCAGCGGGTAGGTGCTAGAGCCGCTCATGCCCTTCGAGCCTGTCATCCTCTGGACCGATGCGCTGGTGTACGTGCTGGTGATTGCCATTGCGGTCGCAGTGGTGTACGTGCGACGGCACGAGCACTTGCGTCAACCCTGGCGGCGCGTGGCTCACAGTGCGCCGGGCATGGTGGGCCTGGTCGTGCTGGCGTTCTTCGTCGTGTTCGGCTTGCTCGATTCGTTGCACTGTCGAGCCCGGATCGATGATGCCGCAGGCAAGACGAGCTACGCGGTTGAAGTCAGCAGCGTATTGGATGCCGTGCTGCGCCCGCTCAAGGTGCGCAACGAGAAGACCTACTCGGCGCCGCTCGCTTACCGGCTTTTCGCGCGCGAAACGATCGAGTTGCCCGACGGCCGGCAAATCCGCGCCTTTCCTCGGCTGCGTTACGGCGGCGCGCATCTAAAGGCGCCGGAAGAGGAATGGCGAACCGACGTCGTCAGGCGTGCGCTGGCGGGTGCTGCGGGGGGCTTCATTGTCTGGGTCGTCGCCGCAATGCTCGTCTGCGCGGCGCTCGCGCGCGCTCGCGCGCAGAGCATCGAGCAGGTCTGGCGCACGCTTACGCGTGGCGACTTCGAGCTGCCGTGGCGATCGATCTTGATCACGCTGGCTTGCATGCTGATTCTGATCGGTGCGGCAACGGTGCTGGCCGCGAAATACCACGTGCTCGGCACCAGCAAGGTCGGCGAGGACGTGCTCTACCAGGCGCTCAAGAGCATTCGCACCGCGCTTGTGATCGGCACGCTGACCACGCTCGTGATGCTGCCCTTTGCCATCCTGCTCGGCATCGCGGCCGGGTACTTCAAGGGATGGGCAGACGACGTGATCCAGTACGTCTACACCACACTCAATTCGATTCCGGCCGTGCTGCTGATCGCGGCCGCAGTACTGATGATGCAAGTGTATGTCGATACCCATCCCCAGCTTTTCCCATCGGGCGCCGAGCGTGCCGATCTGCGCCTGTTGTTCTTGTGCGCGATTCTCGGCGTGACGAGTTGGACGAGTCTGTGTCGCCTGCTGCGCGGCGAGACGCTGAAGATGCGCGAGCTCGACTACATCCAGGCGGCGCAGGCGTTCGGCGTGAGCCATCTACGCATCATCCTGCGCCACATCCTGCCCAACGTGATGCACATCGTGCTGATCGCGGTGGTAATGGAGTTCAGCGGCCTCGTGCTGGCCGAGGCCGTACTGTCCTACGTCGGCGTCGGTGTCGACCCCTCGATGATCAGCTATGGCACCATGATCAATGCCGCCCGCCTGGAGATGGCGCGCGATCCCATGGTGTGGTGGTCATTGGCTGCGGCCTTCGTCTTCATGTTCTCGCTGGTGCTCGCGGCGAACCTGTTCGCCGACGCGGTGCGCGACGCATTCGATCCGAGGGTCGCGATCGTGAAGCCGCTGCGGTTGCGGCGCGCCCGCCCTGGAGCCGCACGCGCGTGAGCGAACCGCTGCTCGCAATCGAGAATCTGTCCACCTGGATCGATACGGGTGCAGAGCCCGTGCGTGCGGTCGATGACCTGAGCCTCGTGATCCGGCGCGGGGAGACGTTCGCATTGCTGGGCGAATCGGGCTGCGGCAAATCGATCACTGCGCTTTCGGTCATGCGCCTCCTTCCCGACGCGGGCTACGTGATGGACGGGCGCGTCATCCTCGATGGCATCGACCTGCTGCAACTGGCCGAGACCGAGATGCGATCGGTTCGCGGCGCTCGCATCGGCATGATCTTTCAGGAGCCCATGCTCTCGCTCAATCCGGTGCTCACGATCGGTGCGCAAATCGTGGAGGTGCTCGAGCAACATACCGAGATGGGTACGCGCGAGGCGCAGCGCAAGGCGCGCGAGCTGCTCGACTCGGTCGGAGTGCCGGATCCCGTGCGCCGCCTGAACGAGTTTCCCTTCCAGCTCTCGGGCGGATTGCGCCAGCGCGTCATGATCGCCATGGCGCTCGCCTGCGAGCCCGATCTGTTGATTGCCGACGAGCCCACCACGGCACTCGACGTGACGATCCAGGCGCAAGTGCTCGACCTGCTGCGCGAGTTGCAACGCACGCGCGGCATGTCGATGCTGCTGATCACGCACGACCTGGGGGTGGTCGCCGGGACTGCGCATCGGGTCGGAGTGATGTATGCGGGGCAGATCGTGGAGACGGCGCCGAGCGCGGCATTCTTCGCCGATCCGCAGCACCCGTATTCGCGCAAGCTGTTCGAGTCGCTGCCGACGCCGCGCAAACGCGGGGGGATGCTGTCCGTGATCGGAGGCAGTGTCCCGTCGCTGGCGCAGGAGTTCGTCGGCTGCCGGTTTGCCGATCGTTGCGACTATGCGCAACCGCCTTGCCGCGTGCGCGCGCCCGATCTCACCGCGAGCGGGTCGGAGCGCTGCGTGCGCTGTCATCTGTATAGCGAGGTGCTCGGGAATCGGGGCATGCGGGCTGTTCCCTCACCCCCGGCCCCTACCCAGGAACCTGCCCGCCGCGCGGGCACACAACGCTCCCCTCTCCCACCGGGAGAGGGGTTGGGGG
>WYBJ01000290.1 GCA_011525945.1 Burkholderiaceae bacterium | reverse complement strand
CCCGGCGGGGCCGATCCGCGCCGGCCGGCCTACGTGCTCGGGTGGTGAGCGTCCAGCAGCAGCAGCCAGTCAACCGCGTACAGCGTCAATCCCGCCGCAATCACCGGGTTGAGATCGAGCTCGCGTAACCGCGCGGCGTGCTTCGCACCAAACAAGGAGACGCGTACCAGCAGATCGGCGATCGCGGCCTTGCTGACCGCGGGCTTCCCGCGCACGCCGTCGAGCACGGCGCGGGCTTGCAACTCGTCCAGCATGGCAAGCGCCTGCGCCGGCGTCACCGGTGCCTTGCGAAACACCACATCACGCAGCACTTCGATCAGAATCCCGCCGAGCCCCACCATGACGACAATGCCGAACACCGCATCGCGCTGCAGACCGATAACGAGCTCGACGCCCGGCGGCGCCATCGGTTGTACCGCCACGCCATCGATGCGTGCGTGCGGAACGCGGGCAGCCGCGTTAACCACGATCTCGGCGTAGGCGGCGCGGATCGAAGCCTCGCTATCGAGCCCGAGGCGCACACCGCCGGCTTCCGTCTTGTGCGCAATGTCAGGCGATTCGATCTTCAGCGCCGCCGGTCGCTCGAATGCGCGCGCAGTGCGCGCCGCCTCCTCGGCGCTGTGCGCGATATGCACCGGGAGACACGGCACGCCGATGGCAGTCAACAGCGCCTGAGCAGCCAGCGTCCCGACCTGGCCAGCCGCGAGCGGCAGCTCGGCGAGCTCGAATGACACCAAGGGACTGCGCATCGTCTCCCGCGCGACCCAGGCACGCCGCGCCGCGGCATACCGGCATAGCCCCGCGACCGCATCGATGGCCGGTTCGGCGCCGCGCAGAACGGCAATGCCGAGCGCATGCAATCCGCGCAGCGCCTCATCCGGTGCCGCCACCCAGCACACGATGAACGGCTTGCTTGCGGCGGCCTTGATATGCCGAAAAATTTCGAGCAGCGTGGCGACGTGCGCATCCATAAGCTGGATCCAGACGATGCCGACATGCACGTTCGGATCGGACAACAGAATCGCAACGCTTCGTTCGAGGAGCTGCGGTTCGGACACGAACTGGCCGGTGATGTCGACCGGGTTGGCCGCAGTGCCGAAACCCGGGATGGCGGCGCGCATCTCGTCTGTCGTCGCCGCGGCGAGCTGAGGCAAGACGAGATCGAGTTCTTCGGCGCGATCGGCCATGAGCACGCCCGCCCCGCCCGACTGGGTGACGATGCCGATGCCATCGCCGGCCGGCAGGTCGCAGAAGGCGAACACTTCCACCAGGTCGAGCATGTGCTCTTCGTTGCGTGCGCGCACCATGCCGAATTGCCGCGCGACACCGGCGAATACCCGATCCTCTCCCGCAAGCGACCCGGTATGCGAGACCGCGACGCGCGCGCCCGATGCCGTTCGGCCGACCTTGGTGAGCACCAGGGGTTTGCCGAGTGCGAGCGCCTGCTCGGCGACCCGAACGAGTTCGACTCCGTCCTTGAACCCCTCGATGTAGCCGGCGCCGACGCGGATGCGCTCATCCGCCAGCACCTCCTGCATCACTTCGGCGAAGCTGACATCGACCTCGTTGCCGGTGTTGACGAAGTAACCCAGCCCGAGATCGCGCCGGCGAGCCAGCGCGGCGATTGCTGTACCGAAAGCACCCGACTGGGTGACGAACGCCACCGGACCCGGTGGCGTGGGGCCGTCGGCGTACTGGCCGAAGCTCGCCATCACGCGATCGAATGCGTTCACGATCCCGAGGCAGTTCGGGCCGCAGATGCGTATGCCCGCCGCTCGTGCCCGCGCCACGAGTTCGGCTTCGAGCTTCGCACCCTCGGCACCGAGCTCGCCAAAACCCGAGCTGAATATCACCGCGGCCCGCACGCGCTTCCTGCCGAGATCGTCGATCGCGGCGGGAACGATCGCCGCCGGTACGGCGACGATGGCGAGATCGACCTCACCGGGGATCGCTGCCGCATCGGGATAGCAGGCAAGCCCGGCGATTTCGTCATACCTCGGGTTGATCGGATAGATCGCGCCCGCGTACTGTTTGTCGAGTAGGAACTTGAGCGGGCGGCCATTCACCTTGCGCAAGTCGGCGGACGCGCCGACGATCGCGATGGCGCGCGGGCGTAGCAGCGGAGCCAAGGAACCACTCATGCGTGATCGCCGCGCATTCGGGAAACGAGCGAAACGGCAACGCACGCGGCTGCTCGACGCCGTACCACGCGTGCGGCAGCCAGGGTGAGAATTGCGCGCGCCCGCATTTGCGGGTCAAACCATGCCTGTTTCACTGCCTCACCTTCCCTTACGTTGCGCCGGCCTCGTTTGTCGCCCGTAGCGCGGGCCGGTACTGGTGCTCGCGCGTCCATGGCAGCGGCTTCATGCCTTTACGGCTGGCCTTCGCTGCCAGGATCTGATGCAGCGAAATCCAGCCGCTGTGGAAAGCGTGCGAACAGCCAGCGAGATAGACCAGCCACGTCCGATAGCGTCGCTCGCCGACCAGCTCGCGCGCCTTGGTCTGCGCCGACTCCAGGCGCGACACCCAGAAGCCGAGCGTCTTGGCGTAATGATGCCGCAGCGACTCGACGTCGACCGCTTCCAGGTTCTGCTCGCTGAGCGCCCGGATCGCGAGGCTCAGGTGCGGCAACTCGCCGTGGGGAAAGACGTAGCGGTCGATGAACGCACCCGCCCCCGATCCGACCGCGCGGCTCTGCGGATCCATGGTGGTGATGCCGTGATTCATTACCAGGCCGTCGTCGGCCAGCAAGCGCTCGATCTTGCGAAAGTAAACGGGCAGATTGGTGAGCCCAACGTGCTCGAACATGCCCACGCTCGCGATCTTGTCGAACTTCTCGTTCTCCGGCACGTCGCGATAGTCCATGAGCTCCACGCGCACACGATCGGCCAGTGCTTCGCGCGCGATGCGATTGCGGACATAATCGAATTGGTTGTGCGACAACGTGATGCCGAGCGCGTGTACACCGTGATTGCGGGCTGCATGCACGATGAGCCCTCCCCAACCGCAGCCGATGTCGAGCAGCCGTTCGCCGGGCGCGAGCATAAGCTTGCGGCAGATGTGCTCGAATTTCTGTATCTGTGCGCTATCGAGCGTATCGTCGTCTCGGTGAAAATAGCCGCACGAGTAAGCCATGTTGCGGTCGAGCCAAAGTTGGTAGAACTCGTTCGATACGTCGTAATGATGCTCGATCGCTTTGGCGTCCTGTCTGCGCGAATGCCCGAGCACGCGATGCAGCCGGGTCCATGTGGCTGCATTCGGCCGGCTTCCGTGCACCAGCGCATCGGCGGCACGCATCGCCTCCGTGATCGGTCCTTCGACGTCGATCTGCTCGTGAATGAATGCCTCACCCAGCTCGGAGAAATCGGCGCCGACCAGCGCCTTCACCGCCGACGGTCCCTTGACCTTGACGGTGACCGCCGGCTTCGGGCCAAGGTCGTATGCGACGCCATTCCAGAGTTGCAGGCGCATCGGCACCGGCGCCGTGGCCATGCGGTGCTGGGCGAATCGTTCAAGCCGCTTTTCGATGAACACGCTAGGTCTCCCCGTTCAGGATCGAGCAGGTTTACCCGGAATCTCGTCCAACTGTGCGAGCCATATTTCGGCTTCGGCGTCGCTCGGTGCGCGCCAGTCGCCGCGCGGCGAGAGCGATCCGCCGGAGCCTACCTTCGGTGCGTTGGCGATGCAGCTACGCTTGTATTGGCTCAACTGAAAAAAGCGTCGCAGGAACACCTGCAGCCAACGTTTGATGTCTGCGAGCGAGTACTCGTTGCGCTTCTCCTGTGGCACGTCCGGCCAGACGCCTGAGCGCCGATCGCACCAGGCGCGGTGCGCGAGGTAGGCGACCTTGGTGGGCGCGTAGCCGAAGCGCAGCACGTAGTAGAGGCAGAAATCCTGCAGCTCATAGGGTCCGACGGTCGCCTCGGATAACTGACCAGGCTGGTCTTCGCCACCGCCAGGTACGAGCTCCGGGCTGATGTCGGTGTCGACGATCTCGTGCAGCACGGCGGAAGCATCCGCGCCGAGCTCGCCGGTTGCCGCCACCCAGCGCACCAGGTATTGGATCAGCGTCTTGGGGATGCTCGCATTGACGTGGTAATGCGCCATGTGGTCGCCCACGCCGTAGGTCGACCAGCCGAGCGCGAGCTCGGAGAGATCACTCGTTCCGACCACCGGTGCGCCGTGCTGGTTTGCCAGCCGGAACAGGTGACTGGTGCGCTCGCCCGCCTGGACGTTCTCGAACGTCACGTCGAATAGCGGCTCGCCATGGGCGTACGGGTGCTCGATATCCTTCAACATCTGCAGGCATGACGGCCGGATGTCGATCTCGTGCGCGCGCGCTCCGATTGCTTTCATCAAGCGATGCGCCTGGCTCAACGTGCGCTCGCCGGTGGCAAACCCTGGCATGGTGTACGCCATGATTTCGGCACGCGGCAGCTTCAGTACATCCATGGCGCGCGCGCACACCAGGAGGGCATGAGTGGAGTCGAGTCCGCCCGAGACGCCGATCACGAGCTTACGTGCCTGCATCGACTGCATGCGCTTCACCAGACCCTGCACCTGGATCTGGTAGATCTCGGCGCAACGCACGGCGCGCGTCCTCGCCTCGCTCGGTACATACGGGAAGCGGTCGTAGCTGCGCGCCAGCGACACAACTCGCTTTCCCGGACGCTCGAGCTTGAATTCGACCGTACGAAACACGCCGAGGCTTCTCCGGTGGCGCAGCGCCGCCTGCGCGAACGTGTTCTGGCGCATGCGATCGGCCGCGAGGCGGTCGAGGTCGATATCGGCACAGGTGAGCTGAGATTGGTAGCAGTAGCGATCGGATTCGGCCAGCAGCGTGCCGTTCTCGTAGATGAAACCGTGGCCGTCCCAGGCGAGATCCGTGGTGGATTCGCCGTAGCCGGAGGCACAGTACAGATAAGCGGCAATCGAGCGCGCAGACTGGCTCGATGCCAGCAGGCGCCGGTACGAATCCTTGCCGATGACGATGTTCGATGCCGACAGGTTCACCAGAACGGTCGCCCCGGCGAGCGCGCCGTACGATGACGGCGGAATAGGCGCCCACAGATCTTCGCAGATCTCGACATGAACCGTGAGTTGGGGAAGATCCGTGGCACGGAACAGTAGCTCGGTTCCGAACGCGATGTCATCCTGCCCGCACAGGCTGATCGCATCGGCCCGGCAGGCGTCGCCGGGGGTGAATTGGCGCAGCTCGTAGAACTCGCGGTAGTTCGGGATGTAGGTCTTCGGCACCACACCGAGGATGCGCCCACGACATGCCACGACCGCACAATTGTAGAGCGTGCCCTCGACCTGCAAGGGGACGCCGAAGATGGCGAGCATAGAGTGCGCGCGAGTGGCTTCCAGCAATGTCTGCAAGGCGCGCCGGGCGGCTTGCAGCAACGCCTGCTGGTGGAAAAGATCGTCGCAGGTGTACCCGGTGATGCCGAGCTCGGGAAAGGCGGTCAGGCAGGCGCCCTGAACGGCCGCCTCACCCAGCAGCCGGGCGGTCTGAGCGATATTGAACTCGGTATTGGCGACGCGGACTTCGGGGACGGCGACCGCGGCGCGGACGAATCCGTGTCGATACAGATCGAAAAAGTCCTCAGTTTCGCCCATTGTCGGAGCCGTAAGATCGAATCCGATGCGATGCACCCGTCATGCCCGCCAACCCCAGCGCACGACGGTCGTACGCGTTCGTGCTTTTCCGTGCGAGCACATCACCGATTGCAAATTCACGGCAGGTGCGCGCGAACGCATCGATTCTACCAGCAGCCGGGACTACGACCGCCAGACGGTGGGAACGCAACACCGCGGCGCATGTCAGCCCGTTGCAACTCCCTTATCGCGTTTCCACCGCGCGCAGCGAGCAGGAGCCGTCGAGCAGGCGCTCGAAATTCCCAGCGAGATCTTTCCTCGCTAGAAGCCGGTCGATTCGCACCGGCGCTCAGGGCGAGCCGGACTTCTTTGCATCCAATCGGGCTTTGAGATCCGCGAAGGGGTTGTGGGTGGCCGGCGCGGCGGCCGCAGTGTTTCCTTCTCGGCCCACCGAGTCCTTGAGTTTGGAATGCTCGTGCTCGTGGCAATACGTGCAGAGCAGCTCCCAGTTGCTGCCATCGGATGGGTTGTCGTCGTGGTTGCCGTTCTTGTGGTGGACTTCGAGCAAGTGCAGATTGCTTTGCGTAAACGCACGACCGCATACGCCGCACACCCAAGGGTACATCTTCAGCGCCTGCTCGCGGTAGCCGGCGGCGCGCTGCTCGGCATTGCGCCGCGCTCCTCGAACGATCTCGTCCAGCCGGCCTTTGTTACCCGTCATGATGTTCCCCGCGTGACAGTATGCGCCGAGTATGCGTGTGCGCCCGCTTTTCTCCTGCTCGTGCTAATTTAACAGTTTGCCACGTGAGGAGGGACCGATGAGCGCATCCGATAACACCGGCGGCATCGCCGATACGCGCCGCTTCAAGCTGCTTCCGGCGGAGACTCTCACCCCCGAGCAGCGCAAGCTCTACGATGCAATTCGCTCCGGACCACGTTCCAAGATCGCCGGCTCGGGTGCGGCAGGCGCCGGGCCGCTCGGCGGGCCGTTCAATATCTGGCTGCGCAGCCCAAGCATCGGCGATTGCGTGCAGCGCCTGGGCGAGGAGATCCGCTTTCGCAGCTCGTTGCCAGCCAGGTTGAACGAACTCGCGATCCTTATCACGGCGCGCTTTTGGACCTCTCAGTACGAGTGGCACGCGCATTGTCGCCTCGCGCTCGAGGCCGGGCTCGATCCGGTGATTGCGCAAGATATCGCCGAAGGGCGCAGGCCGGCTGCCATGAATGCGGACGAGGCGACCATCTACGATTTCTCGCACGAATTGCACGAGACGCATGGGGTGAGCGATGCCACCTACAAGCGTGCTCTGGAGCGTTTCGGCGAGCGCGGTGTGTTCGACCTGATCGCAGTGAACGGCTTCTATGGGCTGGTGTCGATGTGCCTCAACGTCGATCGCACGCCATTGCCGGCGGGGGTTCCCTCGCCGCTGAAATGACGCCGCGATTCAAATCCGATCCGAACGCGTGAATGCGGCGAGCTCCCAGACGTCCGGGATTTCGTCGTAACGCAGGATGTAAAGATCGCCATCGTCGGCACGCGCCTTGAACCAGCGCTGCTCGGGTCCGATCCAGCGGTCGACAATCTCCAGCACCTCCAGGCGCCGCGCGCCGAGCCAGAAGGCGTGCGGCTCCTGTTCGCCGCGATAGCCCGCATAGCTTTCCACTCGAATTGCCATAGGGCGCCATACTAGCGCGCGCAGAAGCTTGCGGCGAGGTTTAGCGAGATCCCTCACGGCAGTGAAGGAAATCGCATGCTCGCCGCCGCATATTCGTCTATCCGGCTGCCGGCGAACCCGCGGGGAGACGAAAGCCGGCTTGCTCAGCCCTGGATCAGCCGTAGCTCGGCGGGCGGTATGCCGACTGCGACGGTGCTGTCGACGGCGAACAGCGCATGTCCGGTGCGATGCGGCTGGTCGATGACCAGGCGCGAGTCGGCGACGCGGACGTGGTAGCGCACGAATTCACCGAGAAACTCGAAGTCGGCCACGATGCCTTGCGCCCATACACAGTCCCCGACGCGTGCCGAGTCGGGCGCCTGCAGCTGCGCGGCATGCGGACGAAAACCGATGTCAAGCGTGCGCTCGGTCTGAATCTGCGAGCGAAGCGGCAGCGAGATCTCACCCAGGCAAGGCGAGCTCAGTCTGACCACCCCGTCATCGGCCGAGCGGATCGTGCCAGGCAGCAGGTTGATGCTGCCGACGAAATTTGCGACGAAGCGGTTGACCGGATTGTCGAACAAGTCCATCGGTGTGCCGAGTTGCTGGATGATGCCCTGGTCCATGACCGCGATCCGATCGGCCGTGGTCATTGCTTCTTCCTGGTCGTGAGTGACGAAGATGGTGGTGATTCCCAGGTTGCGCTGCAACTGGCGCAGCTCATCGCGCATATGCACGCGCAGCTTCGCGTCGAGGTTCGACAGCGGCTCGTCGAGCAGCAACACATCGGGCTCGATCGCGAGCGTGCGCGCGAGCGCCACCCGTTGCTGCTGCCCGCCCGAGAGCTGACTCGGCCGGCGGTTCGCATACTCCGCGAGATTCACCAATGCCAGTGCCGCCTGCACTTTCTGCGCGATGACCGCCTTGGCGAGCCTGCGCTCCTCCAGGCCGAACGCGACGTTCTGCCACACGCTCATGTGCGGCCACAGCGCATAGTTCTGGAACACCATGCCCACGTTGCGACGCCACGGCGGCACACGCGAGACATCGACCTCGCCAATCAGCAATTGCCCCGATTGAGCGCGGTTGAATCCTGCGATCAGCCGCAGCAGGGTCGACTTGCCCGAGCCCGAAGGCCCGAGCAGCGCGAAGAACTCGCCCGGTTCCACCACGAGATTGATGTCGCGTAGCACTTGTGTGGCGCCGTAGCTCACCGCGATGTTGCGCGCCTCCACCTTGACCTTGTTCTGCATTCGACTCGTCCTTCGAAGGCCCTGGCGTCTGGCCTACATCCGTGTCTCGAGCTCGGTGGCGCGACTGCGCAGGATACGGTGCGAGAGATACGTGCCCACCGCGACCAGCAGCACGGCGAGAACCCCCAGCGCCGCACCCGGGCCGCGCCCGGCTGCGGATTGCATGTAGAGATAAATGCCATACGACATGGGTGCGTTGCTTTGTGAGGTCGTGAGCATGATGGTTGCGGAAAGCTCGACCGCCGCCGTCATGAAGCTCGTGACAAAACCGGCGAGCATGCCCCCGGCCATCAGCGGCACGACGATCCGCCGGATCGTACGCATCTTGCCCGCGCCGAGGTTCTCGGCTGCTTCCTCCAGCGAGACGTGCAACTGCTGCAGCGCGGCGACACACGATCGTAGGGCATATGGCAGGCGGCGCACGGTGTAGGCGAGCATGAGCAGGATCCAGGACGAGGTCAGAAGTTCGCTCGTGAACGGGATCTCCACGCCGCGAAACGTACGCAGATAACCGATGGCAAGTACCACTCCCGGGATTGCGAGCGCGGCGCTCGCCATGAAATCCAGCGAGTTGCGCAGGGGCAGGCGTGTCCGCAGGATGAGATACGCGATGGCCGTGCCCAGGATCACGTCGAGCAGTGCGGCGATGCCGCAGTAGAGGAGCGTATTGGTGATCATCTGCTGCGAATCGCGGAAGACAGTGGCGTAGTGCTCGAGCGTGAAGGAATCGGGCAGTACGCTGAAGCTCCAGACCTTGGCGAATGACAGCAGCAGGATGCCGATGTGTGGCGAGAGCACCAGCAAAAGCACGAATGCAATCCAGGTATACGCGAGCACCGATTGCCATGGGCTCAGGATACGCTTGCCAAGGCTCGATCCGCCGCGTTGCAGAGTCGCATAATCGCGCCCCCGCAGTGCCAGGGCGGATGCCCACAGCGCGACGAGCGAGAACGCGATCATCAGCACGCTGATCACGTAGCCGATCGGATCCTCCAATCCGATCGAGGTGATACGCAGGTACGCCTGCGGCGCCAGCATGTTCGTCACATTGAGTACGAGCGGCGTGCCGAGATCGTCGAACACTTTTACGAAAACAAGCGAGGCGCCGGCCACATAACCGGGCATCGCGAGCGGAAAGACGATGCGCCGGAACAGGCGCAAGCCGCTCGCGCCCAGGTTCTGGGCAGATTCCTCCATCGCACTGTCGATGTTGTTGAGTGCGACGACGAGATTCATCAGGATGAACGGGAAATAATGCAGCGCTTCGACGAAGATGACCCCGTTGAGCCCTTCCATGATGGGCAGGTTCACGCCGAACCACTCATCCAGCAGCAGGTTGACCGAGCCGCTGCGCCCGAAGATGAGCTGCATCGCGACTGCGCCCACGAATGGCGGCATGATGAGCGGCAGCACGCCGAGTGTCTGGATAAGCAACGCGCCGCGGAAGCGAAAGCGCACCGTGAAATACGCCAGCGGCAGCGCGATGAACGACGCGAACAGCACCGACATCACGGCGACATAGAGGCTGTTCCAGAACGACTCCTGCATCAACGAGAGCTGAAAGAAGGAGTTGAAATGAGCCAGCGTGAAGCCGCCACCGGCGTCGGCGAAGGCGACGTATATCACCGTGCCGACCGGCACGATGAGAAACAGCGTCAGGAATGCGCCGATCGCGAGCGCAACCGCCCCCTGCGCGAGCGTGGCGTACGAATGCTCGCCAGACCAGGCGGGCGTGGCAGCTATGGTGCCGGCCGATTCTTCGGCTGCCATTGCGCTCTATCGCGCCATCGACGCCCCTCACGCATGGCGAGAGGGGCTGGGAGTGAGGAGCGAAGGAGCCCCTTGTGCATCAGCGCGCGAGCGCGGCGGCCTGGCCGGCCAGTTCCTGCGCGCGCTCGTAGTTCTTGCGTGCCTGGCTGCCCCACTCCTCTTCCAGCGCGGTCACGGTCTTGGTCTTCATTGCATCGCGCTTCGAGGCGCTGTAGAGCTTGAGAAACTCCTTGTCCTGGACCTTCTCGGCGCTCAACACCGGCGTATAGGCAATCTCGCGCGCCTGCTTGAGTAACGCTTCGCCTTTCGCATTGGGTTTTGACGCGAGCTTCGCGCTGGCATCGTGGATCGCCTTGGTCGCGGCGACCAGCTCCTTGTGACGGAAGGTGACGGTGTGATCGAACAGGCTGTTGATGACGTAATAGCGCGACCGCGACAGCTCGGGATCGAACTTCACTTTGGCGGTGATCTTGCCGCCAAACGGGTTAGGGTAGCCCGCGGGCGCTTTCTCGTACATCTCGGGCAGTACCGGCAGGCGGCTGATCTTCGCGTCGAACAGCAGTTGCTGGCCTTCGGGCGAGAGCGCGAAGGCGATGAACTTCTTCGCCAGTTCCGGGTTCTTCGCGTCGGCGATCAAGCCGATGTTGGCCGGGACGATCGCCGTCACCGACGGGTAGATGAATTCGATCGGAAAGCCCGAGGCGCGTGCCGACAGGCCGAAGAAGTCGATCACGATGCCGATGCCGAACTGGCCGTTGTTGACGCCGTCGGGTACGCCGAAGCTGCGCTCGGTGATCGCGGCGCAATTGCCGCCGATTGCCAGCACCTGGCGCCAGCCCTCGTTCCAGCCTTCGCCCTGAAGGATCGTTTCCACGGTGAGGTGAGTCGTGCCGGAACGCGACGGCGACGAGGTCGCGACATGGCTGAAATACACCGGTTTCACCAGATCAGCCCACTCCTTGGGTTGCGGCAGTTTGTTCGCCTTCATGTAGCGCGTGTTCCACATGAGGCCATAGCCGGCGAGCGCCTGGCCGTAGTAGTAGCCGTCGGGATCGTTGATCGGGTATTCGCCGATCTTGGCGGGCACCTTGGCGTTGGCGCCGTCGAACTTCTGCAGCAGTTTCTCCGAGGCAAGCACTTCAAATGCATCCGGCGACGATGCCCAGAAGACATCCGGCTTGTTGCCTGCCGGGGCTTCACGCACGAACGCCACTGCAGCCGATGTGCCCTTGTTGAGCACCTCGACGGTCACGCCCGGGTTCTTCGCCTCGAAGGCCTTCTTGTAGACGCCGGTGAGATCCTTGGGGAAGGAGGTGACGATCGATACGACCTGCTGGGCATGCGCCGTAAACGCCATGCCGCAGCTCAGGATAAACGCGCTGGCAACGACCAATGGTGCGCGCATTGTCGTGTCCGAACCAAAGAACGACATGAGATTCCTCCCACTGTTGAGCAAACCGGGGCGGGCCGGCGCCGCAGGGCGTTCACCCGCGTGTACGGCCCCTATGATAGCGGGGTCACTACTGTTTGCCGATAGGCCCTCGCTCGCGCCCGCCGGCAACGCGTGCCGCCGGACCCTCACTGCATCTTAACGCCGGACTCCCTGACAACCCGTCCCCACCTCTCGATCTCGTCGCGCAGCATCCTGCTCGCCTCGTCCGGGGTCGTTACCATCGCCACCACACCCTGCGCGGAGAGCTTATCCTTCACGTCCGCGCTCGACAGCGCCTTGTGAAACTCCCGATTCAGGCGTTGCACCGCCGACTCCGGTGATTTCGCAGCCGTCAGTACGTAGTAATTGACACCGACGTCGAGCGTCGGAAAGCCGGCCTCGACCATCGTCGGCGCATCCGGCAGCGCCGGCAGGCGTTCCTTGCCCGAGACACCGATGATGCGCACCTTGCCGCCCTTGGCGAGCGGGACGCCGGTCGGACTGGTTGTGAACCAGATACCCACCCGGTTCGCGATCACGTCGGCGATCGCGTCGCTGGTGCTCTTGTACGAGACGAGCGAGATATCGACCTTGCCCGCCGATTTGAGCATCTCGCCCATGAAATGCGACGCCGAGCCGAAAGTCCCGGCATAGTTGAACTTGCCCGGATTGGCCTTGCACAGCGCGACCAGCTCCTTGATCGACTTCGCCGCCGATGTACTCGGGACGGCGAGCACATAGGGCGTCATCGCCGGGACGATGATTGCGGCAAAATCCCTCTGCAGGTCATAGTTGACCTTGGTCACATAAGGATTGATGGTCTGACTCGTGCTGGCGATGAGGATGGTGTGACCGTCGGGCGCGGCCTTGGCAGCGAGTTCGGTGGCGATTGCACCGGCCGCCCCGCCGCGGTTCTCGACTACCAGGGGCTGTCCCATGCTGTCGCCGATCTTCTGCGAGATCAAGCGCGCGATGATGTCGTTGCCGCTGCCTGGCCCATAGGGGACGATGAACGAGACCGGCCGGGTGGGATAACTCTGTGCCACCGCCGGGTCGTGGCTCAACGCACAGGCAACCAGCGTAACCGAAGCGCTCATCGCCAATCGAACGAATTGCACGGGCATGGTGCTCTTCTCCTGTTGTGCCGAACATCTGATTGCCGCACATATGCAGCGCTCGCGCCATCTCGCTGCGCCTGCTCGGCATCGCCTCGCTGCTGCCCGCAGCCACGCGTTGGATGGCGCGAGCGGACTTTACACCATAGCAGGGCGGATAGGCGCACCACCCGGGGCAATCTGCCGCATGCGATTTGCGCTAAGCTCCGCACACTGGCAAACCAACGTAAGCGAGGCCCACAGGCGTATGCCGCCCGGCGACGAAATCCTGCTCTCGAAGCCCGCGCGGCGCGGGTAGCAGCATGGAGAGCGAGTCATGTCGAGCTTGTCCCGCGGCGTCACGGCGGTCAAGGCGCGCAGTGCATTCGGTATCCTCAAGGAGGCGCTTGCGAACTTCAATCGGCACGACATGTCGACCTATGCCGCGGCCTTGGCATATCGGCTGCTTTTCTCCATGTTTCCCTTCCTTGTCTTCCTCATCACACTGCTAGGCTTCCTGGGCGTTCCCGAGATGTTCGATTGGCTGCGCGAGCAGGCGGCTTACATGTTGCCGGACCAGGCGATGGATCTGGTGAACACGGTCGTGTCCGAGGTCGAAAGGCCGCGCGGTGGGTTAATGTCGGCGGCGGTGGCGCTCGCAGTCTGGTCGGCGTCCGCGGCCGTGCTCGGCACGATGAATGCTCTGAATGTGGTGTTCGAAGTGCGCGAGCGGCGCGCACTCTGGAGGCGCATCCTCGTCTCGCTTTTCTATACGCTGGCCCTCGCCGTCATGCTGGTAATTGCGACGGCGATGCTGATCACCGGGCCGGAGTTGCTCACCTGGGCGGCACATTACGTGCGGCTCGATTCGCTTGTCATTGTTCTGTGGGGTTGGATACGATGGCCGTTGATCGTGTTCCTGCTTATCCTGGTGGTGTCGATGGTGTACTACGCGGGCCCGAATCTCAGACAGCCGTTTCGGCTCGTCACGCCGGGTGCGGTGCTGGCCGTAGTGGTCTGGATCGCGGCTTCGGCCGCCTTCGCGCTATACGTTCAGACGTTCGCGAGCTACAACAAGACCTATGGCAGCATGGGCGCGGTGATCGTGCTGCTGTTGTATTTCT
>WYBJ01000289.1 GCA_011525945.1 Burkholderiaceae bacterium | reverse complement strand
CGACTTGCGCCCTGGAACCTCGCGTGGCGCCTCTTCCCTCACCCCCAACCCCTCTCCCGGTGGGAGAGGGGAGCGTTGTGTGCCCGCGCGGCGGGCAGGTTCCTGGGTAGGGGTTGGGGGTGAGGGGAAGGACGCACCAGAGTTCAAGAAGCCGCTCATGGCCGCGCCTCCTTCATCGTGTCGGGTAGCGTGATCGAGCGGAACACCTCGTCGAAGTGGCCCTCTTCGGTGCGCAGATCCTCGATGCGCCATTGGCGTTGCGCGATGAGTTCCATCACCGCGCGCACCAGCTCGGGTTTGCGTTCGGGCGTGCGCGGATAAGCACGCACCGTTGCCTGCTCGGGCGTCTCGACCAGCGTTTCCACGCGCGCGACGCACTCGATGGCGCTCAACCCCTCGCTCAACTGTGTCGCGGTGATCCCGGAGACCACCACCGACACCGCACCGGCGAGCTGCGAGCGGCGGCGCAGCTCGTCCGGCGTTCCGTTTGCGACGATCTTGCCCCGATCGATGATGATGACGCGCGAGCAGGCTGCGTCGACTTCTTCGAGGATGTGGGTGGAGAAGATGATCGCCTTGTTCGCTCCCATGCGCTTGATGAGGTTACGCACTTCGTGCTTCTGGTTCGGATCGAGCCCGTCGGTGGGCTCGTCCATGATGAGGATGTCGGGATCGTGGATGATCGACTGGGCGAGGCAGGTACGGTGCCGGTAGCCCTTGGAGAGGGTGTCGATATTCTGGTAGAGAACGTTTTCCAGCATGCACAACTCGACCGCACGGCTGACCGCTTGCTTGCGCGCATGGCCCGAGATACCGCGCATCTCGGCGGCGAAATTGAGAAAGCCGTGCACGCTCATGTCGGCATACGATGGTGCGTTCTCGGGCAGGTAGCCGATCAGGCGCTTGGCCGGGATCGGATCGGAGAGCATGTCGTGATTGCCGACCTGGATGCGTCCGGAGCTCGGCGGGATGAAGCCCGTAACCATGCGCATCGTGGTGGACTTGCCGGCTCCGTTCGGACCGAGGAAGCCCAGGACTTCGCCCCGCCCGACATTGAACGACACGTCGTCCACCGCGAGCTTGGGGCCGAAATTCTTGACGAGATTTTCGACCTTGATCATTGCCTGCCCTCTAGTCGGCGCTCGGGCGATGCGGCATCGCGCGTGTCATAACGATAGGTCCGCTGACAGCGTCAGATTCCGAGCGCGCTCCCCCATGTGCTTACGCGACGCTTACGTACTGCTGCGAGGGGACAACACATCGCGCTGAATTGCCCCGAAAACCAAAAGCGGCGAAGTCTACACGATAAGTGAGAACAAAAGCACAGACCGTGGCGTGCGTCCGAAGTTCGCGACTCCCTCGCACGGGCAAGCGCCTCCGGCTGCGCGGCGGCGACGCCTGACCGAAGCGACGCTGCGCGGATGCCTATAATCGCGGCTGATCAACGAGCGGCAGAGGGTTGCGCAATGGCCAGCAGGGGTGTTGCCATCGTCGGTGGTGGGATCATGGGCGGAGATATCGCAACCAGCTTCGCCGCCGCGGGCTGGAATGCATTCGTGATAAGCCCCTCGCAGAAGTCGCGCGACGCGTTGCCTGGGCGTGTGACGCGAGGTCTCGACCGGCTCGGTGCGCAGGCCGACCTGGCCGCATCCGTACGAGTGTACTCGGCGCTGCCGCAGCTACCGTGGGATGAGATTGAGCTCGTGATCGAAGCGGTCACCGAGGACCTCGCGCTAAAGCAGCGAATATTTTCCGAGCTCGAAGCGCTCGTGCGCCCGGAGATCGCGCTTGCCACCAACACCTCGAGCATCCCCGTCACCGAAATCGGCAAGCACCTGCGTACGCGATCGCGCGTTTGCGGCGCACACTACTTCATGCCCGCGCATATCGTTCCGTTGGTCGAAGTGATTTGCGCCGAGTTCACCGATCCCGCGATCGCCGAGCGGGTAGAGGCGATCATGCACGCCACCGGCAAGGTGCCGGTGGTGGTGAAGAAGGACATTCCCGGCTTCCTCGCCAACCGCATGCAGCACGCGCTCCTGCGCGAGGCTTTCTGGTTGCTCGACAACGGCATTGCCACCGCCGAAGGCATCGACGCCGCCGTGCGCTACGGCTTCGGCTTTCGCTTCGTCGCCTGCGGGCCGCTCATGCAGAAGGAGATGTCGGGTTGGGACACCAACTATTTCGCCGGCAGCACGATCTACCCGAGCTTGTCGAATGCGACCACACCGCCCGAGATGTTCCGCGGCATGGTCGAGAAGGGAGAGATCGGCATGAAAGCGAAGAAAGGACTGTGGTCCTGGACCGAGGAAGAAATCGCGCGCGAGAAGACGCGCTTCGAGAAGGCCTTGCACGCAGGCTTCGAGATCCTGCAATCGGAGCGCAAGTAGCATCGCGCCGCCCGTCTGTACGATCGTCGCGGTGCCGGGCGCTGCTGCAACAGGGGCTAGCTCGCCTGTCGCGTCGCCCTGCTAGCCGCGCTGGCTCGAATACGTCCCGCGTCCGATCGCGACGAGCTTCCCTTGCTCGTCGCTCACATCGATGTCGATGATGGCGGCAGTCTTGCCCGCGCGCCGCACGCGCGCGACGCCGAGCAGCGAGTCGCCGAGCGCCGGGCGCAGATAATCGATGCGCAAGTTCATGGTCGGCACACCACCACCGACTGCCATGCCGATCGCGAAATCGCCCACGGTGTCGATGAACGAGGCGATAGGGCCGCCGTGGAACTGCTTGGTGCCGCGACGGCGCTCGAGCTCCGGTCGCAGCGGCATCCTGACCTGGATCTCGGCGGCATCGTGATCGACCGAGACCACTTGCAGGCCGAGGAAGCCGATGAACGGGGAGGCGTCGAACAGCGCCTGCACCTGGGCCGCGCTCAGTTTCTCGCTCGCTGTTTCACTCATCGTCACACCGCCTTCACCACGACCTTGCCGAACACCTCACGCTCCTCCAGCAGGCGGAACGCCTCGTTCACCTGTTCGAGCGGCAGTTCCCGGTCGATCGTCGGCGTGAGACGCCCTGCGCGGATCATGTCGAGCAACAAGTGCAGATCCTCGCGCATCCAGCCGTTCGAACCCAGCACCTGCAGCTCGAAGGTCCAGATGAAGCGCAGATCCTCCTTCGGGTCGTAGCCGGCGGTTGCGCCGCAGGTGAGCAGCCGGCCGCGGCGGTGCAAGGCGCGCAACGATTTGACCCAGGTGTCGCCACCAGTGAAGTTCACGACCACGTCCACACCGCCCTCGAACTTGCGCCGGTGCGGCTTGCCCCATTTCTCGTATACCCACTTGGTGAAGTCCTGCTGCGTATAGTCGATCAGGTGGTCGGCGCCGAGCTCGCGCAGGCGTTTCAGTTTCGATTCGCTGGAGGCGCACGCGATGACTTCGCAGCCCGCGAGCTTGGCGAGTTGCACGCAGCAGGTGCCGACACCGCCCGACGCGCCGAGGATCAGTACGCGCTCGCCCTGTTTCACTTGGCCGATCGTGTGCATCATGCGAACCGCCGTGCCGTAGGCAACCGGCAACGCTGCCGCGGCCTCGAACGAAACCTCGGGCGGCAACGCGACCAGATGATGCGCGGGAACGGCACAGTATTGCGCAAGCCCGCCCGGGCGCATCTCGCCGAGCAGCCCGCCCGGTCCGACGCGATCCACCGGATCGACCATAACGCGCTGGCCCACGCGCCAGTCGCCTTCTACACCCGGGCCGATTTCGGCGATCTCGCCGGCAAAGTCCAGCCCCATGATGCACGGCATCGGAACCTTGATTCCGGGCATGCCGCGGCGCGTGAAGATATCGTGATAGTTGAGCGTCGCGGCCTTGACCGCGATCACCACTTCGCCTGGCGCGGGTTTGGGATCGGGGAAGTCGTTTTCCACTCCGATCGAGCCCGGCCCGCCGTGTTGGCGTATGACCGCCGCTTTCATTGCTTGGCCTCTCCTCGAAGAAACACACGATTGCACAACCCGATGTGCGAGCCTAACACGCGCCGCCGCGCCTTACCCGCTTGCGCCGTTCGTCCGGATCTCTCCGATGCCCGCCGCGACCGCACCCGTGCCCGAATCCGAAGCGACTCGCGCGTCTTGCGTTGGGCGATCAATCGGAAGCTGCCGCAGCTTCGCGCCAGCGCGCAGCGGCGATCTCCGATAGCGCCTTGCGATCCACCTTGTTGGTGCCCGCGAGCGGCAACGCGGCCATGAAGGCGACCTGGCGCGGATGCTGATAGGCGGGCGCATGCTCGAGCGCGTAGCGCTTGACCTCATCCTCGGTGAGCGTGGCGCCCGCGCGCAACACCACGAACGCGAACGGCTTCTCGAACTTGATTTCGTCGGGCACCGGAACGACGCACGCTTGCACGATATCCGGGTGGGTCTCGAGCATCTGCTCCACCTCGCCCGGATAGATGTTCTCCCCGCCGCAGACGAACATGTCGTCGGTGCGGCCGACGAAATAATAAGCGCCTTGCGCGTCGCGGCGGAAGACGTCGCCCGAGATATACCAGCCGTCGGCTGTGAGCACCTCGCGCGTCTTCTCGGGGAGGTTGAGGTAGCCTTTCATGTTCGCCGGCGTACGGATCCAAAGCACGCCTTGGTCGGTGTCGCGTCCTCGTGCATCCGCAATGCGCACCTCGACACCCGGGAGCGGCCAGCCGAGCGCGAGGTCGGGCTTCTTGCGGCCGTCCGGCGACGGACCGAACATCGCCGGTCCCGCTTCGGTCGTCCCGTAGGCGATGTTCACGGTCGCCCTGGGGAAGGCGGCGCGAATATCGTCGATCAGCTTCTGCGTCACCGGCGCCGACCCCATGCGCACCGTCCGTACGCTCGTCAGGTCGGTCCGAGCCAGGACCTCCCTCTCACGCGCCGCGAGCGCCATCATGGTCGGAACCGAAGTGATCCAGGTCGTGTGGAAGCGACCGATCGCCTCGACGTAACGGCGTGCATCGAACTGCGGCAGCAGCACCAGATTGGCGTGCGCGGCGAACACGAACTTGGCGGTGCCGAGCGCATTCATATGGAACAGCGGTGCTGCCACCAGTAGCCGTTGGTCGCGGTGCGGTCCGCCGCCGAGCCGCGTGCGTACGGCCCAGAGCTGGCCCGCATGGTGCAGCGGCACGCCCTTGGGCCGTCCGGTGGAGCCCGAGGTGTACAGGATCATCGCGGCCGCATCCGGGGCCGGGCGAACGGTCTCGAACTCGGGCGCGCCGAGGAAGCCGCGCCAATCGCTGTCGAACTCGACACTCGCCGCGTTGCTCGGCAGGAGCTCGCGCCGCGCGGCGTCGCAGAACACCAGCCGCACGTCCGAGTCGCGCAGGACGAACTCGATGGTGGCACGCGGAAACTTGTGGTTGATCGGCACGGCAACGAGCCCCGCGCGCATGATGCCGAAGTAGGCAGCGAGAAACTCGACACGGTTGGCGCTGAGGATGCCGATGCGTTGGCCCGCGTGGTGGCCGCGGCGCGCGAGGCCGTCGGCAACCGAACACGCGAGCCGATCCAGATCGCGATGGCTGTAGTGCGCGGGTTGTTCCCAGGTGAGGCAGTCGATCAACGCCAGGGCGTCGAGGTCTTGTGTGCGATCGACCAGATCGCCGAGGTTGAACAGCATGGTGTCGGAATTCGCGTGTACAGGCGGGCGAGTGTAACGCGATTGGGGATCTTCGCGCGCAGCCAAACAAGCGCGATACCTGCATGCCCTCTTTGCAGAGAGGCGATTTCACCCGATCGGTCGGCTTCGAAGGGCGGTCTACGCGCCACAACACGTCCGTCGTACCGACGCTCGCGCTGCCGGCGCGGGGCCTGGTCGCAATGATTGGGCGCCAGCATCCCGGGCGACAGACATCACGCCGATGGCACGGCGGTCAACTTGACCCCGAGCGCTGCACAGACACGGCTCACGGTCTCGAAGCTCGGCGAGGCGCCGGGCCGTAACGCCTTGTACAGCGCCTCGCGGGTGATCCCGGATGCCTGGGCGATCTCGTTCATTCCGCGCGCGCGCAATGATCCCTAGTGCGTGTGCCAGTTCGGCCGCATCGCCCCCTTCTAGCACCAGCGCCAGATAGGCAGCGATATCGGCTTCGTCCCGCAGATGTTCGGCCGGGTCGAACTTGGGCAGATTGGCAACGCGGGTTTTTCTCTTTGCCATGGGTCAATCCTCCAATTTGGGTGAGCAACGCGGATCGCCGTGGTCGCCTGGCGTTTGCACCGAATCCGTGTACGGGCGTCACTGCGCGATGACTCTTGGAGCGTGGGCCGCTTCCCGGCGGTAGCCCGGCACTCCATTCACCCGAACCGCACGACGAGCCCGCGGCCTGGCGTCCTTGCTATCATGCCTCGTATCGAGGCGCGCAGCGCGGCAAGCGGTGAGGAGTAGATTTATGGCGGACATCGACGACGGACGCACGGACGAGCGGCGAATGCTGGCGGCAAGTGTGGCCGACTTTGCCCGCCGCGCGACCGACATGGCGCGCGTGCGCAAGTGGCGCGGCGTCGCGCCCGGTTTCGACCGTGCGCTGTGGCGGGAGATGGCGGCGCTGGGCTGGACGGGGCTGCTGCTTCCCGAGCGCTTCGGCGGCATGGCCCTCGGCTTCGCCGAGATGGCGGAGGTGAGCCGCGGGCTCGCGCGCGTGCTGATGCCGGAACCATTGGTCGCGTGCGCGGTGCTCGCCGCGCGCGCGCTCGGGCATTGCGACAACGAAGCGCTCGGCGCGGAGTTGCTGCCGCGCATCGCCGCCGGCGAATTGATCGCTGCGCTCGCCTGGCAGGAGCAGGCGGGTGACCTCGGCAGCCGCGCACCCGTGACCGAAGCCGCGCTGGGCAGCGGTCGGGTCGTGCTTAACGGCGCCAAGCGTTTCGTCGCCGGCGCGGCCGGGGCGGATGGTTTCATCGTTTCGGCGCGTGCCGGGGCCGGCGTCGTGCTCGTCTGGGTTCCGGCGGCGACGCCGGGCTTGAGCGTGCGCCTCGAGGCCATGGCCGATGGGCGCTTCGCCGGGCGTCTGGAGCTCGCGGACGCGAGACTGCCGGAGAAGCACATCCTCGCGCCTGCAGAGATCGCGCAGTCGGCGCTGGATCGGGCGGTGAGCGAGGCGACGGTCATGGCGGCCGCGGAGCTCCTCGGCGTCATGAGCCGGACGCTGGAAATGACGCTCGATTACCTGCGCACGCGCGTGCAGTTCGGCCGCAGCATCGGCAGCTTCCAGGCGCTGCAGCACCGCGCCGTCGACCTGTACGTACAGGAACAACTCGCCTCGGTGGCGCTCGCCGACGCGGTGTCCGCGATCGACGACCGACCCGATGACCCGACCACCGCGGCGGCCGTGAGCCGGGCGAAGGCACGCTGCTCCGACGCCGGCTCGCTCATCACGCGTCAGGCGATCCAGATGCACGGGGCAATCGGTTTCACCGAGGACAGCGACGTGGGGCTGTACGTTAAGCGTGCCTTGACGCTGTCGGCGTGGCTCGGCAACAGCGCCTATCACCGGCGCCGCTTCGCCGCCACAGCGAGTGCCGATGCGCAGTGAGCCGTGCGCAAGAAACCGATGCGCGATGAGGAGACCACGATGACCGACTGGAATGCGATCGGCGACGATGCCTTTCGCGAGGAAGTTCGCCGCTTCTTCGAAACCGCCTATCCGCAGGAGTTGCGCTTCCTGCCTCGGCGGCTACGCTGGAGCGAGTGCAAGCCCTGGTACCTGACGCTCGCGCGTAAGGGCTGGATCGCGCCGGCTTGGCCGAAGGAGCGCGGCGGCATGGCGTTGTCGCCGTCCAAGCAGATCATCATGGCCGAGGAGACCGAGCGTGCGGGCATCGGGCGCATGCCCGACCAGGGCATCACCCAAGTCGGCCCCACCATCATGCGCTACGGCACCGAGGCGCAGAAGCAGAAGTACCTCAAGCCGATTCTCGACGGCGAGCACGTGTGGTGCCAGGGTTATTCCGAGCCGAATTCGGGCTCGGACCTCGCGAGTCTGCAGACGAGCGCCGTGCGCGAGGGCGATGTCTACGTCATCAACGGCTCGAAGATCTGGACCTCGATGTCGATGGATGCGACCCACATGTACATCCTGGTTCGCACCGACCGCAACGCGCCGAAGAAGCAGGAAGGCATCAGCTTCATGCTGCTCGACATGACGACGCCCGGCATCACGCTGCGCCCGATTCGCAACATCGCCGGTCACGAGGAATTCGCGCAGGTGTTCTTCGACAACGTGCGCACGCCCGCGGATTCTCTGGTGGGGAGTCTCAACCAAGGCTGGACGATCGCGAAGGCGTTGCTCGGCTTTGAGCGCCTCGGCATCGGCAGCCCGCGGCGGCCACGCTATGCATTCACGCGGCTGGAAAAAGTCGCACGCGGCCGCGGGCTTCTGGACGACCCCGCATTCGCCGACCGCTTCGCCCAGTTGCGGTTGGATCTCGCCGACTTGAACTCGCTCTACGGCAGATATGTCGACCAGGTGCGCCGCGGCGAGACGCTCGGCCCCGATGTGTCGATTCTCAAGATCTGGTCGATGGAGCTCTATCAGCGCATCGCCGAACTGCTGGTCGAGGCGGCGGACGAAAAGGGCGCATTCGAGGGCGACGTCGATTTCGACGACGAGGAAGTCGATGTGCTCGCCCCGTTCTACATGTCGCGCCCCGGCACCATCTACGGGGGCTCGAACGAGATCCAGCGCAACATCGTGGCCAAGGACGTCTTGCGGCTGCCGGGGAAGTAGGCGCCGCGAGCGGCCGACGCTCGGGTGAGCGCCGCTCGCGACGGGGCGCTCGCCGTCATCGCTGCGCGCCGGCGGAGGAAAGAGCGCCGGGCGCGCTCAGTCGGCGAAGCGGCTATGCTCGCGCGCAGTGCTGATATAGTCCGACACTCACTCGAATCGCGCCGATGCACGCACACTCTCCTTATCCCCATCTGCTCGCGCCAATGACGATGGCCGGCAGGCCGCTGCGCAACCGGGTCGTGCATGCGTCGATGACCACGCGCCTGGGCATCGATACGCGCGTCACGGACCGGCTGATCCAGTACTACGCCAATCGCGCGGCGGGTGGTGCGGCCCTCATCGTCACCGAGCCGCTCAGCATGGCGAGGCACCAGGAGGTGAGCTACAAGGTCCGTGCCTACGACGATGCGAACGTCGAGGGCCTGAAGCGCATGGCCGATGCGTCGGAGTCCCGCGGCTGCCGCTTGCTCGCACAGGTGCAGGACCCGGGCCGCGGGCGCCACACGCCGGGGCGGGTAGCCGATCCGATCGCGCCCTCGGCGCAGCCCGATGACCTGAGCTGGGGCGTGCCGCGTGCTCTGGCTGCGGCCGAGGTTCGCAGCATGGTGGCGGAGTTTGCAGAATCGTCCGCGCGCGTCAAACGCTGCGGATTCAGCGGCGTCGAAATCTCATGCGGTCACGGCCACCTGTTTCATCAGTTCCTTTCGCCGTGGTCCAACCTGCGCGAGGACGAATACGGCGGCGACCGAGCGGGCCGCGCGCGTTTCGTCGCGCAGATCGTCGACGCCATTCGTTCCGCCTGTGGGTCGGATTTCATCATTGGGCTCAAGCTGCCGGGAGACGATGGCGTGCCCGGCAGCATCGATCCCGCCGAGGCAGCGGCGCTCGCTGTCGAGCTCGCGCGCGGTCGCTCGCTGGAGTATCTGTGCTTCACCCAGGGTAGTCACGCGCGCTCGCTCGAAATGCACGTCCCCGACGGGCACAGCCCGCGCGCGCCGTATATGCCGCTGCTCAAGCAATTGCGACAGATGCTGCCGCCGATTCCGGTCATTGCGCTCGGCCGAATAACCGATCCGGCCGAGGCCGAGAGCATCCTGGCACGCGGCGACGCCGAGCTGATCGGTCTTGGCCGTGCGCTCGTGGCCGACGCCGGCTGGATCAACAAGGCCGCCGCGGAGCGCGCGCATGAGATTCGATATTGCGTCTCGCGTAACGCGTGCTGGGGACTCAACGTGTCGGGGGTGCCGATCGCATGCGACAACAATCCGCGTGTCGCGCTCCCCGACGAGGTCGACTACAGGCCGGCCAAGGCGTCGAAGCGCCGGCGCGTCATCGTGGTGGGTGCGGGCGTGGCCGGTCTCGAAGCGGCGTGGGTCGCTGCCGAGCGCGGGCATCAGGTGACGGTCTTCGGGCGTTCGGGCGAAGTCGGGGGGAAAGCGCGGCTTCACTCGCTGCTGCCTGGCGGTGAGTCGCTCAGCAGCGTGTTCGACTATCAATACGCAGCCGCCCAGCGCGCGGGCGTGAAGTTCGAGCTCGGTGTCGAGGCGGATTGCGATACTGTTGTTCGCGCCGGCGCCGAGGCCGTGATTCTCGCCACCGGATCGACCATGATCGCGCCGCGCTGGCTACCCGAAGAAGCGCGGGCGCAAGGCTGGGTTCCCGACTTGCGTGCGGCCATGGCCGGACTCGCAACGCAGCACGCGCGTCAGCCCGGCGTGGCGGTGATCTTCGACATGGATCACACCGAAGGAACCTACGCTTCGGCGCAGCGACTGCGCGAAATTTTCGATGAAATCTGGATCGTGACCCCGCGCCACTCGATTGCCGACGAGACGGCGCTGGTCACGCGCCAGGGCATCTTGCGTCGACTGAGCCGGGACGGCATCCGCATTGCGCATCTGTCCGAACCGCGCTGGACCGAGCGGATGGAAAACGGCGCGCTGGAGATCGAGCAGGTCTACACAGGAAGCCGCACCATTGTCGAGCCACTCGCCCTACTCGCGTATTCGACGCCGCGGCTTCCCGATCAGCGCTTGCTGCCGGCGCTGCGCGCGGCAGGCATCGAGACACGCCTCGTCGGCGATTGTGTCATGGCGCGTAACGTCATGGCCGCTACAGCCGAGGGGCACGCGGCAGGACACGTCGTTTGAGAGTGCGGCTGCGCGCTCGCGCGACGGTGAAGCAGATCGATCAGGGAAGGCTGAGCATGAACGAGACCAGACCGCGACGGACGAGCGAGCGATTTCCAGTCACGCTCGGATCCCCCGGGCCAAGAACGAACGAGACCGACATGGGGCATGCGAAGTCGCGATCGTCGCGGCAATCGGCCGTGCGCGGCGGCGTAGCGTTGTGCGCCGCGTGCGCGGCGCTTGCCAGTGCGATCGCGGGCGCGCAGACATATCCGCGCAGCCCGATTCACCTGATCGTGCCGTATACCCCGGGCGGCGCCACCGATCTCATCGGCCGCCAGCTCGGTTCGGAGATGTCGAAGCGCCTCGGACAACCGGTCGTGATCGACAATCGGCCCGGTGCGGCCGGAACGATCGGGATGAAGATGCTGACCGCGGCGCGACCGGATGGCTATACGCTGGGGCTCGGAACGTCGGGCACGGTATCGGTCGATCCGGTGCAAGAGAAGCTGCCGTATAACCCCACGACCGACATGATCGCGGTGGCGCCGGTGGTCGCGATCTACTTCGTGGTCTTCGCCAATCCCAGTTTTCCGCCGAACAACATCCGTGAGCTCATCGCGCTGGCCAAGCGGTCGCCGGGCAAGATCAATTTCGCGTCCTCCGGCACGGGCGGATCGCCGCACCTGGCGAGCGAACTGCTGATGTCACGCGCAGGCATCAGACTGCAGCACATTCCTTACAAGGGCGCGGCGCCGGCGATTACCGATGTCGTCAGCGGCCAGGTCGAGATGATGACCGGAGACGCCAACACGGCACTGCCTTTCCTGAAGAGCGGCCGCCTCAAAGCGCTCGCCGTCACCGGCCCGGAGCGCATGGAGCAACTGCCGAACGTGCCGACCGTGGCCGAAACCCTTCTCGGCTTCGAAGCCGGCAACTGGTTCGGCGTATTCGTGCCGGCCGGCACGCCGCCCGCGATCGTCGACACCTTGTTCAAGGCCGTGCAGGCATCGGTCGAGACACCGGAGTTCAAGCAACGGATCGCGCCGCTCGGCGGACGAACGCTGCAAATGAGCCGCACGGAATTCGATCGCTACATCAGCGCGCAGACAAGAAAGCGCTCGGATCTGATCCGGGACAACAAGATCGACCTGGGAAAATAGTCGGTCGCGCGCCTGCCGGATCGAGGGGGCACGAACGAGATCCAGCGCAACATCGACGCGAGCAACGAACGCATCGAAGCCCTGGAAGCGACCGCGAGGCGGTCCCCCAAGGGGCCGGAAAATGAGCGTAGCGGAACGTGCCTGGAACGCTCTGACCGCGATGACCAAGTCCGCGGGCGCTGGGCCGCGTCACGCCCTCGGGCTGAGCGTGAGCCCGACGAGCTTGTCCGCGCGCGCCTCACACTCGAGATTGCCGCAGGTCGCGATCACCTCCTCGAACTGCTTTTCCGCGATCGGGAGCAGCGGGATAACGCCGCGTATGCGCCGCGCCTCCTCGTCGAAGTTCCAGATGAATTCGCGCCCGGTTCCCTGCTTCGTGTGGACCTTGCCGTCCTTCATGTAGATCGTGATGCGCGGCCCGAACAGCGTCATCGTATGCGACGGGATGAGCGTCGTGCGCTGCATGAGGTCGAGAACCTCGGGTGCGAGATCGGAAACCGCGGGCGGCCCGCCGCTCATGCTCCAGCTCTGCGTGACCGGGAATCCGCGGTGCACGATCGCGTAGGCCGTGAAGTAGGGCGTCATACCGGGCTGCGGCGGACGCGCGTCCTCGCGCCGCGCCGGAAATGACGGGCTCGGGTACTGCGTCTCGAGCCAGTTCACCACCGCCTCCACACGCGCCACATCCTGGTGCCGGATATCGTGCTCCTCGCACAGCGCTGCGGTGACGTCGATGTGCGCGATGTTGTAACCCGAGATGGAGTAGATGCGGTAGAGCGTCTCGAGAAAGATCCAATCCTCGCCGAGGTTCTGTGCGATCGCCGGAATGCTCGCCTTGGTCAGACCCTCGAAGCTGTACGTGAGCCGGCCCGTATTGCTGCCCGCGAACGCGTGGTAGAAACCCGCATCGCCTTCGAGCACTGTGTCACCCCCGGCATGACCTGCCTGCGCGAGCGCCACCGCGAGCATGGCATTGCGCACGGCGGCCCCCTCGCGCAAGGCCTTGCCGCCGCTGCGCGCGGCCTCCGGATTGCCGCCGGCGAGGCTCGCGCAAAGCGCGATCGTGCTGTTGATCTGTTCTGCATTCATACCCATGATCTTCGCCGCGGCGATGGCCGCGCCGAAAAGCCCGAAGACAGGCCCGGGATGGAAGCCGCGAGCCATCATAGTCGGGATGAAGTCCGCGCTCATGCGCTCCGAGACTTCATAGCCCGCGACGACACCCGTGATGAAGTCCTTGCCCGAGGCAGCGCAAACCTCCGCTGCCACGAGCGCGCTCGGAATGATGCTCGTGCCCGGATGCGTGAGCATGCGGAAGGTGTCCCACTTGCCGCCCGCGAAGCCCATCTCGGAATTTGCGAACGCGGCACCGCCTTTGGTCACCTTGGCACCATCGACCAGAATGGTCGCGCCGCGCTCGACGCCGCTCTCCTCCTCCGCGATGAGTCTGACGGCCTGCCGGCCCGCCGCGGTTTGCGAGCCCACGAGCACGGACGCGAGACAGTGCAGCGTCACCCCCTTGGCGCGATCGACGACGGCGGGCGGAAGATCCTCGTAGCGCAGCGCTTCGATCCAGCGTGCGAGTTCACGGCTCAACGACGCCATGATTTCATCTCCTGCAAGATCACGACGGGGCGTGCGCCGAGGGCCGCCGCGAGCAGAGCTTACGACCGAGCCGACCGGTGCGCGCGCAGAAACGAGCGGATCTGGCGCACCGCGATGGGGATCAACTCCTTGGGATCCTTCCATGGGAAGTGGGCGAGCTCGGATTTCGGCGCCAGCATCGCCATTTTCCAGCCCACGTCGTACGGGTGCCCCGGGGTGTTGTCGAGCAGGACGAGCATCGGCGTCTGGCAGTTCTGCACGAACTTGCGATCCACGGTGAAGAAGAAGTCTGGATTGGGGAACATTCGGACCAGGAACTTCTCGATCATGTCCGGCGTGATCGCCGGATTGCGCTTCATCAGTTCGGGCGCCCAGCTCTTCATGCTGAGCTCGCGCATGTAGGTCGGGTGGTCCTTGTTCCAGCCGACGGGCTGCGCCGGGACGGCCGCGACCACGCGCTGCGGTGCGCGCTTGACGAGGTTCCAGATGTACGGCGCGCCGATGCAGTAGCCCAGCGCCAGAAAGCGCTGGATACCGAGGTGGTCCATCAAGCCGAGAAGGTCGTCGCCGTAGGAGTCCCACGGGCGGTCGACTTCGAGCGGGCCCGTCGACCGCCCGCCATGCGCGTTGCGCAGGTCCGTCAGGATGCAGCGATATTCATCCTTGAATTCCTCCATCGCGTTGAACGGCGCACTCTTCTTGGTCCACTCGATGGTGGAATTCAGCCCGCCGCCGGAGATGACGAGCAACGGAAACCCCGTCCCGGCTTCCTCGTAGGCAATTCGGACCTCGCCTTTCTGGTAGAACGGCATGCCAGCTCCTTCCTTATTCCTCTCATTCGGCCTTCGTCGCTTTTTTCGAACCGCGCGATGACGGCAGACCTAGACCGCGCCGCGCCACCTGGTCGCGCATCACCTGCACGCTGCCGTGATTGATCCCGGACTGGAACGATCCCATCACGTTGTGCGCGAATAGACCGTTGCGGATGGCGTGTGCAGAGCCGTTCAACAACTGCGCATACGGCCCGAGCATCTGCGTGATGGCCTCGGTGGTGCGCACGCCGTGCTCCGGAGCCCATACCTTCTCGGCGGATCCTTCATAGGTGAATTTTCCGCCGTGCTCGACGATCGACATGCTGCGCATCGTCATCAGCCGGCAGACATTGGCTTCGATCCACATCTCGGCGATCTTGTCGCGGATGGCCGGATCGTTGCCCGGGCTGAAGCCGTCGAAGCTCTCGGTCTTGACCCAGTTGACGATATCCTCGTCGCGACGCACGGAGATGAGATAGCGCGAAGCGCCGACGCGGTCGAGGTTCAATCCCATCGAGCCGACGCGCCAGCCCTTGTTCTCCTCACCGAGCAGGCAGGACTTGTGTACGCGCACGTCGTCGAAGAAGGTTTCGTTGGTGCGCCCATGCCCGTAGGTCGTGCCCGGCGGCGCCTTGGGATTGTTCTGGATCGTCCACAGCGGGCGCACCGTGATGCCCGGGGTATCCATCGGGAAGATGAAAATCGAAATACCCTCGTGCTTGGGCGCGTTGCGATCGGTGCGCGCCATGAGATAGATGTGCGTCGACGCGTGCGCGGTCGAGGTGTACATCTTCTGCCCGTTGATCACGTAGTGGTCGCCGTCGCGCACCGCGCTGCAGCGCAGGCTCGCGAGATCCGCTCCGCCCGAGGGTTCGGTGAAGCCCAGGGCCAGAGAGAATTCACGGCTGATCAACTTGGGAATGAAATGGCGCTTCTGTTCCTCCGTGCCGGCCGCCATGATCGCCGGCGCACCGCTGCCGCCCAGCCCCACGGGAACGCCGACCCTGACGAACTCCTCCTCGACGATGTACTGGCTGATGCGATCGCCGCCCTGTCCGCCGTACTCCTTCGGATACGCGATTCCGAGCCAGCCCCGGGCGTGGATCTTCTTGAACAGCGCGTCCACCAGCGGTCCACCGCCCTGGGGATGATCCATGCGCTCGATTTCGTCGACGACATCGGCGGTGACATTGTCCTTGATGAATCGACGAACGTCGCGCCGCAGCGCTTCCTGCTCCGGCGTGTACGCAAAGTCCATGGCTTCTCCTTTTCGGGACTCTCCGATCCGAGTTGATGCGAGGTTACTCCATCAGCGTACGCCATTCAAAGGCAACAGGACGGCGCGGCGCGGTGCGCCCGCACCGAAGCTCAGAGCCCCATCATCCCGGCCCACCATTGCAGCTTGCCGTTCAGTTCGACGTCGTACTTGCGCACCAGCTCGAGCCTGCCGTCGGCGCCGATGCGAAACACACTGAGCCCCGCCGGAGCGAGTCGCGTCTCCCCACCGTAGTGCGTCCACATATCACGAATGCTAGCGGCCACGAGCAATCGCCCGCTCGGATCGATGCCGAACGTGCGCACATGGTGCGTGAGCGGGTCGACGTTTTGAATGCGCCGCGGCTCGCCGCTCGCCTGATCGATGGCGAAAACGGCGATGCTGTTCTCGCCGCCGGCGAAAACCCTCTTGCCGTCGCACTCCACGGTACTGTCGGCGCGGTTCGCCGCATACACGAAGTGCCCGCTCGGATGAACGTGAATCGCGCTGGTCGTCTGACGCAAGCCCGGGTCGCGAACGCCCGAGAGCGTGGTCATGGTGAACGCTGGTTTCGCCTCCAGCCTGTCGCCCGTGGCGTTGAGCCGGTGCATGTGAAGCTCGTTCTGGCTCTCGATGTTGGCGTACATCCACGGCCTGGTCGGATGGAAATCGACGTGTCGCGGGCGGTAATCGAATCCGTTGCGACCGCCGATGATGTTCTGCGCGTCGGTGAGCTGCCCATCGTCGAAGCCGAATACCTTGATTGCGCCCGGATCCTCCGGCTTTCCTTCCTTGGCGTCGTTGCCGCGCGCCGGGAAGATCACGATGCGATTCGACGGCGCGACGACCACCTGATGCGCGTACACGCCGACATCGACCTTGGTTTTCTGCTCCACGCGCGGCCCGAGCGTGCCATCGGTGTTGATGGGATGTACGGTGACGTTGCTCGGGTTGTTGAAGGCGCACAATACGTGCGTGCCCGCGGGATTCACGCAGTGGTGAATGGGCCGCGAGGGCAGCGGCTGCGGCTCGCCGTGCAGCGCGAGCGATCCGTCGCTTGCCACACGCAGTGCACAAATCCGATGCATCACACCTGGAACCGGCGTGTTGCCCGAAGCCGCGTCGCTCGTGGATACGTAGACGAATTTCCTCGACGGATGCGGCCACACGTACTGGACGTTGGAAGGCAGGGTAATGGATGTGCGTCGCGTAAGCGTCGCCGCTTCGATGTCGACGTCGAAATGCGCGAGCACTGCGCCCACGCTTTGGTAGAGCACGGTTCGATCGGTCATATTCCCCTCGCAAGGCTGGATGACGGCAGGCGAACGCTCGCATCCCGGGAGCGTTTCGGTGCCGACAGTTTAGACCCTACGGATCAGGGCCCGGGAAGCACCGCACGGCTGGGTCGGGCGGGGATGTACGGCGCTCGCGCCGGTCGGACACTTCTTGACGCGAGGGGTGTGCCCGGGTAGCGTACCTTCGATCACATTGTCATACGTGGCAGTTCGCTGCACATCCCGGATGTTCCCGGAACCGGGCTCGAGTGGAACGAGGATGCGGTTGCCGCGCATCTCGTTCAATGAGTGGCTGAAGGGGCGCTGCCAGAGCGCGCGCAAGAATCAAAGCGGCCCCGGCACGCTATCGGATGAGGAGGCACACGATGACCGAGGTCAAAGGCTATCACGCTCACGTCTACTTCAATCCTGCCACCCGACCGGTTGCCGAGCGGCTGCGCGACACGCTTGTCGGCATGTTCGCCGTCGAGCCCGGGTACTTCGCCGACGAGCCGCGTGGCCCCCACCCCGTACCGCAGTTCAACGTCATTTTCGAGTTGCCGGAGTTCCAGAAGGTCGTGCCCTGGTTGATGTTGAACCGCGCAGGGCTCGACGTTCTCGTCCACCCGTTAACGGAAAGCAACTACGACGACCACACCAAGTATGCGGTTTGGCTTGGCTCCCCGGTGGCGTTGAGGCTGGAGCGCCTGAGCGCGGTCTTGCCCCAGGAGCTGTTGCCGGCTTCCCTGCGGGCATAAGCGGTCAGGATCAAGATGCCCGGCCGCTGCACGGCCGGCAAGCGCAATCGTCCGAAACCGGCGTGAGCCGGATCGCGTTTACCCAGAAAGCTCTCGGTGAGCTTGACACGTCGCCGCGTGGTGTCGAGCGAGCAACACCGCGCTCAGGGTGCCGCGCCATGGGCTTGCTGCCATTCCAGCAGGCGGCTCGCGCCGAAACGGAACCGGTCGGCGCGGCCGAGCCGGTCGAGCGCGCCCCACAGCGCGGCCAGATTCGCGGTGATAACCGGTTTTCCGAGGGATTGTTCGAGCTCACCCACGACACCAATTGTGTGTACGCCCGTGCCGCTCATGAAAAGCACATCAGCCACGCCCTTTGCCGCTGCGCGCAACCCCAGTTCGTATGTCGCCTGCAGCGGGACGTGCTTGAGGTCGGGTCCATGTGCAATGCCCAGCCACTCGATCGAGAGGACCTCGAAGCCATGCGCGGTGAGGAAATCGGCGGCGGACCGAGTCGGCCCCTCGGGGTAGGGCGCCGCGAGCCAAACTCGTGTTGCGCCGACCGAGCGCAGGCATCGCACGACGGCACTCGCTGTCGTCATCGCAGCCACACCGATGGCTTCCCCGACCATGCGGGCGATATCGGCGTCACCCGCGGGACCGTTGATGTAGCTCGACGCGGTGTGGCCGTAGACGATGAGCGCGAGTTGCGCCTGGCCCAGCGATAACGCGGTTTGCGCCGCATTCCTGCCGGTTTCTACCATCGCCTGCGCATCGACGGCCGCGCTCGCGCGGTAGATATGACTGGTATGTACCGTGATGTCGATGGGTAGCGAGCGGTAGAACTCGACTTCCATGACGGCGTTGCTCGACGGCACGAGCAGGCCGATGCGGGTGGATGCGGTTGCGTTTTCGAGCTGGCGCGCCATTCAAGCCCCCGATGGCGGCCAAATCCTGGCGCCCACCGCAGGAGAGTACGGCGCATGCGCGAGCAGTGGCCTGACCCTGCCCATCCAGGTGCTCGGATCGTGCGCTTGCGCCTCGTGGGGTCCGAAGTGCCGCTCGCGCAGAGCGAGCGACGTGAACTCGTGCAGGATTGCGTGCTTGTAGCCGCCGACCGTTGCGAGGAGCTTGCGCGCGCCGATGCAACCCGGCAACGCCGCCAGCAGCGGTAGCCGTTGCTGCGCGTACCATGCGCCGAGGTCGTCTTCGACCAGCGGGCTCGCTGCGTTGTAGTTCCCGATCTGCACTACGGGCCCCGGTGTGCTCCCGGCCGCACGTTGTGCTGCATCAGGCCCGTCGATTCGGGCCTCTTCTGCGAAGATGCACGCAGCCGCGTCTCGGCGCATTCCCAGCAGGCGCCTCGTGTGCGCGCTCTGTCTTTGGGCAAGTTGGCTCGGACTGGGATTGAGAAACGTATGGGCCGATTCGCCGCCAAACATTGCCAGATAGCCCCTGCCCGCGCCGCCGTGTCCGAGCTCGTAGTGCGCGGCCCACAGGTAGCCCGGGCGTGACAGCTTCTCCGGGATGTGCCTGCCGTGAAACCACGCCAGGTACTCGGTTCGGTCTTCGTCGGCGACCTCGTACCAGATTGCCCAGATTCCCCGGTCCATCATCACCCCCCGGATGGTGCAGCGATTTCGTTCGCGAACGCGCGCATCGTAGTACATCATCCCGCGCTCCCGATGCGCGCGCGATCTCCTCGGGGCGCAAGCGCACTCGAGGAGAACGGGCTTGTCGATTCATGCGCTGCCTGTTCGACTAAAGGTGCAGCACAACCGAATACAAAGGAGGGCCGAGATGCAATTCATGATCATGATGATACCCGCGGTATATCGCGACGACAGGAAGCTGGACGAGAACTTCGTCCCCGGCCCGGATAAAGTTCAGGAGATGGGACGATTCAATGAAGAACTATCGAAGCAGGTAGAGCTGCTGTCCTTGAACGGGCTCCATCCCCTGAGCAAGGGCGCCCGCGTTTCTTTCAGCAAAGGCAAGACCAGCGTCACCGATGGTCCTTTCGTGGAAGTGAAGGAAGTTCTGGGCGGGTACTGGTTGGTCGAAGCCGACTCCAAGGAACAACTCGTTCGATTGATGCAGAAATGCCCTGCCGAAGGCGGCGACGTGATTGAAATCCGGCAGGTCTTCTCGGCGGAGGATTTTGCAATTACCCAATGAGACGGAGCCTGCCACGGCGTTTGCTGGGGGGTCAGCGGCCTTCCCTGACCCGCTACTTTGACAGCCGCCTGCCGCGCGGCGCCGTGGCGTCAACGCATCGGCGCCTGGGCGTTCTGCTTGACCGACCGATGTCCCAGAACGAGCATCAGCGCTCGCAGATCGGGCAGGGACTCCAGCGCCTCGGCCATGCCGATGACGCGCTCGATGTCGGCGGCGTCGAGACTGCGCTTGGCGCAGTCTCGGAGCTTGGCGAGCCGCTCCTCGCGATCCATCGGATTGGCAATGGAGCCTCTGTAATGACGGCATGTTTCGCTCAGCACGCGTCCGTCCGGCAGCCCGACTCTGGCCACAGCCCAGGTGTCGGGCGGATTTCTCGGAATGTCGGGATTGCGCTTGATGCGGACTTTCTTCAGGACCGATTCCACGCTTGGCGAGAAGCGCGTGGCGTCGCTGAACGAGTCGATATCGACTCGCCCCTCGGCAATCGCCACCGCGCCGCAATAGGCGAAATCGAACTTGCCATCGAGGCCGCTCGTGGCCGCGCCTTCGTGGCCTGATCGCTCATGGCTTCCCGGAACCTCCAGCTCCAGATAGGTAATGTCCTGCGGACGAAACTCGTGCCGCAGCCGCAAAGTAAGCGCCGCTTCGATCACCCACTGCATGAAGACTTGAGCCGGATAGCGCTTGATATTGAACCCGGGATCGACCAGTGCAAACCTCGTACCCAGATCGCGGGTGAGCTCATCCCAGTCGAACCCGGCGCCGAGCAGCGTTTCGACGAAACCTCGCCTGACTTCCAGGATGCCGTCGCGGCTGATGAACCCTGCTTGCGCGAGCAACGCCGATTCGACGCCCTGGCGCGCCGCGGCACCGGGATGGGTCGACTTGACCATGGTTCCGGTGTTCGCCGAAAGCCCACCCGTATGCGAAGCCGCGATTCCCAACGCCATCCGCACCCCGCTCGCATCCAGTCCCAGCATCTTGGCGCTCGCCGCAGCGCCGGCCAGCGGGCCGAGCAGGCCGGGCGGGTGATAGCCGCGCGTATCGCAATGGATCGAGGCTCTGCGCAGGCGCGCGTGAATCTCCCATCCGATGACATAGGCTTCAATCAGCCGGGCGCCGGACGCAGCGGACATTTCCCCCAGAGCCAGCGCGGCAGGCAACACGTTCGAGGTCCCATGGGCAACGGGCTGGCCTTGAATCTCGTAATCGAGACAGTGCAGGAAAATTCCGTTGGCGAACGCCGCGCAGGGAGCATTGGTGCGGAAATCCTGGCCGACCACAGCGCACTGCGGGTTGCCGCCAAGCTGCTTCAGGTAATCGCCTATGATGGCCGCCAGCGGTTGCGTCGCGCCTGCGAGCATGTTGGCGATGCCGTCCAATATGCCGATCTTTGCTGCCGCGACCACTTCGGCCGGCAGGGTGTCGTAGCGGGTTTCGGTGACGAATCGAGCCAGCGTCCCTGTCGCTCCTGCCCCACGCTCAACTTGTTGCATGATGCTCTAGCCTCATTTGGACGATCAACGGTGCGGTATCGTGCGCTGCGATGCATTCTAACAACGTGACGAAGAGACTTGCTTCACTCGCTGGAGGGCATGGGCAATGGCAACAGCACTGATTACAGGAGCGAGCCGCGGCATCGGACGCGAGGTCGCTGTCACTCTCGCGGCCGAGGGATGGCAGGTGCTGTCGGCTGTCCGAAATTCGAAATCTGCGCCCTCGGGGACGCAGATCGAGATCGTCGATATGGCGGATCCCGAATCGATCGCCGCCTTGGCGAGGCGGCTAATTGCGCGGAACCAGCGGCTCGATGCGCTCGTGAACAACGCCGGTGTGTATAGAGGAGTACCCGCGCGCCGGATTTGGGCCGTCAACGTGCTCGGCCCATTGCGGCTTACGCGTGCGCTACAGAGCCTGCTCGCCCGTGATGCACGCGTGGTCATGGTGACGAGCGGTCTCGGAGCGCTTTCGGCGCAGCCTCCCGGCCTGGTGAAGCGTCTGTCCGATCCGAAGCTGTCACTCGCCGACCTGGAGCACTTGGCCGAGGAGGCCCCAGGCGGTTACGGGGAAAGCAAGGCCACGCTGAATGTTCTGGCGCGGGTGTTCGCAAAGCAACTCGAGCCGCAAGGAATTCTGGTGAACGCGATAAGCCCCGGATGGGTTCGCAGCGATATGGGTGGACCAAGCGCGCCGCGTTCGCTGCAGCAGGGTGCGGCCAGCGTGCTGTGGGGCGTGAGGTTGCCGCCTGGCGGTTCCACGGGTGGGGTGTTCCAGGATGGAAAAGCGATCGAATAGACCGAATGACCATCGCCGAAAATCTATCGATGCCTCCAGCTATCGTTGCCGCAAGACCGAGCCCCGCCGCTCGTGGTTCAACACGCTTGGGGGTTTCAAGCTCGCGAGCCAAGGCGCCGAACCCGCGCATGTCGATCCGGCCGAGTTCGCCAGGATCATTCGCGACGATATCATTCGCTATGCGAAAGTGATCAAGCACGCCAATATGCCCATGGTCGGTTGACACTCGGATTTGTCATTCACATTCGACGGGCGGCCCGGCGAACAGCACGCAATCGCCGCAGGAGCCCTACCGGCGCAGCGAGGTACTCGATTTGAAGGAAACGATACTTTCCGGCGGAGTCGCCTGCCGTATCGAAGGCTCCGGCCCGCGCCTGGTGCTGTTCCACGGCGGCGGAGGCTCCTGGACCCACTGGATCCGCAACATTCCGGAGCTCGGCAAGCACTTCACCGTGTTTGCGCTGGACCTTCCCGGCTTCGGCGATTCGTCCGACGTGCCGCCGGACATCGATCCGCACGAGTACGTCGGCATCGTCGGCGGCGCGGTAGACGAAATTGCCCGCGGCGGTCAGATCGATCTTGCCGCGTTTTCATTCGGCGGCGTCAACGCAGCGATGCTCGCCGTGCGCATGCCGCAGACCATTCGCAAGCTGGCGCTGCTTGCCCCCGGCGGGCTGGGCCGCGTCAGCAATGCCGGATCGCAATACCGCAAGATGCCGCCCGGCGACGCCCCCGAAGCGGACAAGCGCGAGGTGCTGCGCCACAACCTGGCGCTGATGATGCTGGCGCGCCCGGAATCGATCGATGAGGCGACCGTAGACATACAGCGCGACAACGTAGCAAGGACGCGCTTCAACAGCCGCCGCTTCACGGGCAGCACCCTGACGCGCGAGGCCTTGCCGAATCTGCGCACGCCGACGATCGGCATCTTCGGAGCGCTCGACAACCTATCGCATCCCAGCGTGTACGCGCGAGTGGATCCGTGCCGTAGCCTCAAGCCGGATATGCGCATCGAGCTCGTACCCGGTGCCGGCCACTGGGTGCAGTACGAAGCCGCCGAGGCCGTGAATCGCCTGCTGATCGAATTCTTCCGCTGAGTTGCCGGCAGATACCGGCCAGAACCAGTCGCTTCGCTTGGCGTCAAGAACAGCCGCTCGGTCCCGCTGGCGCAAAAGGATCGGCGGGCGGCCCACGCCGGAAGGCAGCGTAATGCGCGGTAGCGTCCGGAGGACATTGAGCTTGGATTCGTCGGGGCCCGCATTCTTGTATCGCGGACAATCCTTTCTGGCTTGGGTTGATTGGTGCGCATCGTGGCCGCGGCTGAATTCGAAGCGCATATCGTTCGTAGACTGGCGATGCGCGTCGGTCACGGCTGACTCGCATCCGGTCGCGGTCGCGGCTACCATCGTATGCAACGCCAGCCGCCACCATCCGATTGGGTAACCCCAAGGCTTTCCAGCGCACAGCAAGAACGATGCGGTGAGGTCGGCAACCGACCGAAGATGATCGGTGAGCAGGTAGTCAGGCCCATGGGCGACGTATTCAGCCATCGGTGAGGTCTTAGATTGCACTTTCAGACGATGTGACCATCCTGATAGTAGAGCGGGATACGGTGCATCGGTCTTCTTTACCCGTGCCGGAGCCGGCCATTTCTTGGCTTGCCGGCTTGGCGCTCGTCGCGTTCAGCCCGTCGCGTCGCGGCGGTCCCGAAGGCTGCGAGATCGGATTCATTGAATCCGCCGCGCCCCCGGCATTCGCCACGCCAGCACGACGATCCCCAATGCACCGGCGATGCCCATCGCGGCTACCGCGCCGCGCGACCCGAGCACGACCGCCAGCAGGCCGATCACGATGCTGCCTGCAGTAGAAAGCATCTGGCTCATGTTAAACAGCGCCATGGTGCGGCCCCGATACGTCGGCGGCGAGTGCGATTGCACGACGGTATTCACCAGCGCGTTGGCGTGCACGTGGCAGAGCCCCGCGACGGCCATTGCGACGATCGACAACGGGTACGACGACGAGACGGCGAACGCGGCGAGGGCGAATCCGTATCCGATCGAGGAGTCGATCATCACTCTGCCTCGGGTCATGCGGTGCCCCGCCAGCGCGATCGTGGCCGCGCTCAGCAGTGCGCCGAAGCCCATCGCCGCGAGCAGAAACCCCTGTCCCTGCGCGCCCACGCCGAGCAGGTCACGCGCGAAGACGGGCAGCAGCGTTGTGAACGGGAACATCAACGCGCTCACGATCGTGGTGCACAGAATACCGGCACGGACCGGTTGATTGCGCCACGAGAACTTCCAGCCCTCGACGATGCTGCGTGCGAACGATTCGCGGCGGCCCTTGTTTGCCCCGTCGTCGGGATGGGGCAGGGCCGGAAGTTTCGCGACCCATACTGTCGCAATGAGCAAGCAAGCGGCCTGCAGCGCGAACGCGCCGCCGGTGCCTGCGACGGCGATGATCGCGCCCGCCATCGCCGGCCCCAGCAGTCGCGCCATGTTGAAGATCAGCGACGAAAGACCAATGGCATTGGTGAGCGATTCGGGTGGCACCGATTCCGTCACGATCGAAGCGCGTGCGGGCTGCTGGATCGCCAGCATCGTGCCGGCAATCACCGCGGTGACATACACGTGCCAGGGTGCGACGTGTCCGCTTACGATCAGCAGCGCCAGGGCCGCAAACGATAGCCCCTGTACCAACTGCGAAACGAGCAGCAACGCCTTGCGCGAATAGCGGTCGGCGGCCGTTCCGGCGAAAGGCGAAACCAGCAGCACGGGAACTAGCTGAACCCCGCGCACAAGGCCGAGCTGCACGACCGAGTCGGTAAGCTGGTACATCAGCCAGCCGCGGCTCAGTTCGTCCATCCACGTGCCGATGTTGCCGAAGACCTGGCCGCCGCAGACGAGCCGAAACGTCCGGAACTGTAATGCTGTCAACGCGTGATGATTGCGGGCCCTCGATAATAAGAACGGCGGCATGGCCCGATTGTATAGAACTCATGCATGGAGTCGGCTCGGGGAGGCGCCGCCGATCTCGGCTCCCCTGGGCCAGCGCGCGAACTTCGCCGGGCGGTGCTCGCTCGGCTCGTACGGCATGCCTTATGCGAGGGCTTATACTGGAGCGGGACGAGGCGACGTGCGCGGATCCTTGTATAGGTGTTCGGACAAGAGGAAGAGTGATGCAAATGGACAATGACGAGTCTGACGCCTGTCATTCACCCGATGCTTTACAAGTCGCCGTTCGATCTTCTGCGCGATTTCACCCCGGTTTCTCAGGTCACCGCGCAGGGTTACATCTTGATCGTCAGCAACGCGGTGCCGGTAAAGTCCGCCTCGGAGCTCGTGCAGCACCTGAAAGCAAATCCCGGGAAGCTCTCGTTCATGTCGACCGGCATCGGCAGTCCGATCCACCTCACCGGCGAGCTGTTCCAGTCGGCGACCGGCACGCGCATGCTTCATGTGCCCTACAAGGGAGCCGCGTACCAGGATATCGTGAGCGGGCTCGTGCAAGTTGGGTTTCCCACCGTCGCGTCTGCAATGCCCCTTATTCAGGGCGGCCGTGTGCGCCTGCTCGCCGTCACCACACCCAAGCGCCTGCCGAATCTTCCTGACCTACCGACCTTGACCGAAGAAGGCGTGAAAGGCGTTGTGGTGGTCAACTGGTACGGCGTCATCGCAGCTCGGGATACCCCGAGCGCGCTGGTCGCGAGGTTGTCGAAACAGATCGCGGCCGCAATGCATTCGCCGGAGGTGGTCAAGCGCCTGCGGGGCGACGGCACCGAAGCAGTGGGCAGCTCACCTTCCGAATTCGCCGCGCACATCCGCGCCGAGACACAGCGCTGGGGCCAGGTCATCAGGCAGGCGGGCATACATGGCGGGTAGCGTAGCTGCCTTCTTGCCTTAGCCGCCGACCTGTCGTTCGATCCGCCGCGCGAACACCTGCATCTCCTTGGCCGCCTGCTTGTCCCCCTTTCGTTCCGCCACCGCGATGCCGCGCCGATAAGCGTCCAGCGCCGCGCTCGAACGGCCGCTTTCCATCAGCGCCTTCCCATACAACTTCCACGCGGCCGAATAGTCGGGATCGTGTTCGAGCGCGCGCGCGAGCTGCTCGCACGCACTGGCGGCATCGCCGCTCTTGAGATATTCGGAGCCGAGCGAGAAGCGCATGAGCGCGTTGTCCTTGCCGAGCGCAAGCAGGCTCCGCAGTCGTTCGATCAGAGGTGTAGTCATTTCCGGGTATGATCTCATGTCAACTACGCTGTCGTGTGCGCCGATGTCCAAGATCGAAATCCAATCGCCGAATGCGCCGGCTGCGATCGGCACCTACTCGCAGGCGATCCGTGCCGGCGACACCGTCTATCTCTCCGGGCAGATCGGGCTCGATCCGAAAACGGGCGAGCTCGTCGCCGGAATCGATGCGCAGATCGAGCGCACCTTACAGAACCTCGGCGCCGTCGCCCAGGCAGCCGGCGGCAGTTTCCAGAACGTCGTTCGGGTCACCGTCTACCTCGTCGACCTCAACCACTTCGCGAAGGTGAACGAAGCGATGGCGCGACACTTCCGCAAGCCCTATCCTGCGCGCGCTGCGCTCGGCGTGGCAAGCCTGCCGCGGGGGGCGTTGGTCGAAGTCGACGCGGTCATGGACGTGGGAGTCGAGCGTCCGCGAGATAGCGACTAGGCGTAGCCGCGCCACGCCTCGCAAACGGGCAGCGTAAACCGATGCGGCCCAAGGCAGCCTCGCCCGTCACACCGCCGCACCGTGCCGCCGCGCCCCCGGCCGCGGCTAGCTCCGCACCCGCTGAGAGCCTCGCTGGCGTTCCGGCCGATATCGCGCCCAAGCTCGCGAAGCTTGGTATTCGCGTCTGGGCCGATCTGATCCTGCACCTGCCGCTGCGCTACGAGGACGAGACGCGGCTCGTGCCTCTCGCGTCGGCGCCGAGTGGTGAGCTCGTGCAGGTCGAGGCGAGCGTACTGGATGCCGAAGTGCAGTACCGCCCGCGCCGCCAACTCGTGGTTCGGGTCGAAGACGCGAGCGAGGAGCTGACGTTGCGCTTCCTGCACTTCTACCCGAATCAGCTCAAGCAATTCGTGCCCGGCTCCCGGGTGCGGCTCCTGGGCGAGATTCGCCGCGGCATGTTCGGCGCCGAAGCGATCCACCCGCGCTACCGCATCGTTCGAGGCGCGGCGCCGCTCGCCGATACGCTCACACCGGTCTACCCGACCACTGCGGGGCTTGCTCAGCCCACGGTGCGCGCATTGGTCGGTCGCGCGCTCGCGCAATGCGAGTTGGGTGATACGCTGCCGCAGGCGTTGCTCGCCGAGCTGAAGCTGCCGGGATTTGCCGAAGCCGTTCGATTCCTGCACGCGCCGCCGCCGGACGTTGCGCTCGAGGCGCTGGAGAACCGCTCGCATCCCGCCTGGGCGCGGATCAAGTTCGACGAGTTGCTCGCGCAGCAACTGTGCATGCGGTCGAGTTACCGCCGCCGCCGTCGGCGTGCCGCACCCGCTTTGCCCGCGCGCGGCCACCTGTTGCGCAAGCTGCTCGATTCGCTGCCGTTTGCGCTCACGCCCGCGCAGCATCGCGTGATCGCGCAGATTCGCGCCGATCTCGCGCGCGCGCATCCCATGCAGCGTCTGCTGCAGGGCGATGTCGGCAGCGGCAAAACGGTGGTCGCCGTCGCGGCGGCGCTGCAGGCGATCGAGAACGATTGGCAGGCCGCGGTGATGGCGCCGACCGAAATCCTCGCCGAGCAGCACTACCTGAAGTTCAGCGCCTGGCTCGCCCCACTGGGTGTGGAGGTGATGTGGATCGCAGGCGGCCAGGGCAAGCGGCCGCGTGCGGCGGCGCGCAAGCGCCTGCTCGAGGCGCGGCCGCTGATCGCCGTCGGTACGCACGCGTTGATCCAGGAGACGGTCGAATTTACGCGCTTGGCGCTCGCCATCGTCGACGAGCAGCATCGCTTCGGTGTGCGCGAGCGGCTCGCCCTGGGTGAAAAGGCGCCGGCCTCCTCGGAGCCGCATCGGCTGATGATGAGCGCGACGCCGATCCCGCGCACGCTCGCGATGAGCTTCTACGCTGACCTCGACGTGAGCGTGATCGATACCATGCCGCCGGGCCGCACGCCGATTACGACCAAGCTCGTGGCCGCGCGCCGGCGCGAGGAAGTGATCGCGCGCGTGCGCGATGCCTGCATGGACGGCGGGCAGGCGTACTGGGTATGTCCCTTGATCGAGGAGTCCGATGCATTGCAACTGCAAACGGCGATCGCCACGCACGAGGCGATCCAGCAGACGTTTCCGGAGCTGACGGTGGGTCTGGTGCACGGCCGCTTGGCGCCGGCGGAAAAGGCCGAGGTGATGGCGCGCTTCAAAGACGGCGACATCAGCCTCCTGGTCGCGACCACCGTGATCGAAGTCGGCGTGGATGTGCCGAACGCGACCTTGATGGTGATCGAGAACGCCGAGCGCATGGGGCTCGCGCAGCTGCACCAGTTGCGCGGGCGCGTCGGGCGGGGCCGTGCGGCGAGCATCTGCATCCTCATGTACGAGACGCCACTGTCCCAGCTGGCGCGGGCACGGTTAAAGATCGTGTATGAAACCGCGGACGGTTTCGAGATCGCGCGCAAGGACCTGGAGCTGCGCGGCCCCGGGGAGCTGCTCGGTGCGCGCCAAAGCGGCGTTCCGATGCTGCGCTTCGCCGATCTCGACGCCGATATCGCACTACTGGAGAAGGCGCGCCTGGCGGCCGAGCGCATGCTCGAGCTCGAGCCCGGGCTCGCGCGCGCGCATCTCGCGCGCTGGTTCGGCGCCCAGGCGGAGTTCCTGAAAGCGTGAGCACTCCGGCATGAGCAGGCACGGACCCATGCAAGTATGCGACAAGCACTGGCAACCGAGGCCCGCGTGCGCCGACCCGCGCTTGCGCGCGTGGTTGCTCGACGCGGGCTCGCTGACCGCGCGCCTTACCGCGTGCTGCCGCGACTTTAACGTGCGTGTGCTGCGCGAGGGCTGCGCACGCGCCGGCAGTGAGGAGCGGGCGCTATTCGGCATGCGCCGCACCGGCCCCTTGCTCGGCCGCGATGTAATTCTGCAATGCGGCGCCGTGCCGCTCGTCTACGCTCACAGCGTAATACACGCGGCGGATCTGCGCGGCCCTTGGCGGGCCATTGCCGGAATCGGCACGCGTCCTCTCGGAGCCACGTTGTTTGCCGACCCGCGCATCGAGCGCGGTCCGCTCGCGTTCCGGCGCCTGGCTCAGGGTCATCCGCTATACTGCGCGGCGGCGAGGGCTTTGGATGCGACGCTGCCGCCGCTGTGGGCGCGACGGTCCTTGTTCTCGCTGCGGCGCGCACCGCTGCTGGTGACCGAGGCGTTCCTGCCGCAGATCATCAGCCTGCCTCGGACAGGGATAGGGACGAACGACGCGTGACCCTCAGGGAGCGGCTCGATATCTACGAGCAACTCGTTCGGCTGGACAAGCCGATCGGTATCCTGCTCCTGCTGTGGCCGACGCTGTGGGGCTTGTGGCTTTCGTCATACGGGAATCCGAACCCCGTCGTGTTCGTGATCTTCGTTCTCGGCGTGGTGCTCACGCGCTCGGCCGGCTGCATCGTGAACGACATCGCCGATCGCGATTTCGACCCGCAGGTCGAGCGCACGCGCAACCGCCCGCTCGCCCGGCGCGCGATCCCGGTTGCCGAGGCGATCGCGCTTGCCGCGGTGCTGTTCGTGCTCGCGTTCGCGCTGGTGCTGCAGTTGAATCGCCTGACGATTCAGCTCGCGTTCGTCGCGCTGGCACTGGCGATCATCTATCCCTTCCTCAAGCGCGTATTCTGGCTGCCGCAAGCCTGGCTCGGCATCGCCTTCGGTTTCGGCATCCCGATGGCATTCGCCGCGCACCAGAATGCGATCCCGCCGGTAGCGTGGTGGCTGCTCGCGGCAAACGTGTTCTGGTCCATCGCCTACGACACCGAGTACGCCATGGTCGATCGCGACGACGACGTGCGCATCGGCATGAAAACTTCCGCCATCCTGTTCGGCGAGCGCGACGTGTTCTTCACCATGCTCTGTCAGGCGCTGTTCCTCGGCGGCATGCTCTGGATCGGCGTGCGTTTCAATCTCGGGATCGTGTACTTGATCGGTATCACGCTCGCGGCGGCGCTGGCCGTGCGGCAGTACTTCATCCTGCGGCCACGAACGCGTGACGCGAGCTTCAAGGCGTTCCTGCACAACAACTGGATCGGTGCGGTGATTTTCGCCGGCATCGTGGCCGATTTCGCTTTGCGCATTCCGGCGCCATGGATTCGGCTTCACTGAGAGCAAGGCGGAGATGAGCTATCGCGATCTGCGTGACTTCCTGAGTCAGCTCGAAGCGCGCGGCGAGCTCAAGCGCGTGCGCTCCGAGATCGAACCGAAGCTCGAGATGACCGAGCTGTGCGATCGCGTGCTGAAGAAGCGTGGCCCGGCCCTCATGTTCGAGCGCGTCAAAGGGCACGCCATGCCGGTGCTCGGCAATCTGTTCGGCACGCCCGGGCGCGTGGCGCTCGCCATGGGACGCGAGTCGGCTGAGGAATTGCGCGAGGTGGGCGAACTGCTGGCACAGCTGCGCGAGCCCGAACCGCCACGCGGATTGCGTGACGCGTGGGCGAAACTCCCGCTGCTGCGGCAGATTCTCGCCATGGCGCCGAAGCACGTCGCGCGCGCGCCCTGCCATGAGACCATGCTGGAAGGCGATGCGGTCGACCTCGCGCGCTTTCCCATCCAGACGTGCTGGCCGGGGGATGCCGGCCCGCTCATCACCTGGGGACTCGTCATCACGCGCGGACCGCAGCGCCGGCGGCAGAACCTCGGCATCTATCGCATGCAGGTGATCGGCCGCAATCGCGTCATCATGCGCTGGCTCGCGCATCGCGGCGGCGCGCTCGACTTTCGCGATCACACGCTGGCGCACCCGGGCACGCCCTTCCCGGTTGCGGTCGCGCTCGGCGCCGATCCGGCCACCATCCTGGGAGCCGTCACGCCGGTTCCGGATGCATTGTCGGAGTACCAGTTCGCGGGGCTGCTGCGCGGGGGGCGCACCGAGCTGGTGAAGTGCATCGGCTCCGATCTCGACGTCCCGGCGCACGCCGAGATCGTGCTCGAAGGATCGATCCACCCCAACGATACGGCGCTGGAGGGACCGTTCGGCGATCACACCGGCTACTACAACGAGCAGGACCGTTTTCCGGTGCTGACCCTCGAGCGCATCTGCATGCGGCGCGATCCGATTTATCACTCCACCTACACCGGCAAGCCGCCGGACGAGCCCGCAATGCTCGGCATGGCGTTGAACGAGGTGTTCGTGCCGCTCATCAAGCGCCAGTTTCCTGAGATCGTCGATTTCTATCTGCCACCCGAAGGCTGCTCCTACCGCATGTCGGTGGTGAGCATACGCAAGAGCTACCCTGGCCACGCCAAGCGCGTGATGTTCGGTGTCTGGAGCTACCTGCGTCAGTTCATGTACACCAAGTTCATCATCGTCACCGACGACGACGTCGATGTTCGCAACTGGAACGACGTGGTGTGGGCGCTCACCACACGGGTCGATCCGCGCCGCGACACGCTGATTGCGGATGCCACGCCGATCGACCATCTGGATTTCGCCAGCCCGGTGGCGGGCCTGGGATCGAAGATGGGGATCGACGCCACCAACAAGTGGCCCGGGGAGACCGAACGCCAGTGGGGCAGGCCGATCGCGATGGATACCGAGATCAAGCGTCGCATCGATGCGGTAATGGCTGAGTCGGGTCTGTAGGAAAGGGCCGGGCCCCGGTTCGAGCCGGGGCCCTTTTCCGGCACCCTATTGCGGCGGGACCGGCACGAGCGTATCGGTGCTCAAGTACGGGAGCGTTCCGCCGCGGCTGTACGCCCATTGCAGAAGTGCGTCGAAGATCACCCGCGCGTTGCCGTTGTGCACCTTAGGATGGTTGATGAGGCAGACGACGATCCAGCGCCGCCCGCTCGCATCGAGCACGTAACCGGCGATTGCGCGCACGCCGTTGATGGTGCCGCCCTTGATGTGGGCTTGGCGCGCGTAGGTGAGGTGCTTGTAGCGGCGCAGCGTGCCGTCGACTCCGACCACCGGCATCGAGGCAATGAATTCCGGCATGACGGGGCTGCGCCAGGCGGCCGCCAGCATCGTGGCGAGCCCCATCGCGCTGACGCGCTCGACGCGTGAAAGCCCAGAGCCGTTCTCGATCACCAGTTGCGGCAGCTCGAGCCGCCTCTGCGCGAGCCATTGCCGCACGGCGCGATCGGACTTGTCGAGCGTGGCGGGCGCACCGAACGCTGCCGCGCCGAGCGCCAGGTAGAGCTGGCGCGCCATCGCGTTGTTACTGTACTTGTTGATGTCGCGCACGATCTCGGACAGCGCGGGCGACTCGTGCGTGGCGAGCAGCCGTGCACCGGGCGGCGCCACGCCGTCGCGCACGCTGCCGACCAAGCGCCCACCGAGCTCGTCCCACAACTGGCGGAAAAGCCCGCCCGCGTACGCCTGCGGCGAGAGAATGCTGAAGTGGCGCGATTGTTCGCCGCACTGCATCGAGTAACTGCCGCTGAAATGGAGCTGTGCGCTGGCCGGTTGCGAACTCGTCTCGGTCCTCACGCGTGCGCGCCAATCGCCGCAAGGCGCCGCATCGAGCGTGAGCTGGTTGACGATACTGAGCTCCGGCAGTGGCGGATCGGCCAGGATGCGCACGCGCTTGCCCTCGGGGTCGGGGGCGAACGTCAAGCGCACCGCCTTATAGTTCACGAGCAGCGCGTCGGGGAGCGTGTTGTAGACCTCAAGCGGCTCGTTGTCGAAGCGGCCCGGATCGCCTGGATCGACACCGTAATAGCTGCGATCGAGCACCAGATCGCCGCGGATTTCCTGCACACCGCGTGCGCGCACGGCGCGCAGCAACAGCCAGAAGTTCTCGATCGTGAGCTTGGGATCGCCCTGTCCGCGCAAGACGAGATCGCCGCTGAGAACCGCGTCGGCGATCGGGCCGGTTGCGAAAGCCTCGGTGGACCAGGTGAACGCCGGGCCGAGCATCTCGAGCCCCGCGTACGTGGTCACGAGCTTCATCACCGAGGCGGGGCTCATCGCGCGTTCGGCATTGTGCGCGAGCACCGAACGCTCCGCCGCCGCTTCCCGCAGCACGATCGAGACCGCATCGGGCGGTATCCCGGTCGTGCGCAAGGCGGCCTCGACGCTCGCCGGCAGCGCCCCCGCCGAGGTGGCCGCGGCCGCTGAAGCCGCTGCCGTAGCGAGCGCCAGGGTGAGTACAGCAGCAGCGATCAGGCGCACGAGTCCAGGCATTCGAGCGTGCGTTCGACGAGCAATCGCCACTCGTCGTCGGCGATGATGTAAGGCGGCATGAAGTACACCGTGTCGCCGATCGGACGCAGCAAGAGCTCGCGCGTCAATGCCTGTGCTTGAAACTCGCGTGCGAAGGCCGCGCTCGCACCCGCCACTTCGAATGCCCAGATCATGCCGAGGTTGCGATAGTTGCGCACGCGCGGGTGCCGGGCAAGCGGCTGCGCGAGCGCGCCAAAGCGCGCCGCCTTGTCCCGGTTGGCGGCGATCACGTTGTCGTCTGCAAAAATGTCCAGGGTCGCCAGCGCCGCCCGGCAGGCGAGCGCATTGCCGGTGTACGAGTGCGAGTGCAGGAATGCGCGCGTCATCTCGTCCGCGTAGAACGCGTCGTACACAGCATCGGTGGTCATGACGACGGACAACGGCAGGTAGCCGCCGGTAATGCCCTTCGACAGGCACAAGAGGTCCGGAGCAATTCCTGCCTGCTCACAGGCGAAGAGCGTGCCGGTGCGCCCGAAACCGGTCATGATTTCGTCGGCGATCAGCAGCACTCCGTAGTGCGTGCAAAGCGCGCGCGCGCGCCGCAAATACGCCGGATGGTACATGCCCATGCCACAGGCGCCTTGCACCAAGGGCTCGAGGATGAGCGCTGCGGTGCGTTCGGCGTGCTGCGCGAGGTGGCGTTCGAGCCAGTCGGCGCACGCCTGCGCATGCGCTTCGGCGTCCGTGCCCCCGGATGCGAGGCGCGAGTCCGGGCTCGGTGCCTGGATCGACGCTCGCAGCAGCGGCGCGTACACGTCCTTGAACAAGGCGACATCCGTGACCGACAGCGCGCCCAGAGTCTCCCCGTGGTAGCTCTGCGCCAAGCTCACGAACGCGCTCTTCGCGCCGCGGCCGTTATTGCGCCAGTAGTGGAAGCTCATCTTGAGTGCGATCTCGGTGGCCGAAGCGCCGTCCGAGCCGTAGAAGCAGTGTCCGAGCGAACCGGGTGCGAGATGCGCCAGACGCTCGGACAGCTCGACCACCGGTTCGTGCGTGCAGCCTGCGAGGATGGCGTGCTCGATGCGGCCGAGCTGGTCGATCAACGCAGCGTTGATGCGGGCGTTGGCGTGACCGAACAGATTTACCCACCACGAGCTGACGCCATCGAGGTAACGCCGTCCGTCGAAGTCGTACAACCAGACACCCTGGCCGCGCGCGATCGGAACGAGCGGCTGCGCTTCGTGCGCCTTCATCTGGGTGCACGGGTGCCAGACCGCGTTCAGGCTGCGGGTGAGAAGTGAGTTGTTATCAGTCATCGCCGGCGGCTGCCAACACGTCTAGGGCAAGCTCATTCACAATCGGACTCAAGCGTGCGCGCGCATTCGTCGTAGAGAAGGGCGTGCGTGGCATTGTAGTTGCTCGTGTGACAGGCGCTTTTTCGTCGTTGCGGAGTGGATGCCCGATGCAGATTCTAGAGTGCATTGCCGAGCAGATGGCTGCCAATCGGCTACCGCTGGTCGGAGTCTCGGTGGCGGCGGTGACGTGCCCCGACACCCCCATCATTCTCACCTTGCACTGGCATGGTTTCCGCAAGGAAGGTTCGGGCGATGACGACGACGGCGAGGGCGCGCTCGCGCCCGTTCCCAGCACATCCTTGCAGCTCAACGAGCGTTGGCGTGATCTCGTCGATGTCGACGCAGCCACCTTGGAAGCCGGTTGGGAGTTGGGCGCCTGGGATGTGGTGCGCGCCGAGTGCGCGCCCTGCACGCGCCCTGGGGCGGGCGCGGCCGAGGCGATCGACTGCCTGCGCGCGTTCGGCGCCCCGGCGATGTCGTACCGGGGCAGCGATATGGTCGTGTCCGAAGCGCCGGACCGGGACGAGCTCGTGCGTTTCGCGGCGCGATCGGGGTATCTTTGCTGGCAGTTCCGCCCCGTTCACGGTGGCATCTGGCGCGACGTGCGGGGCGATGCCACGCTGAATGCGGACGGCACCCGCGCACCGCACTGCCCGCTCGCACCGGTGCGTCCGCAAGGCGCGGGTACGCGCCGCACCGTATACCGTTTCGGCGAGTCCTGAATCTCGTTGCATCCCTGCGCCTGCCGGCGCGACATCCGGTGCGCCCGCGGGTCGCGCTCGCTCTGGTACAGTCGCGCCCAGCGCAATTTCTTACGACGGAGCCGGTATGACATTGAAGCTGCCCGGGCATGGCCGCTACGACTACTCGCCCATCATCGAGCGCAAGGATTACGCTTGGCCCGGCGGCAAGCGGCTCGCGTTCTGCATCACGACCAACATCGCGGTACACGCGTTCCTCAAAGGACGCGGCCACGACAATGCAAAGCACGGCGAGCCGCAGACCCCGCGCAACTATTCGTGGCGCGATTACGGTAACCGCATCGGCATCTGGCGTCTCTTCGACCTCGCCGACGAGCTCGACATCCCGCTCGTACACAACGTCAACAGTCTGCTCTACGACGAGGCGCCGCAGATCTTCCAGCGCATCCGTGCGCGCGGCGACGAGATCATCGCGCACGGGCGCACCAACGCCGAGAACTTCAATGACTTGCGCTGGGAGGAGGACGAGGCGCGCCTGATACGCGAGGTCACCGAGACTTTCACGCGCAACGAGGGCAAGCCGCCGAAGGGGTGGTTGAGCGGCGGCTCCTACGAGCACACCTGGACTCCTGACCTGCTGAAGGAGGCCGGTTATCTCTACTTCAGCGACTGGCCGTGCGACGATCAACCGACGTGGCTGCGCACGCGCTCGGGTCCGCTGCTGTCGGTGCCCTATCCGGTGGAACTGAACGACTCGCCGCAGATCATCCATCGCCAGCATACGGGGCGCGAGTTCTGCGACATGCTGGTCGATCAGTTCGAGGAGATGATTGAGCAGTGCGCGAAGCATCCGCTCGTGTTCAACATCTCGATCCATACCCACACGTTCGGCTATCCGTTCCGACTGCGCCCGCTGCGCAAGGCGTTGCAGCATTGCCTCGCGCACAAGCTCATGGACCGGGTGTGGAAATGCCGTCCCGGCGACATCGCCGACTACTGCCTCACGCTTGAACCGGGGATCGTGCCGGGAAGCTGAAGGGAGTCTTGCCGGTCGACTGCACGCGGGCGGTGCATTGGTCCGTGTCATGACCAAGGCCCGTCTCTGCAACACTGCGGCGAGCGAGCGCTGACATCGATAGGGACCGAGCAAGGCCCTCACCGGGATCGACGATCGCGACCCGTCGGCGAGGCGGCCGCCGCGTTGCGATGTCCGCGCGCTACCGCAGCGCGGCGGTACGCCCGCGGCGCGTCTGTTCAACGGTTCGGATCACGGCGTCTTCGTTGGCGCGAACGAATGCAAGGCTCTTGCGGTCGTCGAGCGACCGGCGCTGCAGCAGTTCCTCGGGCGTGGGCTTGGCTGCGTCAACCGTGCGAAAAAACGCCAGCACACGGGCGCGGTCGGGCCCGACCCGATCGACGACGCTTTCGAGACGGGCGTACTGTCGGCTGTAGGTCAAGAGAAT
>WYBJ01000288.1 GCA_011525945.1 Burkholderiaceae bacterium | reverse complement strand
GTACCACGAGCATCCTGCATGGTCGGCGCAAGAGCTGGCCGTCCGCCTGCCGTGATGCCGTGCATCCCGGCGGCGCCTGGTGCTGCGTGTCGATGTCGTGCGATGGCCAGACGCTGGGAATGATCCGGCTGCGGTATCGGCACCTGCGTCCATCGCCGCCCAATGAGAATCTGGCTCTGATCGAAGGGCTCGCCTCGCTGGCGGCGGAGAAGCTGCGCGATCTGCGCGACCAGCTCGCGCAAGCTGGTCATTCCGATGCCGCTCGGAGCGAGCGGCTGCAGCACGAGGCCGGCGCGCGCGAAGCCAGCGCTTCGACGCCCGCCGCCGCCATCGGCGAACAGCGCAGCGAGGCACGCCTGGAGATCCGCTGTCTAGGCGCTCTCGAGCTGTCGATCGACGGTGCGAAGGTGACAGCGGCGGCGATCCGCCGCAAGCGCGTCCTGACATTGCTCGGAATCCTGCTCACGTACCGCGAGCAGCCACAATGCAAGGATGCGTTGATCGAGATGCTGTGGCCGGGCGCGGACCCGGATGTCCGCACGCGCCAACTCCATGTCCTCGTACACGAGCTGCGCAAACTGATCGAGCCGGGTAGCCACGCCGGCGGCTGGCTTTACGTGCGCAGCCAGGCCGACCGTTATGCATTCAACACGCAATCGGCTTGCTGGCTCGACACAGCGCAATTCCGCGCGCTGCTCGACCTGGGGCGCAAGGCCGAGGCCGCACGCGACGAGCAGGCCGCCATCGGCGCCTACGAGGCGGCGACCGAACTCTATCGGGGCGACTATCTGCAGGATGAACCGTTCGCCGAGTGGTGCTGGCAGACGCGCGAGCAACTGCGCGAGGCCTGCCTTGGCGCACTCAACCGTCTCGCCACACTGTGGGGCGGCCAGCGCCGCTGGGACAAGAGCATTACCTGCTCACGGCGCGCGCTGCTCGTCGATCCCTTGCGCGAAGAGATGCACCGGTCTCTGATGTACGCGCTCTGGGCATCGGGGCGTCGCGATGAAGCGGCGCGCCAGTACGAGGCGTGCGCGCATCTGCTGCGCGAGCGGCTCGATCTGGCGCCATTGCCCGAAACGGATCAGTTGTTCGCGCGCATCCGCGCCACCCCCAGACCCCATCGCGACCGTTGAGGCGACGCGCCCGATGCGCACTGCGCATCGCACGACGACTTTGCGAGCGTAATGGAAGCGTACGGGAAGCGCGCCCCCGCAAGATTCGCCAGCAGGTGAACCCACGCCACTGCGGGTACGCCGGGCGCCGCACTCGAGCGCCCGGATTCGAACGGGGTGCGATGCATCATGACGACGAGCGCCATGCTTTGCCGCGAACGCACGAGGCGGTTCGCCGGCGCCGTGCTGGCAGCGGCCGCAGGCTTGTGGGCCGCGCTGCCGCCAGTGGCGGACGCGGCCGGGACAGAGGCAGCGACAGGACAGCGGATATTCCAGGAGAAATGCGCTGCCTGCCACACCATAGGTAAAGGCGATCTTGTCGGACCCGATCTGAAGGGCGTCACGGCGCAGCGACCGCGCGACTGGCTGGAGCGCTGGATCGCCGCACCCGACGAGATGCTCGCCAAGCGCGATCCGGTGGCCACTGCGCTGCTGCACCGGTTCCGCGATGTGCCGATGCCGAATCTGCATCTGGACGCTGCGGAAGTCGCCGCCGTCCTCGCCTATCTCGCAACGAGCACGACGGGTACGCCGGCTGCGGCGGCGGGCGCGCCCGCCGTCGTTGCCGCCGGCGATCCCGAGAACGGCAAGAAACTCTTTGTCGGCTCGGCGCGCTTTCGTAACGGCGGGCCCCCGTGCATGGCGTGCCATAGCGCCGGTGGCATCGGGGCGCTCGGTGGCGGGCAGCTCGGACCCGACTTGACTAACGTGGTCCAGCGCTTCGGCGGCGCGTCCGCCTTGAGTGTCTTCGTCGGCAGTTCCCCCACCCCGACGATGAATGCGATCTGGCTGCGAGCACCCCTGACTCCCGGCGAGCGCGCCGATGTGGTCGCATTTCTCGCGCAGGCGCCTGTGAGTGAGCGCCCGGTGCAGGCGATCTGGCACCTCGCGGGTCTGTCGGCGCTGGGGCTCGCCATCCTGCTGGGGATCTCGGGCTGGATATGGCGGCGGCGGCTGCGCGACGGCGTGCGCCGCCCGATGATCGCCGGACAGCGATCCGCCCGCGGCTAGCCAGGCAATACGCACACGCACGAAGGAGACGTGATGGGCTGGATACAGGACCTGGTCAAACCTGAAGCGCGCAAATGGGAGGAGTTCTATCGCAACCGCTGGCAACACGACAATGTCATCCGCAGCACGCACGGTGTCAACTGCACCGGCGGGTGTTCCTGGGGTGTGTATGTCAAGGACGGCATCATCACCTGGGAGATGCAGCAGACCGATTACCCGATGCTCGAGTCCGGTTTGCCGCCGTATGAACCGCGTGGCTGCCAGCGCGGCATCTCGGCATCCTGGTACGTCTACAGCCCGATCCGGGTCAAGTATCCCTACGTGCGCGGTGCGCTGATCGACCTGTGGCGTGAAGCCAAGACCAAACACGCCGATCCGGTGCGCGCCTGGGCCGCGCTGATCGAGGATCCGCAACAGCGCACGCGCATCCAGCAGGCGCGCGGCAAGGGAGGCTTTCGGCGCGCGCACTGGGACGAGGTGAGCGAGTTGATTGCCGCCGCCAGTCTCTACACTGCGCGCAAGTGGGGGCCCGACCGGGTATTCGGCTTCTCCCCCATCCCGGCGATGTCGTTTCTGTCGTTTGCGGGCGGTTCGCGCTTCCTGCAGCTCTTTGGCGGCGTAAACCTGACGTTCTACGACTGGTACGCCGATCTGCCGACTGCGTTTCCGGAGATCTGGGGCGACCAGACCGACGTGTGCGAAAGCGCCGACTGGTACAACGCCAAGTTCATCGTCTCGATGGGCTCGAATCTGAACATGACGCGCACGCCCGACGTCCACTTCATCGCCGAAGCGCGCCACGAGGGGGCCAAGTTCGTCGTAATCGCGCCCGACTTCAGTCAGGTGGCGAAGTACGCCGACTGGTGGATCCCGATCCAGGCGGGACAGGACACCGCCCTATGGATGGCGGTCGATCATGTCATCCTGAAGGAGTTCTACGCCGAGCGTGAAGTCCCCTACTTCACCAGCTACCTCAAGCGCTACACCGATTGCCCGTTTCTGGTCGAACTCATCCCCGACGAGAAGGGTTATCGAACCGGGCAACTGCTGCGCGCCAAGCGCATGCCTCGCTACCGCGGCGTCGACAACGGCGACTGGAAGATGCTCGTGTTCGACGCGGCGAGCGCCGAGCCGCGCATGCCCAAGGGGCAAGTGGGATTTCGCTGGGGCGTCGAGAAAGGCAAGTGGAATCTGACGCTGGAGGATGGCCTGGACGATAGCCCGATCGATCCGGTTCTGAGCTTCATCGACCGGTCCGATACGGTGGTGCAGGTGGCTCTGGACGATTTCGCCGGCGGTGCGATCGTCACGCGCGGTGTCCCGGTCAAGCGCATCGCCACTGCCGACGGCGAAGTCGTGGTGACGACCGGCTTCGATTTGTTGATGGCTCAGTTCGGCGTCGGACGCGGGCTCGACGGAGCCTACCCGTCGAGCTACGACGAGGATGCTCCATACACTCCGGCCTGGCAGGAGCGTCACACCGGCATCGGCCGCGACACGGTGATCCGGTTTGCGCGCGAGTTCGCCGCCAACGCCGAGGCGACCGAAGGCCGCTCGATGGTCATCGTCGGCGCAAGCGTCAATCACTGGTATCACAATAACCTCTCCTACCGCTCGGCAATCACGGCGCTCATCCTGTGCGGCTGCTGCGGGCGCAACGGCGGCGGCATGAACCATTACGTCGGCCAGGAGAAGCTCGCCCCGCTCGCCCCTTGGGCCGCGCTTGCGAACGCATTCGACTGGTCCAAGCCGCCGCGATGGGTGCAATCGCCGACATGGCACTACGCCAACAGCGACCAGTGGCGCTACGAGGCCGAGTTCACCGAATACAGCGCGGCCCCGCACAAGGCGCGCTGGGCGAAGGGCCATTCATTGGACCTGCAGGCCAAGGCTGTGCGGCTGGGTTGGATGCCGTATGCGCCTCACTTCAACCGCAATCCGCTCGACATCGTGCGCGAGGCCGAGCGCTCGGGCGCGCACAGCGAAAGCGAGATCGTCGGGCGCGTCGTCGACGAGATCGGCAGCAAGAAGCTGCGCTTCGCGGTCGAGGATCCCGACGCCGAGGAGAACTGGCCGCGGGTCTGGTTCATCTGGCGCGGCAACGCGATTCAATCGAGCGCCAAAGGCCATGAGTTCTTCCTGCGCCACTACCTGGGCACGCACGACAATGCAATCGCGGACGAGCGCGCGAAGGGCAAACTCAACACGATCGAATTCCGCGAACCGGCGCCGCGCGGAAAGATGGATCTGGTGGTCGATCTCAACTTCCGCATGGACTCCTCGGCGCTTTACTCCGACATCGTGCTGCCGGCGGCTTTCTGGTACGAGAAGAACGATCTCAACACGACCGATCTGCATTCGTTCATGCATCCGCTCAGCCAGGCGGTGCCGCCGGTGTGGGAGTCCAAACCGGACTGGGAGATCTTCAAACTGCTCGCAAAGAAGGTGAGCGAGCTCGCCCCGCTCGCATTTCCCGAGCCGGTGCGCGACCTGGTCGCCACCCCGCTCATGCACGATACACCCGACGAGTTGTCGCAACCGCAGATCCGCGACTGGGCCGAGCGTGAAGGCAAGCCCGTGCCGGGCAAGACGCTGCCGCACCTGCGGGTGGTCGAGCGCGACTATGTCAACCTCTACAACCGCTTCATCTCGTTCGGACCGCGGGTGCGCGAAGAAGGCATCTCGGCCAACGGCGTGCACATTCCGATCCAGCAACAGTACGACCGGCTCTTGGAGAATCCCGTCGGGGGCTCACCCGACCCGCGGCACATGCGCTGTGTCGAATGGGGCGGCAAACGCTATCCGAGCGTCGAGGATGCACTCGATGCGGCGAATCTGATCCTGGCATTGGCCCCCGAGACCAATGGCGAGGTCGCGTGGCAGGCGTTCCATCATGAGGAGGAGCGCGTCGGCCTGCCGCTCGCCGACTTGGCCGAAAAGGTGCGCGGTGTCACCATGAGCTTTGGCGACATCACGCGGCAACCGCGACGCCTATTGATAAGTCCGTGCTGGACCGGCATGGTGAACGACGGCCGCGCCTACGCCGCCTGGTGCATGAACGTCGAGCGCCTGGTGCCTTGGCGCACGCTCACCGGCCGCCAATCGCTGTACCTCGATCACCCCTGGTACATCGACTTCGGCGAGCACCTGCCCACCTACAAGCCGAAGTTCGTGCCGCAGAAGATCGGCGATATCGTGAAGAGCCGGGTCGACGACCAGTGCCTCGTGCTCAACTACATCACGCCGCACGGTAAGTGGAACATCCACTCCACCTACAAAGACAACCACCGCATGCTGCTGCTGTCGCGCGGCATGGATCCGGTGTGGATCAATGACCGCGATGCCGCGCGCGTGGGCATCGAGGACAACGACTGGATCGAGGTGTACAACGACAACGGGGTGGTAGTGAGCCGGGCCAACGTCAGCCGCCGCGTACAGCCGGGCACCTGCCTTTACTACCACGCGGTCGAGCGCACCGTTTATATCCCCAAGTCGCAGGAGCGCGGCGGGCGGCGCGCCGGCGGACACAACAGCCTCACGCGCACGCGCCTGAACCCGGTTTTTGTGCTGGGCGGCTACGCCCAGTTTACCTACGCGCCCAACTATTGGGGCCCCACCGGGGTCATGACGCGCGACACCTACTGTGTGGTGCGCAAGATGGAGAAGCTCGAATGGTGAAGCGCACCGCGACGCGCCGGCGCGCGCCGCAACCGCGCATCGGCGCCGGCAAGCGCGTCGCGATCAACTACACGCTGCGCACCAACGGCGCGATCCGACACATCCGATCGACCGTATGGGGCGACCTGCCGCTCGAATACCATCACGGCGGCGGGCGCTTGCTGCCGGCGCTCGAACGCGCCCTCGAAGGCAAGGCGCCCGGCGAGCGCGTGGTGGTGACGCTCACACCCGAGCAGGCCTATGGCGAGCGCGACCACGCCCTACAGCAGCGTGTTCCGGCTGCCGCGCTTGGCGGCGCTGGTCCGATCGAGGAGGGAATGTGCTTCATCGCGCGCAGCGAGGATGGCCGTCACCTGGAAAACGTCATGGTCACCGAGGTCGATCGCGCGGGCGGCACCGTGCTGCTCGACACCAATCATCCGCTCGCCGGAATGACGCTCGAATTCGAGATCCTGGTGGTGTCGGTTGCCGACGCCGGCGAGAGCGGTCTGCACCAGGATGTGCAAAGAAAGGCGGGCTAGGCGATGCGAATCCGATCCCATATGGCGATGATCTTTCACCTCGACAAGTGCATCGGTTGCCACACCTGCACCGTCGCGTGCAAGAACATCTGGACCGACCGCAAGGGCGCCGAGTACATGTACTGGAACAACGTGGAAACGAAACCCGGCACGGGCTACCCCACCCGCTGGGAGGACCAGAACAAGTACCGCGGCGGCTGGGTGCTCGACCCCAAGAAGAATCGACTGCGGCTTCGGTTGCAGGGGAAATGGGGGACGCTCGGCAACATCTTCTACAACCCCTACCTGCCCACTCTGGACGATTACTTCGAGCCCTGGACCTACGACTACCAGAACCTGTTCGATGCTCCCGAGGGGGACGATCAGCCGACCGCGCGCGCGGTGTCGATGATCACCGGCAAGTACATGGACACGATCGAGGCCGGGCCGAACTGGGACGACGACCTGAGCGGCTCGCAGGTCTACGCCAACAACGATCCCAATCTCGACAACGCGACCGAGGAAGAGCGTCGCCAGATGGAGGAGATCGACCGTACGGTCTTCTTTTACCTGCCGCGCATCTGCAATCACTGCCTGAATCCCGGGTGTGTTGCGGCCTGCCCGGCCGGAGCGATCTACAAGCGTGGCGAGGACGGCATCGTGCTGGTCAACCAGGATCGCTGCCGCGCCTGGCGCATGTGCATCTCGGGCTGCCCCTACAAGAAGACCTATTTCAACTGGGCGACCGGCAAAGCAGAGAAGTGCATCCTGTGCTACCCGCGTCTGGAAAGCGGTCAGCCTCCGGCGTGTTTCCATTCCTGTGTCGGGCGCATCCGCTATGTCGGTCTGCTGCTGTACGACGCCGATCGCATCGAGCAGGCTGCCACGGCCCCCGATGGGGCGCTGGTGCAGGCACAGCGTGACGTGATCCAGGATCCGCACGACCCGGCGGTGATTGCAGCCGCCAAGGCAAGCGGAATCCCGGATGCGAAGATCGATGCCGCGCAGCACTCGCCGGTCTACCAGTTCGTCAAGGCGTGGAACCTCGCGCTGCCGCTACACCCGGAGTTTCGCACGCTGCCGATGCTCTTCTACGTACCGCCCCTGGGCCCGGTGCTCGCCAAGATGGACAGGGGCGTGTACGACATCGTCGACGCGGCCAGCGGCGGCCTGGCGCCGATGATGAGTGCACTGGAGAAGTCGCGCGTGCCGCTGCGCTACATGGCGAGTCTGCTTTCGGCGGGCAATGAACACGTCATCCGCGACGTCTATCACAAGCTGATGGCGGTGCGCGTTTACATGCGCGCGAAGAAGGTGAAGGACGTACCCGCCGCGGAGGTCGCGAAGGCGTTGGCAGAAGGCCACACCAACGCGCAGGAGGTGGAGGCGATTTATCGCCTCACCTCGCTCCCGACCTTCGAGGAGCGCTTCGTGGTTCCAGCGATGGAGCGCGAGACGGCGGTCGAAGATCTGTTTCCCGCGCTCGATCCGATCGCACGCAACTATCCCACGCGCAAGGGCGAGGTCGGTTTCGGCTTCCGCAACGATCCGCACAGGGGGCTTTGAGCATGTACGCCGATCCGCGTCATCGACGCATCATGGGATTGTTCGCCGACATCCTCGATTACCCCGCGGCGGGTCTGGCGGGTAAGGCGGGCGAGTGCGCGGCGCTGCTCGGCGCCGCGGCGCCCGACGCGGTAGCGCTGCTGCACGGCTTTCGCGACTTCGCCGAAGACACACCGATCGGCAAGCTCGAAGAGGTCTATAGCGGATTCTTCGACCTGAACCCGATCTGCCACCCGTATGTGGGCTATCAGCTGTTCGGCGAGAACTACAAGCGCAGCCGCTTCCTGCTCGGGTTGAAGGAGCGCTACCGGGCCGAAGCGTTCCACCCGGGCAGCGCGAGCGAGCTTCCCGACCGGCTCTCGATCGTACTGCGCTTCGTCGCCCACAGCGCAGGCGGCGAGAGCACGCGCGACCTCGTGCACGAGGGGTTGCTGCCGGCGCTCGAGCGCATGACCACCCAGCCGGAATCCAGCGACCACGACCACGACGATCATGCCGAGTTCGACGGCGACACCGGTGTGGAGCGAAAACAACTCGATGGCCACAGTCACGGTGAGGTGCTCGCCGGAGGCTTCGTGCTGGAGATGAGCGCCGACGGCGAGGCGCGCGAAGCGAGCGAAAAGCGCCCGCACCCATACCATCAGGCACTCGAGGCATTGCGCGTCGCGCTGCACGAAACGTGGTGCGTTTGAGGAGGCGAGTCAAGTGAGCGACATCATCCTGTTCGCGGCTTTCCCATACGTTGCGGTCGTGCTGGCGATCGGGGGCGGCGTCTACCGCTACCGCCACGATCGGTTCTCCTACTCGAGCTTGTCGTCGCAGCTGCTGGAGAATCGCGCCCTGTTCTGGGGTTCGGTGCCGTGGCACTACGGCATCACGATCGTCCTGCTCGCGCACCTGGTCGCCTTCCTCGTCCCGGGAGTCTGGTCACACGTCATCGCCGACCCGATGACCTTGTACACGCTCGAAGTGATCGGCTTCGCGCTGGCGCTGGCCGCTCTTGTCGGTCTGCTGGTGCTGATCGTGCGCCGCCTCACCAAGCCGCGCGTGTTCGCCGTGACCACGACCATGGACTGGGTGTTGCTGGCGGTGCTCCTGCTGCAAGTCGTGCTGGGTTTCTGGGTCTCACTCGCCTACCGCTGGGGCGCGGACTGGTACGTGCACACCGCGGTGCCGTGGCTTTATTCGCTGCTCAGTCTCGATCCTCAGACCCAGTATGTCAGCTCGCTGCCCTGGGCGGTCAAGCTGCACATGCTCAACGGCTTCGTGGTGATCGCGCTTTTCCCGTTCTCGCGCCTGGTTCACCTGGTGGCGCTGCCTTTCTGGTATCTGTGGCGGCCGTATCAGGTGGTGATCAGGAACCGCGGCTACAGAGGTTGAGGCGCACGCAGCGCTCGACGCCGCGCCTTCACGGCATGCGCAACAGCGTCGCTTCGGCGGCACAGTGCATGTGCGTCGCCTCGGTTATAGTATCTGCTCCCGGTTGCGATCATCGGATCGCGCACACGGCCAGCCGGGAGGAGGTATGCGCAAATGACGCACGACCAGATCCTCGAGCGGATCGGCTTGCCGCCCTCCGAGCGACGCGGCGGCTCGCTCGTCGTCACAAGCCCGATCGACGGTGCAACGATAGGCGAGCTTACGCCGGACTCGCCGGCTGATATCGAGACCAAGATCCAGCGCGCGAGGCAGGCGTTCGCCGCCTGGCGCAGCGTTCCGGCACCGCGGCGCGGCGAGCTGGTGCGGCTCTTCGCCGAGGAGTTGCGTGCCGCCAAGGCCGAGCTCGGCGCTCTGGTCACGCTCGAGTCGGGCAAGATCGTGCAGGAAGGCCTGGGTGAAGTGCAGGAGATGATCGACATCTGCGACTTCGCCGTCGGGCTTTCGCGCCAGCTCTACGGACTGACCATCGCAAGCGAGCGCCCGGGCCATGTGATGCGCGAAACCTGGCACCCGCTCGGCGTCTGCGGCGTGATCAGCGCGTTCAACTTCCCCGTCGCGGTGTGGAGCTGGAACGCGGCGCTCGCGCTCGTCTGCGGCGACCCGGTGATCTGGAAGCCGTCGCAAAAGACGCCGCTTTGCGCGCTTGCCGCGCACAAGCTCCTGGCGCGGGCATTGACACGTTTCGCAGACGCTCCGCCCGGCCTCGCCCAAGTCATGATCGGCGACGCAGGCGCAGGCGCTGCACTGGTGCAAAGCGACGATGTCGCACTCGTCTCGGCCACCGGTTCGACCGCAATGGGGCGCTCTGTCGGCCCGAAGATCGCGGCGCGTTTCGGGCGTGCCATCCTCGAGCTCGGGGGCAACAATGCGATGATCGTCGCACCGTCGTCGGATCTCGACCTGGCGTTACGTGCGATCGTGTTTTCGGCCGTGGGCACGGCGGGCCAGCGCTGCACCACCTTGCGCCGCCTGATCGTGCACGAGTCGATCGCCGAGGCGCTGCTCGGGCGCCTCAAATCCGCCTATGCCAATCTGCGCGTCGGCAATCCGCTCGAACCGGGGACTCTGGTCGGGCCGTTGATCGACGCGGCCGCATTCGATGCCATGGCGCATGCGCTGGGCGAAGCCCACGCGCAAGGCGGTGCGATCACAGGCGGGGAGCGGTTGGCTTTGATGGCGCAAAGGGCCTACTACGTGCAACCCGCCATCGTCGAGATGCCCGCGCAAAGCGCGATCGTGCGCGAAGAGACGTTTGCGCCGATTCTCTACGTGATGCGCTACCGCACGCTCGATGACGCCATCGCCATGCACAACGACGTCCCGCAGGGACTCTCGTCGTGCATCTTCTCGACGGACCTGCGCGAGACCGAGGCGTTTCTCGCCGCCGCGGGCTCGGACTGCGGCATCGCGAACGTCAATGTCGGCCCGTCGGGCGCCGAGATCGGTGCTGCCTTCGGCGGCGAGAAAGCGACCGGGGGCGGCCGCGAATCCGGCTCGGATGCCTGGAAGGCCTATATGCGCCGGCAAACGAGCACGGTGAACTACTCGCGCGCGCTGCCACTCGCTCAGGGCATCCGCTTCGAGGCGTGAGAGGGCGGTCATGGCGCTCGAGAAGATCGCGGTGCTGGGCTTGGGTAACGTCGGCGTGCTCGCAGCGAAACTCCTGCACGAAGGCGGTTACACGGTAACGGGCATTGACACTCGAACGCCGCGCGACCCGCTCGCGTTTCGCGTCAGCAACGACGACTTAACCTCGGACGAAGGGCTGGATGCGGCAACGCACGAGCAGGACGCGGTGCTCTCGTGCCTGCCCTATAGCCTCAATCGGCGCGTGGCGACCGTCACCCATGCGAAGGGCATGCACTACTTCGATCTGACCGAGGACGTGCCCACGACGCGCGCGATCATCGATTTGGGCCGGACCGCGCGAGGGTTGCTCGCGCCCCAATGCGGACTCGCTCCCGGTTTCGTCGGTATCGTCGGCGCACATCAGGTGGGAATCTTCGATCACTGCCGGGCGCTGCGCATGCGCGTCGGCGCCCTACCGCAGCATCCCTCGGGCCAACTGGGGTATGCGTTCAACTGGTCGCCCGAAGGCGTCGTGAATGAGTATCTCAACGACTGTGAAGTGATCGAGGAAGGCGTGCGCAAGACGGTCTCGTCCATGGAGTGGATCGAGCCGATCTACGTCGATGGTGTGCAGCTGGAGGCCTTCACGACCTCCGGCGGTCTTGGCACGATCTGCGAGACCTATCACGGCCGCATCGACAATATCGACTACAAGACGCTGCGCTATCCGGGCCACGCGAGGCTCATGAACTTCTTCTTTCACGAGTTGCTGATGCGCGAACGGCGTGACCTGGCGGGTCGGATTCTCACGCATGCGAAGCCGCCGGTGGACGAGGATGTCGTCTACCTGCACGTGTCGACGGAGGGCTTGATCGGTGAGCGCTTGCAGCGCCGCGAGTTCGTGCGTGCATACCGTCCGATCGAACTCGCCGGTGGCACGCAACGGGCGATCGCATGGACCACCGCCTCATCGGTCGTGGCGGTGATCGATCTGGTGCGCGACGGGATACTGCCGCAGCGCGGCTTCCTGAAGCAGGAGGAGGTGCCCTTGCAGGCGTTCCTCGCCACCCGCACCGGGCGCCTGTTCGACGCACGCGCGAACTGAACGAGAACGCTTGGCGCTATTACGCGCCGATTCGCGGATGCTTGTCCGTAGATCCGTGACCCAAGGAAGCGCTCGCCGCGATATCACGCTGAAGTGTGGCGTGATTGTGGTCGCCTGAGAGGATCTCCCTCCCCTGGGGAGCCCGTCTTACCTCTCCAGGCGTTTCAACTGGGCGTCCCTGACTACCTCGGCCCAGCGCGCCACCTCACGCCGGAAAAACGCGCCGAACTCCTGCGGAGAGCTACCAACTGGGTCGTAACCCATTCGTACCACGCGCTCTCGCGTGGCCGCAAGCTTCATGACTGCACCGATATCTACCCCAAGCTTTGCGGCGATCGGCTCCGCGATCCCGTGCGGCGCGAAAACGCCGAACCAGTCCAGGGATTCGAAATCCTTCAGGCCTTGCTCGGACACCGTGGGAACATCTGGAAAAGCGGCATTGCGTTTCAAACTCGTGACTGCCAACGCCTTTAACCGCCGTGCCCGCACGTGATCTGCCGAAGATCCGGGCGTCGAGATCGCGAGCGCTATGTGCCCAGCCATCGCGTCGATCATCGCCGGCGCGGCACCCTTGTAGGCTACGTGATTGAGTTTGATCCCGAGCTTGAGCGCAAGCAACTCCATGGTGAGATGCTGTGTCGCCCCGTAACCGCCGCTACCGAATGTTATTTCCCCCGGCCGCGCCTTAGCCAGCGTAGCAAGTTCCTTTATCCCGTTCACGGGCAAGGAAGGATTCGCCACGATCATGTTGGGCGTCGTGATTACAAGCGATATCGGTGCGAAATCCTTGATCGGATCGTACGGAAGCCGCGTATACATGCTCGCATTTGCAGCCATCGCGCCATAGGTCGACATCAGCGTGTAACCGTCTGGTTGCGCTTTGGCCACGATCTCCGTCCCGATGGTAGTGCCGCCTCCCGGGCGGTTTTCCACCAACACCTGCACCTTCCAGTGCTCGCCCAAGCGTTGCGCGACAAGTCTCGTAACCGTATCCAGACCAGATCCCGGCGCCGATGGAACGATCAGACGAACGGGCTTGCTCGGAAAATCTTGCGCCGATGTCTGCCCGTAGGCGTTCGAGATCGCGGCAAGACAGATCGTTACCGCTCCCAGGACGCCCCAGGGCAAATGCTTCGTGTTCACGTCTCTCCTCCTTCGAATAAGGCCATGCGAAGCTGCGACTTCTAGCAGATGGGTGGGTTTTTTAGCACATTCCGGTTTCCTCGAGGCGCACGACCTCCGCATCATGCCGCAGACGAACGATATCGACGCGTAAGTTGCAGCAATGCGCGCCGCGCGCGTGCATTCTCAGGCCGTGGCCGCCTCAAGCCGGGTCAGCAACGTGGACGCCTCGGCGTGCAGCACTTGGTCGAGCATCGGATAAAGCATGCCCTCCTCTTTCGAGTTGTGCAGCCGCAGCAGATCGAGTAACGCCTGCGCGACCGCCTGGTACTGCGCGCAGTCCCTGCTTTCTATGGCGGTGCGCATTTGCGCGAACAGCTTGCGCAGCTCTTCGTGCTCGCTACGCATGACCTGCGTCGGTCCGCGAGTCATGCCGGTCGCCTTCTCGAAGGCCGGGAACAGCAGATCCTCCTCGATGTCGATGTGACGTTCCATCGCGTTCAGGAAGGCGCCGCCTTCGTGCTCGACTCCAGGCCAGTCGGCCGCCGAAGCACGGTCTTCGGCCCGATCGAACACGTCGTCGCAATGCCGGTGGTGCCTGGTCATGTGCTCGCCAATGATTCCCATACCGCCTCCTGTTCCAGGGCTAGGGGGGACCCGAGCTCTTGGCCTGGTAGCTCGCGTGGCACGCGACGCATTTCGCCAGAACGCTCGATAACTGGGCAAGAGTGTGTTCGCGCGTTGCGTTGGCCTTCGCGTCCGCCGCGATCTGATCGAACGCGCGGTGGGTGCCGAAGGCAAGAGACTTGAATTCGAGCGGAAGCTTGGCGATCATCGCTGCCGGCGCGTCGTGCGCTTTTGCAAAGCCTACGCTGCTGGCGGCGTTCGCGACCCCCGCCATGTCGCCGCGCGAGAGCGCGTCCGTGATGAGCTGCAGGCTCGCTACGAAAGCACGCATCTCGCGTAGCAGTAGCGCCCGCTCTGCCGGGGCGAAGACGATCGCGATGCGTCCGTCCTCGCCCTTCGCGGTCGACCCGGCAACGACGAACTTGTAGACCATCGCGATAATCACGAGCAGCAGCACGACGATCGTCGCCAGATAGAGACGGCTTCTCATGGTGCCCTTCATCGCTTCTCCTTCGACCATGACGCGCGCACATCGCTTTGAGAGGGCTTACGCCCGTCGCCGCTCGCGCTCAAGGCAGGTCTGAGCGCCTGACGAACGACGGCGGCGACTGTCCCGAGAACGAATGCGAGCAAGGCGATGCCGTTCCATGCGCCACCCCACGCGCGAAGGCCAGGCAGGCCCATCCAGTCGCCCGCAAAGCGCAGCAAAAGCGATACGTGCAGCAATACGAGCGGCGCATAGAAGTAAGGCGAGTATGCAATGCCGACGCGCAGCACGGCCGGGAAGATGATCGGCGCGTGGCCGAACACCATCGAGAACACGAAACCGAGCATCACCGCGTGCACGGCGACATCGTACGCGCTACCGCCGTAACCAAGGCCCCCGGAAACGAGCATCGACGCACCCGAAACGGCGAGCCAGACGTAACCGGAGAGCAGACACACCGCAATGAAGCGCGTGAGACCGCGGGCTCTGACGGTGCGCCGCGCCACGTCCTGGCGCACGAGCCAGAGCGAGAGACCCGTGAGCGCCACGCCGAGCGCCAGGGTGCCGGCAGCACGCGCGACGAGCGAGGCCGAAACGCCACCGAGCAGCAATGCAACGAGTGCAGCGAAGACGCGCTTCGCGCCTGGCGATGGCGGCATCAGCCGCGAGAGCTCGAGCCGCTCACCGGCGATCGTCAGCACCAGAAACCCGAGCCACCACGGCGCCACGACGTAGATCGGCTGCTCGGCGAGCCAGAGGAGATTGCCTGCTGCCCACGAAGCTGCGCCGAGCGCGAGGGTGAGCGTGAACGCTTCCCGCTGCCGCCGGTAGATGACTAGCGAAGCGGCGAGCATGACGAAGCTGCCGGCCGTAGCGAGCACGGGTGCGAGTACGGCCGGTACGGCAACGATCGCGGCCACGGTCGCGAGGCCGCAGAGCAGCGGCGCGGCGTAGGCCCAGCGCTCGCCGAGCGCCACCGATCGCTCGAGGCTGATCACGGTGCCGAAGAAACCGGACACCATCAGGGGCCCGTGGATCGCGCCGAACGTCGCCCCGGGCGAGTTCCATCCCAGCCGAGCGAGCCCGGCACCGACCCCGAGGAAAAGAGAAGCCACGCCGAGCACCAGCATCGGTATCCGCCAAGGCACGGCAAGGTCGGTCATCGCCCTCACCGAGACTTCGAGCTTCCTGGCCCGGCTGCGACTTGCCGGTCCGGACCTTCCGGATCTCCGGCCCGCTTTCGAGATCGATCCGTGGTCCAACCGAACGCGCGCTTCGCGGTTTCGGACATCAACTCGGGTGTCCAGGGCGGCTCCCAGACGAGATCGATGTCCACGCCCACACCGGCCGGCGCCGTCGCTGCGACCGCGCGCTTCGCGTCATCCGTGATCAGACCGCCCATCGGACACGCCGGTGTCGTCATCGTCATCTCGATGCGAATCCCGCTGTGTGCGATATCGATGCGATAAACAAGTCCGAGATCGACGATGTTCATTCCGACCTCGGGATCGTCGACCGACCGTAATGCATCTCGCACCACATCCTCGGTGGGCAACTGCGAAATCGCATCCATGTTCGCGCCCATCGTCAAAGAGGGAGGCAAGAAGCTATACGCGAGATACACCTTTACCATACCACTTCCTTCTGCGATAACCAACAGCCTCGCGGAAGCTTTCCGAGTCTTACACGGGCCGGCCGATGCGCCTTACCGCCTTTTCCGACTACAGCTTGCGTGTGCTGATCTATCTCGGTATCCGCGGGGAACGCCTCGCGACGATCGGCGAAGTGGCGAGCGCTTACGGGATCTCGCAGAACCACCTGGTGAAGGTCGTTCACCATCTCGCCCGCTGCGGCTACATCGAGACCCTCCGCGGTAAAGGGGGAGGCATGCGTCTCGCGCGCGCGCCGGAGAAGATCAACGTCGGCGAAGTCGTGCGCGGAACCGAGGAGAGCCTCACGCTGGTCGAGTGCTTCGATGCAGCCCATTCCGACTGCCGCATCGATCCCGCGTGCGCGCTCAAACCGGTGCTGCGGCGTGCGTTCAATGCCTTCTTTGCCGTGCTCGACGGCTGCACGCTCGCCGATCTGCTGGCGGCGAAACCGAAGCTCGCCAGAGTTCTGGTGCTGGAACGTCCGCTCAGGCGCGAAGTGGGAGGGCGATGAGTTCGCAAAGCCCGCTCGCCGCCCCGGCGTCAGCGAACAAGCACCCGCCCATTCATGCCGGCGCCCAGCGGCTCGTTATCGGCCACGCCCCCCTGAAGCGTTGATCCGACGGAACGAACGAAACAACTGACGAATGGCTCGCCCCAACGCCTCTTACGGAGTACCGGAGGTGTCAGAGGCCGTTTGCGTCGGCACGGCATAACGTCGTACGGGCGGCACTGCGCCACGGAATCGCTCCACTTGAACCAGGCAAAGCTGGCCGGTGCAAGCTTGAGCGAGCCGTGATGTTCCGACATCGCGAGTAACAGTATTCACGTTGCCGCGAGCACAAAGACCTTGCGGCTCGCCCGGAATTTCGACCGGATCCCACCACGCTCCCGTAGGAACCTGGACTACCCCGGGATGCACTTCGCGACTCAGCCGTGCCACGGCAAGGAACGCACCGCGATCGTTGAACACCTTGACTACGTCGCCATCGGCGACATCGCGTTTTGCCGCTTCATCAGGGTGGATACGCATGATCTCGCGCCCATCGATCTTTGTTTCCTGGCTGTAGCTGGCAAAATCGAGTTGGCTGTGAAGACGAGACGATGGTTGGTTCGAAACGAGTTGCAGCGGAAACTCGCGTGCACGCGCCGACCCCAACCATTCCTCGGGCTCGATCCAGCGCGGGTGCCCGCCGCAGTCGGCGTAGCCGAAGCCGGCGATCGTCTCCGAAAAGATCTCGATCTTCCCGCTGGGCGTCTGCAATGGGGTCCTCAGTGGATCCTCGCGGAAGCGCTTCAGTACTCCAGCGAAACCATCGTGCGTCGGAAGCTCCAACTCGTCAGAGTCCCAGAATTCCTCGAATGGCGGAGCGACATGCCCCTTGGCCGAGAGCTGCGCCCGCAAGTCGTCGTACAGCCTGCGCAGCCATTGTGCGCTGGTCAAACCTTCCGTGTACACCCCATCCGCGCCCAGGCGAGCGGCAAGCTCCGAGAAGATCTCATAATCGTCCTTTGCCTGCGCATACGGCTCGATCACCTTGTGCATCGGTGTCAGGAAGTTGTCTTCGGAAGAACCGCTTATGTCATCGCGCTCGAGCGTGATCGTGCTCGGAAACACGATATCGGCGTGCGCTGCCGTAGCAGTCCAGAACGGCTCATTGACAATGATGGTTTGCGGCCGACTAAAGGCCTCGCGCAGGCGATTGAGGTTCTGATGATGATGGAATGGATTGCCGCCCGCCCAATAGATCAACCGAATATCGGGGTAGTGCAACCGCTGTCCGTTGAACTCGAATGGCTCGCTCGGCTTGAGCAACATGTCAGCCAGACGCGCGACCGGAATGAACGAACTCACCGCATTTCGCCCTTGCGGCAGCGATGGCATCGGCACGATCGGGGGGCGTTTTCCCACATTCCCGGTCGTCCCCAGCGAGTATCCGTATCCAGCCCCCGGCATGCCGATGCGGCCCAACATCGCCGCCAGCACCAATGCCATCCAGACCGGTTGCTCTCCGTGCTCCGCACGCTGCAGCGAATGGCTCATCGTGATCAAGGTGTGCTTTGCAGCCATCTCGCGCGCCAGTTCGCGAACTCGTGCCGCGCGTATACCCGTTATCGGTTCGGCCCACTCCGGACTCTTGGGGCAACCATCGGATTCCCCAAGCAGGTATCTCTCGAACGCCTCGTAGCCGACACAGCAGCGCTGCAGAAACGCACGATCGTGCAAGCCCTCAACGGCCAGGGTGTGCGCCAAGCCCAGCATAAAAGCGACATCCGTCGCGGGACGCAACGCGATCCATTCAGCGTCGAGAGCCGTTCGAAGATCATTGCGCAACGGCCCGATCAGGACAAAGCGCGCGCCACGCGCTTTTGCGGCCTGCAATGCGTCCCTGACCGTATGTCTGCCCACGCCACCGGCGCCGACCTCGGCATTCTTGACGGCCAACCCGCCGAAAGCCACGATGAGTTCTGTGTGCGCTGCCACATCGGGCCATACCACGGCCGTTCGTTGCGTCAGCACAGGCGCGAACAGCCGCGGCAGGATGACATCCGACGCGCCCGAACTATATGACGCCACGTGCGCCGTGTAGCCGCCGATCGAATTCAGGAATCTGTGGATCTGACTAAGCGCATGATGAAAGCGGCCCGCACTCGACCAACCGTACGACCCGCCGAATATGGCACCGCAGCCATGCTGCTCGCGAATGCGCTGCAGCTCGGCGGCGGCCAGATCCAGGGCTTCGGTCCAACTTACCGCGACGTACTCGTCCCGCCCTCGGCGCTTGTCGGGACCGGGCCCGCCATCCAGCCAGCCACGACGGATCACAGGCTGAGCGATGCGTGCCGAATGTCTTGCTGCGTCCGGAATATTGCGCAGAAGCGACGACGGATCCGGATCCGCGGGGTTGGGTCGGACCAGCAGTTGCTCCGGCCGACCCGAGACGAAGAATGTTCCCCAGTGTGACGAATGAACGCGTTCCGACGCCGCCGCTTGATGACGCAACAGTTTCATGAAACTCCTCGACTATGGCAATCGCGCACGAGCACGATCGAAGCTCGTCCCCCCTTCAAGAGATCGGAGCATCGGTTCCAATACCCTGCTCGCGCGCCAGATCAAGCGCCCGCCCCGCGACCGCGACATCTTCCAATCCAAGCCCCTGGGACTCGAACAAGGTAACCTCCTCGCTCGATGCACGCCCTGGCGCGTTGCCACAGACGACATCGGCCAGGGCTCGAACATGGCGCCAATCGAGATCCTGGATCCCTGCGCCAATGAGGTCGCCGCTTTCGAGGCGAGCGAGTTCCAAGTCATCAACCACGATGCGATGCGCGCGTCTGACGCAGACGGCATCGATCTCTCGCTTATTCGCATAATTCGAGCCCGCCGCGTTGATGTGGACCCCAGCGGGCAGCCAACGCCCATCGAATACGGGATCGTGCGCTCCCGTTATCGTGGTGATGACGTCGGATTCTCTGACTGCCGCTTCGACGTTCGGCGGCACACCGAGATCTAAATCGACCCGACGCCCCATTTCTTCGCAAAATTGCAATGCGCGCTTCGTTGACCGCCCGATGACGTGCACGCGTTCGAGCCCGGGAAGAACCAACGCGATCGCTTCCAGTTGTGTTTGCGCCTGCCAGCCGGACCCGAACAACGTCATGACGCGGCTGTCCTGACGGGCCATGTACTTCGTTGCTACGCCGCTCGCGGCACCGGTTCGGATTTGGCTAAGCGAATTGGCGTCCATGACACCGATGAGCTTTCCTGTCGAAATCCGGTAGACGAGCATCGTCAGGCTCGATCCGACGGTCGTATCCTGACGCACGACCGGATAACACTTGATACCGGCAAGATCTAACGCGGGCACTATGGCGCCCATGGTGTTCAACGTCGCGTTGGCGAGCGTACCGCGTTGACGTGGGATATTGAGTGCCTCGCCTCTGGCGACCGCGGCGAAAGCGTCTTCGACTGCTCGCAGGGCCTCGGGCATCGTCAACACTCGCCGCACATCAACGTCCCGCAGAAGCCAAGCCATCGACGATCCTCGTCAAATCCAAGGTGGAACCGCAGCCGCCGTATCGTTCCTGACACTTTGTTCGTTCGAGCGCGGGTCGCGAGTGTACCATCCACGCCACTTGCACGAGCGTTCGCGCTGCGTGCTCGTTGCCTCGGAATAGCGCACGTATCACGTGGCGTGGCAGAATCCTTCTCGCGAACTGGACACCTGCGATGGTCGGGTGTCATGCTGATGACGTTTTTGCTGCAAGAGGGAGCTTGTGACAATGAGCAATGTGAGAACCGCGTGCGCGCGCATCGCGCCGATCGGTTTCTGCGCGGTGTTTGTCGTTGCCGATGCCGCGGGTCAGGCATACCCGTCAAGACCGATTTATATCGTCGAAGGGTTCACCGCTGGCAGCGCGAGCGACGGCGCGGCGCGCGAAGTCGCACGCAGACTGACCGAGCCGCTCGGCCAGCCTGTCGTGGTCGATAACCGTGGGGGTGCAGGCGGGATTCTCGCTGCGGAGCGGGTCGCGAAGTCGGCGCCCGACGGCTACACTTTGCTCCTCATGGCCGCGGCCCACAGCATCACTCCGGCAATCTACGCGAAGATTCCTTATGCCATGCCTGGCGATTTTGCGCCGATATCGCTCGCGGCGAGCGGCCCGTTTTTGTTGATCGTCCATCCCTCCGTTCCGGCGAGGAACGTCGGCGAATTGATCGCGCTCGCCCGCTCGCGTCCGGGCGCACTCAACTACGCCTCCGCAGGAGTCGGTAGCTCCCCGCACATGGCGTTCGAGTTGCTTACGTCGCGCGCGAAGGTCAGTATCCTGCACGTACCGTACAAAGGCTCACCCGCAGGCGTCGCCGCAACGGTGAGTGGTGAAGTCGCGATGGCGATGCTCAGCATCACTTCGGCCATGGCGTTGGTTAACGCCAATAAGGTGCGAGCGTTGGGCGTCAGTACGGCGAAACGGACTGCGCTACTGCCGTCCATGCCCACGCTCGATGAATCCGGCCTCCCCGGCTACGACCGGACCGGGTGGTACGGCCTGGTCGCTCCGATTGGCGTGTCATCGGAGATCCTGGCGAAACTGAACGCCACCGTTGTGCGGGCGATGGGTACGCCCGAGGTGAAAGCAGCCCTATTTAAACAGGGCCTGGAGCCGCGCACGAGTTCGGCGCAAGATTTTGGGGCATTCATCCAACGCGAGATCGACCAGAACATCAAGCTTGCCCGAGACGCGGGCATCAAACCACAGTAGCCGTTGCTCGCGACTCGTTCGCTAACGGTTCCGCATCGCGGCGTGCTACGCCATCGCCGGCGCACGCACTCCCGTCCGCGCACATAGGGGATCAAGGACTACTGCTTATCCATTGTCTCTGGCGCTGGCGTAATTGGCCGTAAGGCGCTCGGCGAGATAATCACCGAAGCGCACGGGAGGATAGCGCGGCGGGTCGTCCTCCCCACAACACGTCGGCAGGACATCGACGATCGCATCAACATCGAGGTGAAAGAAGAACGGAATCGAATAGCGTTCACGCTCGGCGGACATCGACGCGACCCGGTGCGGTGTCGACGCGAAGCGACGATTGGTCCAGCGGGCGAGCGCGTCCCCGATGTTGACCACGAACGCGCCAGCGCGCGACGGCACCGGAATCCAGCACCGGCTCGCCTTGTCCAGAACTTCAAGACCGCTCTGCGCGTCCTGCGCCAGGATCGTGAGGAAACCATAATCCGTATGCGGTGCATGGCCATACCCGCTCGCGGCCGGCGATTCCTGCCGGGGATAGTGCAGCAGGCGCAGTGACGTGGTCGGGTGCTGGAAGAAGCGCCCGAAGTGATCCGCCGGTAAGTCGAGCGCAAGCGCGAAGGCCGGCAGGAAGCGGCGCGCCAAGGCAAGAAGCGCCTGGTAGTAGTCGAGACATGCCTCCTTGAATCCGGGCAGGTTCTGCGGCCATTGGTTCGGCCCGTGCATCGGATTGCCCGGCAGCTGTTGCGGCTCTCCCGGCGCCAGCTCATCGCGGATCATCAGTGATTCGTACTGGTTCGCGCGGTTCGGAGAGTCGACCGAAGAGATCTTCTGGCTCGATGTGCCAGGCCGCACGTAGCCGCGATTGGCTCGATTGATCTTAATCTTCAATTTCTCGTCGATCGGCAGCAAAAAGAAGCGGGCACTCTCGGCGAACGCGCGCGCGATCAGCGCCTCGGGAATGCCGTGGCCCTCGATGTAGAAAAAGCCGTTGCGCCGGCAGACATCCCCGATCGCCAGCGCGACCGCACCGATCGCGTCGAGATCGTCGCTTGCGAGCGCAGCGACATCGATCACCGGAATACCGGCGGAGCCTTCCATCGCGATTCTCCCCCAAAGCGCGAAATGCTATCACGCAGCAGCGCGTGCGCCGCGGCCGACCACCTTAGCTTCGCCATCCGGCGTCGTCTGACTCGCGCATGAATATGTGCCGCAACACGCGCTACACTACGAGCGCCAAAAGTGCACGGAATCGGGATGAGTCCATTCACACCTGCCAGAGCACTCGCCGCCGGATTTGCACGGCGCACCGGTTACCTGCCACGCGCCGGAATGCGGTTCGTCTTCGGCGAACTCCGTGAACGAAGACACAACGCCCTTCAAGCGAGAGCGCGCGAGAGGGGGCCGTCCCGCCGGCTGCGCAGTGGCGCTATGCGCCCGGCGATCGGCTGATGGCGACAACGCATATGGCGCGCCCTCGCTTGTTCTACGGTTGGGTGATCGTCGCGGGTGCGTGGTTCATCTACATGCTGAACCAAGTCGCATTCACGTGGGGCTTCACGATGTTCGTCAATCCCCTCGCCGACACGTTCGGTTGGAGCCGCACGCGCATCACGATCGCCTGGGCGCTATCGCTCAGTTGGGGATTGCTGCTCGGACCGTGGTTCGGCCGTTGGTTCGATCGGCGCGGTCCGAGGCCGCTAATCGTGACCGGCGGGGTGCTCGGGGGAGTCGGCTGGTTGCTCATCCCGACCGCGACGAACTACTGGATCTTCCTTGCCTACCTCGTCCTGCTCGTCGGCAGCGGCGTCAATGGCGCCCTCGCGTCAGTGGGAGCCGCCGCCATCTCCCAGTGGTTTCGCGTACGACGATCGTTTGCACTGGGGATTTACTTCACGAGCTCCGGCGGCGCGGGGCTCTTGATGATTCCATTCGTGAGTGCGCTGGGGCAATGGTACGGGTGGCAAGCTAGCGCCGCCGGTCTTGGTGCGACGATGCTGATCATCTCCTTGGCGGTCGCCCCATTCATGCGGCACAGGCCCGAGCACTATGGTCTCGTTCCGGACGGCGGCCCCGTAGCGCAGACCGCGGCACCGATGGCAGCGTCCTGGAGCTTTCTCAAGCGGTTCCCGCTGCCCAAGCAGCACCTCTTGCCGGAGCGGGACTGGTCGTTGTCCGAGGCGCTACGCAGTACCTCGTTCTGGCTCTTCACCGTCGCGATCTTTCTGCGTTACTTCGGCATGGGCATAAGCCAGGTGCACCAGATCCCGCACATGCTCGCGCAGGGATTGAGCCCGGCGATCGCGACGGCCGTGCTCAGCCTTTCACTCATCATCAATATCCCGACGCGGATCGTGATCGGCTGGATGGGCGACCATTTCAGCAAGAAGTGGCTGTTGAACCTGCTCGCGATCGCGGGCGGGTTGGCGCTCTGGTCGTTTGCGCTGGCGAGCCCGACGCATACGGCATTCGTCTGGATCTATGCCACGCTCTGGGGGGTCGGACTCGCGATGCTGCCGCTGCAAGCGGCGTGGATCGCGGACAATTATGGCCGCAAGTCGTACGGCAGCATCAATTCGACGTCCAATTCACTCGCCTTGTCCGGCCGAGTGGTCGGTGGGCTGGGCGCCGCGCTCGCCTTCGACTACTTCGGCAGCTACAAACAGATCATGTTCTTAGGTGCCGCAGGATTTGCCGTGGGCGCGATTCTGCTGCTGTTGCTGCCCTCACCCGAGCGGGTGCAGCGGGCACAAGGGCAAGACGCGCGATGACCGTCGGATTCGTTCACGCCTCGCCCGGCGATGCGTGTCGTCATGCGCGCGCAATACCGACAACGGTGATCCTCGCTACGCGTGATTCGTGCAGCCTCGGTGCGCATCAAGCCATGATCAGTCCGTGGAGCGCCTCGCCGGGATGGCTCGGGGCCCCGCCTTCGGCGAATCCTCCCGGCCGGTGGCGCAGAAACCGTGTGCCGGCACGCCGAGTGCGGCATTGAACTTGCTCGACATGTTCTGGTAGGCGATGAGTGCTGCCAGCTCGACGATCGTCTGGTCATCGAAGTGCGTGCGTAACCGCGCCATCAACGCCGCATCGACACCACGGTCGCTGCGTGTGACCGCCTCGGCGTAGGCCAACGCCGCCTTCTCGCGCGCGCTGAACAGCTCCGAATCCTCGAACCGCGCCAGCGCAAGGGCCTTGTCTTCATCGACGCCGCGCTCGCGACCGAGGAATGCGTTCATGTCCACGCAAAACTCGCATACGTTGATTTGCGAGACCCGAATCTGGATCAGCGATCGCAACGCCGGCTCGATCGGCGAGGACTTGCGGTCGAGCGCGCGGTACATCGCGCTCATGGCGAGGAACGCGGGCGCAATCCGCGCCCACAAGCGCACCGGCTCGAGCTCGCGCCCGTAACGCCGGCGTTGCCGGCGAAACAGCCATCGCAGATAGTATGGGTAGGGAAAATTCGCTGGCGTATCGATGTAACTCAATGGCGCGGCTCCTCGATCACGATCTATGGTCACGTACTGCACCGCGCAATGCAAGGGCGGCGGCACCCGCGTCCAAGGTGGCCGCGCTCCCGAACGACGTCACTGCGGGAGCTGCCGCGACGGCGCGCGATCATCGCGCATTCGGCTGCGCAGAACGAGCCGACCCATGCGCGAGGCATGGCAACGTCGGGTTCGCGGCGACCGACCCTCGGAATTGATCTGAATCAAATTATCTGCCACACACCCGTGTTACTGTAGGGGTCATTGTGCTTGATCGCGAGCTCGAGGGAGAAGAGCGATGAAGTATGAAGATCCTGCCTGCGCATATTGCCCTGCCACCGTGCGCGCCTGTCGTGAAGGCGAGGCCGAAGCTCGGGGGCCGGGTTACTGTCCGACCAAAGTCGATCCACAGGCACAGGCGCGAGCGCGCTTGCTGTACGAAGACGACGAAGCGCGCAAGGTGTCTTATGCATCCGGTCTGGTGGAGTCCGAGGGCTATTGCAAATGGACCCGGGTCGAAGAGATCGTGCATTTCGCCAAGAAGATGGGCTTTCGCAGGATCGGTATCGCCAACTGCATCAGCTTCGTCGATCACGCCAACGTCTTATCGGGTATCCTGGAGAGCCACGGTTTCGACGTTGTTTCGGTGGCGTGCAAGAACGCCAACATCCCGAAGGAAGAGCTCGGCATCAGCGATGCACAGAAAATTCGCCCGGGCCAGTTCGAGGCGCTATGCAATCCGATCGCGCAAGCCGAGCTGCTGAATAGCCACGGTTGCGAGCTCAACGTCGTCATGGGGCTGTGCATCGGCCACGACAGCCTGTTCTTCCGCTACGCCAAGGGGCTGACGACGGTGTTGGTGGCCAAAGACCGCGTTCTCGGACACAACCCGGTCGCGGCGCTGCAGCTCGCCGACACGTATTACAGCCGCGTATGGGGGCCCGACAAGCCGGAAAAGCCGCGCAAACTGCCGGTTGCCGGACGGCGCGGCAAGCAGTAGCGGCCCCCTCACCGAGTGGATGTGCTAAGAGCGCGGCCCGCGCAGCGCGTCGCCGAGCGCGCTCAGCACGTCAGCCAGGCCTCGAACCACGTCTGGCGGGGGTAACGGCAGCTGGAGGCTGCGCTCGCCGGGGCTGGCGCCATGCACGATCCACGGGTGAGCAGCCTCGCCGTTGCTCGCAGCAGCCAGTGCAGACGCGAGCTGCGCGCCAGCCGCTAACAGCGTGGCCCAAGGCTCCAAAGGCGCGGCGGTAGTCGCATCCGCCGTTGATCCGGGCGCATCGATACGCCGCTCGTCGCCGGCCTCCGCAACCGCCTCCTGCGCTTCGGCTGCGACATCCGCCGTCTCTTCCGACGGTATCACCGTCTCGGCCTCACCCCTGCGCCCGGTCACGCTTTCGACATCCTTCATGAATCGGTTGAGCCGCGAGCCGCCGAGCGAGATCTCGTTCGCACCGCCATCGAGGATGCCCGCGGAAAGCGAGCGCTTGAACGCGAGCACCGCGAGCATGCCCTCCTCGATCGTCCCCTTGGCGACGAAGTTGATGATCTGCACGGGCTTCTTCTGGCCCATGCGGTGAATGCGTCCGATGCGCTGTTCGAGGATGGCCGGGTTCCACGGCAGATCCATGTTCACGAGTGTCGAGGCGTGCTGAAGATTGAGGCCGACCGCACCGGCGTCGGTGGAAAGGAACACGCGGCAGGCGGGGTCGTCGCGGAAGCGCTCCAGGATGGCCGGGCGTCGTTCCGAGGCAATCCCGCCGTGAAAGCTCACGTACCCGATGCCGCGCGCGTCCAGCCTGCGGATGACGATGTCGTGGGTTCGTGTCCACTGACTGAACACGACGACCTTGTTGGCGGGCTGCGCCATGAGCCCGTCGAGGATTGCCGCCAGCTCGTCGGCCTTGACGCCATGATCGGTCTCCTGATCGAGCAGATAGGTGCTGTTGCACGACATGCGCATATTCTGCAGCGCGCAGGTGAGCCTGCGCTGATCGGCTTCCGAAAGGAATCGGGTCTTGCGCCAGCGATGAACGATGCGCGCGACGATATCGGCGTTCTCCTCATGATGCTTCATCTGCATCTCGGTCATCGGCACCAACAGGTTCTGATCGGTGCGGGTCGGCAACTGCGTGAGCACTTCCGATTTGCGCCTTCGGATCATCACTGGCGCGAGGGTTTCGCCAATCTTCTCCAAGGCCGTGTATCCGATCACACGTCCTGCGTCGTCCTTGACCTGATGCTCATTGAGCAGCTTCCAGGTGGGCCCGAGCCGATGCTGGTCGACGAACTGGACGATGGATACGAGCTCCTCGAGCTTGTTCTCGAGCGGTGTCCCGGTCAGAACCAGGGCATAGGGGCTGTCGATTCGCTTCAAGGCCCGTGCCGCGATCGTGTTCCAGTTCTTGATGCGCTGCGCCTCGTCGACGATCACCAGATCGGGCGCCCAGGCGGCGATCAAGTCCAGATCGGGTTGCAGTTTCTCGTAATTCGTGATCTTGCAGAAATCGTCCTGCACGAAAGCGCGCTGCCGCTGCGATCGCCCGCCGGCCAACACCGAAGCGACGCGGCCGCAGAAGCGCTCGATCTCGCTACGCCACTGGTACTTGAGCGAGGCGGGGCAGATCACGAGCACCCGGGCCACACCGAAGTGACGCGCCAGAATCTCCATTGCGGCAATTGCCTGCACGGTCTTGCCCAGACCCATCTCATCGCCAATCAGGGCGCGCCCGGCACGAACGCCGAAAAGCGCACCCTCGGCCTGATACGGATACAACGGAGCCCGTAGAAGCTTGGCGAGCTTCGCGTCGGCCGCACCGCGCGGGAAGAGTCTGGCGAGCGTGGCTTCGCGATGCACTGCATCGCGCCGCTTCGCGACAAAGTCGAGTGCGTCGTCATAAGCCCGCAGTTCGTGACCGGTCTTGGCGGCCGCGGCGAGGAAGCGTTCCAACTCGCCGAAGTGCTTTTCGGGCAAACGGCCGCCTCGCGCCTGGTCGAACAGCAACGATGCCGCTTTGCGCATCACCGGCGGACAATCCGTCCCGGCCCGGAAATACACGGCCCGAGTGCCATCGTTTCGCAAGTAGAGCTCGGAGAACGCGGGCTGATAGCCGCGTGCGAACGCCTGCTTCGAGCCACGCTTCTTCATGAGTGCCGCCAGCGTAAACTCGATGTGCTTGCATGTGCCGAGCTCGTTGGTGGCGTAGTCGGGGCAGGCGCAGAAATTATCGCCGGGCTGCAGGCCGCGGATAGCGACCCGATAGCTCATCTTCGCCTGCGGATTGCCGACCCGAAACTCGGAGAAAAACGGCTCGCTGCCCGTCTTCGTAAGCACGTAGAGTTGCTCGCGCCCGTATTGACGGCGCAACGCCCGTTGCCAGTCCGCAGGCGTCAGCTCCGCAGGCCGATGAGTGCGCGAGTACTTGGGCTCGCGCCTGGGTGCCGATGAATGGGTCTTTCGCGTCAAAGCAGCAACTCCCGTAGCCGGCCGAAATCCGCAGCGCGTGCGACGACCTCGATCGTGAGCTGCGAATGAGCGGGGATGTGCCAACGGAGCGAGACTGCGGCAACCGTCCCGGGAGCATCGCATTCGGCACCTGCCTCGCCCACCGCGATCATGCGTCGCGCTCGCAGCTCAGTCGCGCGCTTCCCGCTCTTTGCCGGCACGATCGGTCCGAAGATACTCTCGTCGCACGCGACACGCCAACTGCCGGGTCTCCGCGCCGCGAGTACCGCGGTCGTGCACGCTCATGCGCGTCCTTCGGCGACCTTGATGCGCCCCCTGCGCACCGCGCGGGCGAACTGCTCGTAGTCACGCTCGGTCTGATCGGCGTAGGCGAGTGAGAAGGTCGCGATCGCCTCGTCGAGGTCATCGCTCTTGCCAACGTAGCCGGCGATCTTCGCGGCATCACCCGACTTGGCGTGCGCCAAGGCGAGCGCCCAACCGCACAGGCGGCAGTAATCGGGCAGCGTGTCCAGATCGGTACGGCCTTCGCGGAACTCGGTGCCGCCCTTCATGTCGCGTAGCTGGCGAACGTAGAACTGCACCCCCCGCAACTCCCCCCAACCGAGGAAAATGTCCGGCGAGCTCTGGATCAGTCTCTGCCCGGCGACCACGCGATGGCCTTCATTGGCGAACGCCCGGACGCTCGGTCGATAAGGCTGGAGCACCGAGGGTTGCGCCTCCTTGACCTGCAGGAAGAGTGGATCGTCGTCGTCGACGCCCAGCAGCATGATCACCCAGCAGCGCGTGCCTACGCTACCGACGCCGACGACCTTGCGCGCGACATCGATGATGCGGTACTGCTCGAGCAGGCGGCAGCGGTCCCAGCCGATCGATCCGAGGTAGGACTGCAGAAAGTCGTCAAGCGCCTCGATCACCGGCTGCCCATGCTCGGTATGCGTCTCGCGCACGATGAACGGCCGCTGCTCGACGATGTGGTGCTGGTCGTCGACCAGATCGGCCATCTTCTCGAGCACCTGTGTATGGGTTCTGTTGCGCGCCTTCGCCATGACCTTTTCGCCGCGTCGGCGCGCCTCATCGGATACAGCGGCGAGCACGTCGTCCTCGTCGATCGTCTTGTACCAGATCTCCAGGTAGCCCATGCGCGCGTACGCACGAACGTGCTGCCGGTAGGAGCGCGTGACCTGCCGCGCTGCATCGGCGGCAGCGGCGTTCTTACCGCCGAGGTGCCGTGCGACAACCGCGGCACTCGCTGCGAGGCGCTTCAGATCCCACTCCCAAGGCGCCGGCAGCGTCTCGTCGAAATCGTTGATACCGAACAGAAGGCGTCGCTCGGCTGATGCGTAGACGCCAAAATTAGAGACATGCATATCGCCGCATGCCTGGACCGTCAGACCGGTGGTGGGCGTGCCGGCGAGGTCCGCGGCGGCCACGGCCGCCGAGCCGCGCAGGAACGCGAACGCCGACTCGAGCATCCGCGCATGGCGTACCGGGACGAGCTGCGGCAATCGGGTCGCGTTCTGCGCCTGCAGGATATCGACGGGATCGGCGCGCGCCGGCGCCGGCACGTAGTCCGCGTGCCGCTCGCGCGGCAGCTTCTCGCGCAACGCCTTGCCAGCAGCGAAGCGCTCATCGACCGTCGCCCGCGGCACAATGAACTGGTCGACATGCGCGAGTGGCTTGCTATCGCGGCGCGGCCGCATTCTCGGATCGGTCATCGAGCCTCCCTGTAGATTCTGGCTTCTGGGAGGCTCTTCAGAACGAGCCGAATATGCTACCCAGGGTGACCCCCGCAGCGTACGCGGCGGTTGGCGGATGATACTCTCGAGTGGCATCTTTCCGGTGTGTCCGCGTACGGCTGCGGCCGCATCCGCATTGCGCGTGGCCGGTCGGCCGGCACACGCCCAGGCGAGCGATCCGCTACGGCCGGAACCGGTAGCCGATGCCGGCCTCGGTCAACAGATGTCTGGGCATGGACGGATCGTCCTCCACTTTCTTGCGCAGATTCGCCATATGCACGCGCACGTAGTGGGTGTCGTGCGCATGGCCGGGCCCCCCGGACCGCCTTGAGCAGTTGCCGGTGTGTCACAACCCGGTCGGGCTGTGCGGCGAGATGGGTCAGCAGGCGGTATTCGATCGGCGTCAAGTGCAGCGGCTCGCCGTCCCGTTCGACGATCCGCCGTGCCAGATCGACCGTCGTGCGCCCGAAACGCAGCACCGATTCCACCGACGCCGGTGCGAGGGCTTGGCGCCGCAATTGGGCCCGCACGCGCGCCAGTAGCTCGGCGGCGCCAAAGGGTGGTGAGTTCGAGCCGGCCGTGCAGCGGCGCGGCCAGCAGCGCAACCAGTGCGCAGGCGGTCACCGCCGCCACATAGCCGCGCCAGACGAAGGTGCCGGCCACCGGTGCGGGGCGTCGGGACGGCACGCGTTCGCGCGCCGCGGCCGGCACGGCCATCTGCAGGACGTCGAGATCGCCCTCGGCGAGTTCGGCAATGCGATCGGCGGTCGAGGTCTGCCCGGGCCAGCGTATACGGCGGCCGCGGCCGACGACCAGCCGCGACAGGTTGTGCTCGCGGGCGTAACGCACCAGCGCCGGCACGGGCTCGGGCGCGGCCGGGTTGGCAATCGCGGCACCCAACTCCTGCGCAAGCTTCAGCGCTCGC
>WYBJ01000287.1 GCA_011525945.1 Burkholderiaceae bacterium | reverse complement strand
GACGCCACGAGTGGCAAAAGTGTCGAAATCGACGCCAGACGCGAAGCGAACCGCAGCCAGGTTGGACACCTGGCGAGGATTCGCGACAAAGTATGGCGTCGATTTCGGCATCTTTTGTGCGGCGAATTTCTGACTCGGGACACTAGCGTCCCTGACCGGGCAGCAGCTCGAGCAGCTTGAGCCGCTGCACCTTGCCCGACGGACCCTTGGGCAGTTCGTGCAGCAGCAGGACCGTCCGCGGCGTCTTGTAGCGTCCGAGCTCACGCTCGCAGAAGGCCTTCAGTTCTTCCGCGGTGCAGGCGAAGCCCGGTTTCAATACCACTGCGGCGGCGATATCCTGGCCGTAGTGCGCGTCGGGAACGCCGACCGCGGCGGCTTCGAGCACGGCAGGGTGCTCCAGTAGCGCCTCGTCGATCTCGCGCGGCGCGATGTTCTCGCCGCCCTTGATGATGAGTTCCTTTATGCGGCCGGTGACGAAGACGAAGCCATCGGCATCGATGAACCCCAGATCACCGGTGTGCATCCAACCGTCCGCCTGCAAGGTGCGGGCCGTATTTTCGGCGTCCTTGTAATAGCCCTTCATGACGTTATCGCCGCGCACCATGATCTCGCCGGATTGTCCGAGGGGGCGTGCTTCGCCGCTCGCCGGATCGATGACCTTCGCCTCATTGCCGAAGGCGCGCCCGGGGCTTCCGATCTTGCGTTGCTCCGGTTCGTACGGATTGGTGAAGCAGGGCGCCGCGGTTTCGGTCATACCGAAGGTCTCGATGATGCCGATGCCGAAGCGGCGCTCGAATGCGCGATGCTGCTCCGGTGGCAGCGGCGCCGAAGCCGAGCGGCAAAAGCGCACCTGCTCGATCGCCAGTCCGCTCGCGCGCGGGTCGGCGCCGTTCAGCAGGTAGGCGATGATGGTCGGAACAACGTTGATCCAGGTGCAACGATAGTCGGATACGAGCCGCCAGAAGCTCGACGCGCTGAACCGGTGCGGCATGACGACCGAGCCGCCATGCACGAGCGGGGCTACCGCAGTCACGATCTGGCCGTTGATGTGATAGAGCGGGAGCGCGCACAGCACGCGATCGGACTCGTTCAGGCGATGTGCACGCGAGGTGAACTCGCCGCCCGCCACGCAGTTTCTGTGGCTTAGCAGGCAGCCCTTGGGCATTCCGGTGGTGCCCGAGGTGTACATCAGGAGCGCGGCGTCGTCTTCGTCGACCTCGGGCAGCGCGTTTGCTGTTGGAAACTCTTCGGCGAACATTCGATCGGCATCGACATCGATGGGTACGACATGGATCGGCCGATCGATCGGCGCCAGTGCTTCCGCCAGGCGATCGCGATACTCGTGCCCCACGAACACCACGCGCGTGTCCGAGTGCTCGAGTACGTATGCGAGCTGCGAACGTTGCGCGAGCAGGTTGATGGGCTGCACGACGAAGCCGCCGTACATCGCACCGATCAGTAGGCGCGCCGCCTGGTAGCCGTTGTGCAGCATGAACGACACCGTGTCCCCCTTGCGCAGGCCCAGGCCGAGGAGGTGATGCGTGAGCGAGTGCGACTCGCGCTGCAGCCCGGCATATGTCAACGTGAGCCCGCTCTCGGGCGCAAGCAGGTAGGGGCGATCGGGCGCGCTCGTCGCGCGGCGGTCGACATGCTCCCGGATCGTCCGACGGATGCTCATACGAACAGTGCGCCCGCGCAGATCAATGCCCGTACTTCGCGCGGTAGCCAGCGAAGATATCGTCCGGGCTCGGCTCGTTCGGTGAGATCTGGCGCACGATGCGGGTCGTGTTCAGGAAGTGCCGGAAGTTGAGATTCTCGGAGAAGCTGTTGCCGCCCCAGGTGCCGCAGCCCATCGAAAGCGAGAACGGCAGGCCGTTGTCGAAGCTGCCGCCGTTGGCGATGGCGTGCGCCTGGTTGACGATGACGCGGCACACGGTCATATCCCGCCCGAGTCTCATGACATGAGCGTCATCGCGGGTGTGGATGCCGACCGAGTGGCCGTTGCCCTGGTAATCGTAAATCGCCTGCGCGAGGTCAAAGGCGTGCTCAAAATCGCGCGCCCGGTACACAGTGAGCACGGGACAAAGTTTTTCACCCGAGAACGGGTGATCGCGCCCGGTGCCGTCCTCCTCGACCATCAGAAAGCGCGCGCCCACCAGCTCGCGCCGAGTGAGTCCCGCGAGCGCACAGATTGCGGCCACGGGTTGCGCCGTCGTCGCCGAGCCGAGCTTGCCGTGCGGAAACATCACGGCCTGTAGCTTCGATTTCTCTTCGGCCGTCAACAACGCACCGCCCTGGCGCTCGAATTCGCCGAGCATCGCCGCGTGGATCGGCGCGAGCAGCACGGCGGAATTCTCCGACGAGCAGCTCGTGGCGTGATCGAAAGTCTTGGAACGGGCGATCTTGATCGCGGCGTCTGCAAGATCGGCGCTGACATCGACGATCACCACCACGTTGCCGGCGCCTACGCCCAGCGCCGGTGTGCCGCTCGAATAGGCGGCGCGCACGTTCGCCTGCGAGCCGGTGACGACGACCAGGTCGGCTTGTTGCATCAGCGCCTCGCTCATCGCTTTCGATACCGGCCGCGGAAGAATTTGCACCAGATCCTGGGGCGCACCCGTACGGCCGAGCTCGGCATGGACGAACTCAAGCAGCTTGGCGCTCGTGGAATACCCCTTGGGCGAGGGCGCCAGGATGATCGCATTGGCCCCCTTCAAGGCGTTGATGATGTTGTTGGCAGGGGTAGCGCCCGGGTTGGTGGACGGTACGATTGCGGCGACCACACCGACCGGGCGCGCGATCTCGACAATGCCCTTTTCCGGATACTCGGCGATCACCCCGACCGATCTTGCGCCACGCAGATCACGCAGCAGACCGAGCGTCTTGCGATGATTCTTCTCGATCTTGTCTTCGACTCGCCCGAGGCCCGTGTCGCGTACGGCTAGCTGCGCGAGCGCACGATTGCGCTCGGGTTGCATGATCGCCCAGCCGGCGGCGAGCACCAGATCGTCGACTCGATCCTGATCGTAGCCTGCCGCGATGCGCTGCGCCGCGCGTGCGCGTGCCAGCAGGCGGGCAACGATTTCACTCACCGGGATCTCGGGCGCTGCGGTTTGCATGGTTCCGCTCCTCTGCGTCGGCCAGGGCACATGACGCCGCGCTGCAATGATAACAAGACCGCTCGCGCCGCTTCGGAGGCGCGCTTTGCGATGCCGAAACGATATTGCTACACTCGCCCGGTTTGCGCGGCTGCCGAGCAAACATACATTCACGGAGGCTCTATCGAGAAATGATCGCGGAAACGAAGCATGCCCGGCTTCCGGGGAAATTGGTGTTCGTCGGTTTCGGTTCGGTGGGTCAGGGCACGTTGCCGCTGCTGCTGCGCCATCTGGACATTCGCAAGGACGGTGTCCTCATCATCAACGCCGACGAGCGGGGTGCGGCCGAAGCGGCACAGTACGGAATTCCGTATCGCGTCGAACCGCTGACACAGGCGAATTGGCGCACGGTGCTCGCACGCGTCCTCGAGCCGGGCGACTTCCTGCTAAACGTCTCGGTGGACGTCGGCAGCGTGGATCTGATCGACTACTGCCTCGAGCATGCGATCACCTATCTCGATACCTGCATAGAACCCTGGCTCGGCGGCTACACCGATCAGAGCGTAGCCCCGGCGCATCGCACCAACTACGCCTTGCGCGAGAGGGCGCTCGCATTGAATGCCAAGCACGGCAAGCGCTCCACCGCGATCGTGACGCATGGCGCGAATCCGGGATTGGTCTCGCATTTCGTCAAGCAGGCGCTGCTCAACATTGCCCGCGATTGCGCGCTGAACATCGCAGTGCCGGCGACGCGCGAACAATGGGCGCTGGCTGCGCAGCGCATCGGCATGAAGGTCGTACACGTAGCCGAACGCGACACGCAGGTCGCCATACCGCAGAAGCGCCCGGACGAGTTCGTCAACACCTGGTCGGTGGACGGGTTCGTCGGTGAGGGCGCGCAGCCCAGTGAGCTGGGTTGGGGCTCGCACGAGCGTCACTTTCCATCGGACGGGGCCGAGTACGATTTTGGCCGGCGCTGCGCGATCTATCTGAATCGACCTGGGGTCTCGGTGCGCGTGCGTAGCTGGACACCGCTCAACGGACCGTTCCACGGCTTTCTCATCACGCACAGCGAATCGATTTCGATCGCCGACTACTACACGGTGAAGGACGGCGGTCGGGTGCGCTTCCGTCCCACGGCCCACTACGCCTACCATCCGTGCGATGGCGCGGTGCTTTCGATCCACGAGTTCTGCGGGCGCAACTACCAGCCGCAGTCGCATTATCGAGTGCTCATGGACGACATTCGAGGTGGCATCGACGAGCTCGGCGTGTTGCTGATGGGCCACGAGCGCGGCGGCTACTGGTTCGGCTCGCAACTGAGCGTGGAGGAAGCGCGCAAGCTCGCGCCGTTCAACAACGCGACCACGCTCCAGGTGGCCGCAGGCGTGCTCGGTGCGATCGTGTGGGCGTGCGAGAACCCGAAGGCCGGCGTGGTCGATCCGGACGCCATGGACTTCGAGCGCGTGCTCGAAGTCGCGCGGCCGTATCTCGGCAAGCTCGTCGGCGTCTATACCGATTGGAATCCGCTGCAAGCCCGCGGCGCGCTGTTTCCCGAAGATGTCGATACAACCGATCCCTGGCAGTTCAAGAACTTTCGCGTCGTCTAACCGTCGACGCGACCGATCATTGCCAGTTCTAGATCTCTTGCATCATCACGCACCCGCGCGGCGCGCGGTCAGGGCGCCGCGCGCAGGACTGGCCGGCGCCAACTGGCGCTAATTCGGCCGCGAGCAGCCGGCGGGCGCTCCGGGACCGCTCGCAGCACACAGTCCCGTATCGGGCGCATCGGTGGTCGTGCGCCCCTGGATCGCTTTACGCAGATGTTCGAGCAGGCGCCCACCAGCACGTCCGTCAACCGACATGCCGTTTACCGCCTGATAGCTGCGGATCGCCGAACGCGTCTTCGATCCGATCATGCCATCCGCATGACCGATATCGAAGCCGAGACCGAGGAGATGCGCCTGGACCTCGCGGCGCTCGGCCCGCGACAGGCCGCGATCATCGGTGGGCCACGGTGTCTTGAACGCGCCGGCGCCACGCAGGCGGTCGGACAGATGGGCGATGGCGAGCGCGTACGACTCGGCGGCGTTGTACGAATAGATCGCGTCGTAGTTCTTGAAGACGAGAAATGCCGGACCGGCCGCTCCGGCCGGAAGCAGCAGTGCCGCCGAACCTTCGGTACCGAGGTCGGCGCCATCGAGGCGCCGGATGCCCAGCGCCGACCACTGCGCGACGGATTGCTTCTGGCGCCGTCCGGAAGGACCGCGATAACCTGCCGGCAAGCGCACTTCGTACCCCCATGGTGCGCCGGTCACCCAGCCCGCCCGGCGCAGGAAGTTTGCGGTCGAACCGAGTGCGTCAGGGACCGAGGCGACGATGTCGCGGCGGCCGTCGCCGTCGAAATCGACTGCGATGCGCAGGTACGTCGATGGCATGAACTGCGTCTGGCCGAAGGCGCCAGCCCAGGAACCGGTCAACAGATCTGGCGCCAGCTCGCCGCCTTGGACGATGCGCAGCGTGTCGATCAGTTCGCTGCGAAAGAACCCGCTCCGCGAGCCGAAACAGGCGGTGGTTGCGAGAGACCGCAGCAGCGGTCGCGTGCCCATGACGCGCCCGTAGTCCGATTCCACACCCCAGAGCGCAACAATGGTGTAGCGGTCGACGCCGAACTGCCGCTCGGCCTTGGCGAGTGTTGCTTCCCATTCGTGCAACTTGGCGCGGCCATCGGCGATGCGCTGCTCGTCGACCAGGCCGGCGAGGTAATCCCAGATCGGCACGCGGAACTCCGGCTGGAAGCTCATCGCCTCGAGCACGCTCGGATCGGGCTCGATCGCGGCCAGCGCCCCATCGAACGTCTGTGCCCGCACGCCCTTTTTCATCGCCTCGGGGCGGATCTGCCCGAGGCAGGCGCGCAGCTCGTCGATCGAGGCGTCGGCAGCGGCCGCCGGGCCGGACAGCGTAAGGATGAAGGAAACAAAGACGATCGCAACTCGCAAAGTGGGTTGCTCCTGGTGGATGGGCAATGGGCGTAAGAGGAGGCGTTCTACGCGCATGCGTTCGCTCGCCCGGCCGCGTTCCTATAATAGCGGTGCGCCCCGTGCCGACGAGGCCATGGGCGCGACCCGCGGAGACGAGCGAATGACTGCGGTTGATCCGGATCATGCCGCGCCCGATCCTTCGGCCTGGGTGTGCCGTTGGGCTCGCTCGATTCCCCGCGGCGGGCGGGTGCTTGACCTGGCGGCGGGGTCCGGTCGCCATGCTCGGCTGCTTGCTGCGCTGGGTCACCGGGTGGACGCGGTCGATCGCGATGTGCAGGCGATGAGCCGGCTCGACGGCATCGCCGGCATCCGCGCCCGCGTGGCCGACATTGAAGCGGGCGTCTGGCCTTACTCCGGAGAGGTGTTCGATGGCGTGGTCGTCACCAATTACCTGCATCGCCCGTTGCTCGCGCGTCTGGTCGCCTCGGTCGCGCCGGCTGGGGTGCTCATCTACGAGACCTTTGCCGCTGGCAACGAGCGTTTCGGCCGACCCGCAAATCCGGATTTTCTGCTCCGACCCGGCGAGCTGCTCGACGCGGTAAGCGGGCGACTGCGCGTGCTAGCCTACGAGGACGTCGAGATCGAGACGCCGAAGCCTGCCATGGTGCAGCGAATCTGCGCGCGCAACGAAGCGCCTGCGAACTAACTCTAGAGGGATCTGCCGGACTCGATCCGTTGCAGTCCGTGCACCGAAACGATACGTTAGAATAACCACCTTTCAAGCGAGGGACCTATGCTCACCGGCAGCCTGGTCGCTATCGTAACGCCGATGCACGAGGACGGCAGCCTGGACTTGGCAGGATTTCGGCGCCTGATCGACTTCCATCTGCGCGAGGGCACCGACGGCATCGTCGTGGTCGGAACGACCGGTGAGTCGCCCACGGTCGATTGGGATGAGCATCGGCTGCTCATCAAGACCGCGGTGGATCACGTTGCCGGTCGCGTGCCGGTGATCGCGGGCACCGGAGCGAATTCAACGCGCGAGGCAATCGAGCTTTCCGTATATGCGAAAGAGGCCGGGGCGGACATGAGCCTCTCGGTCGTCCCGTACTACAACAAGCCGACGCAAGAAGGGCTCTACCGGCACTTCAAGGCGATCGCCGAGGCGGTCGACCTTCCGCAGATTGTCTATAACGTGCCCGGGCGCACGGTGGCCGATCTTTCCAACGACACGCTACTGCGACTGACACGCATTCCGAACATCGTGGGCGTGAAGGATGCGACCGCCAATCTCGAACGCGCCACCGATCTCATTCAGCGTGCCCCGGAACGGTTTGCGGTCTACAGCGGCGACGACGGAACGGGCCTTGCGCTCATGCTGGTCGGTGGCCACGGCGTCATTTCGGTCACGGCTAACGTGGCCCCGCGGCTGATGCACGAGATGTGCGCCGCCGCCGTTGCCGGCGACACGCGTAGCGCGCGCAGCCTCAATGCGCGCCTCATGGCGCTGCACAAGGCGCTGTTCGTCGAGCCCAATCCGATCCCGGTGAAGTGGGCGGCTCGCGAGCTCGGTTTGATCGGGTCGGGCATCCGTCTGCCCCTGACACCACTTTCCACCGGTTGCCACGATCTCGTGCGCAACGCTCTGCGCCAGGCGGAACTCATCGCTTGAGCGCGCGTCTCACAAGATCACCTTCGAGCCGTTGCGAGTGTGTGATGAAGTGGATTGCCGTCGTGGTCACCGCGCTTGCGGCGCTCGCCGCGGGGTGTTCGTCGCTGGACGGCCTGCTCGAGTCGCGCAAGGTGGATTACAAGAGCGCCGGGCGCCTGCCCCCGCTCGAGGTTCCACCCGACCTGACGCGTCCGGCGACTGATGATCGTTTCGCGGTTCCGGATCTGAACCCGAGCGGCAGCGCGACTTACTCCGCTTATTCCAAGGAGCGCTCGGCCCGGAAGGTGTCGACCGATTCCGGCATCCTGCCGAAGGTCAGCAATGCCCACATCGAGCGTGCCGGCACGCAGCGCTGGCTGGTGGTGGATGGGTCCCCCGATACGCTGTGGCCCACGGTGAAGGCGTTCTGGCAGGAAATCGGTTTCGTGGTCAACATGGAAGTGCCCGAGGCTGGGGTGATGGAGACCGATTGGGCGGAAAGCCGGGCCAGGATTGATGACGGCGTCATCCGTAGCGCGCTGAACAAGCTGCTCGGCAGCATCTCTTCCACGGCTGAACGCGACAAGTTTCGCACTCGCCTGGAGCGCGGCGCCAACGGCAAGACGACCGAGATCTACATCAGCCATCGCGGCATGATCGAAGTGTTCACGAACTCCGCCATCGGCGACGAGAAGACGATGTGGCAGCCGCGCCCGGCCGATCCCGACCTGGAAGCCGAAATGCTGCGCCGATTGATGGTGCGTTTTGGGGTGCAGGAGGCGCGCGCGCAAGCCGATCTGCAACGCGTGAGCAGCAATCCGAAGGCGCAGATCACGCGCGCAGGCGACGGTTCCGGCAAGCTCACGATTGATGATCCGTTCGATCGTGCCTGGCGCCGCGTGGGGCTTGCGCTGGACCGAGTCGGCTTTACGGTCGAGGACCGGGACCGCTCCAAGGGCATCTACTTCGTGCGCTACGTCGACCCTGAGACCGACGCGAACAGCAAGAAGCCCTCCGGCCTGCTGTCGAAGCTGGCATTCTGGCGTAGCGATGACGATGCCAAGAACCGCAACGCGCAGTATCGGATCGCGGTCAAGGACGCCGCCTCCGGTTCGGAAGTGAACGTGCTGGACAAGGAAGGTAAGCTCGAACGGTCGGCGACGGCGAACCGTATCCTCACGCTGCTCTACGATCAGCTCAAATGAGCAGTGAGGCTCGCTGTACGCATTGCTTGCTGCAGCCGCCTGCAAGTTCTCCCCGTCGGCTGACGTCTGAGCGCGCGCCGCGGGGTCGTCGTGCCTTTGCTCGTCAGCGCGGCGTGGCCCGCGAGCGCGTCACGATCAGCTTGGCGAACTGATCGCCGTGCGCTTCGCCTCGCTCGGAAGCGGCAGTCGCGGCAACGCCTTGCTGGTCGAGGCGGCTGGCACGCGCGTGCTGCTCGACTGTGGCTTCTCGTTTGCCGAGACAGCCGCGCGCCTGCGCAGACTCGGCCGTGCACCCGGGGATATCGACGCCATCGTCGTCACGCACGAGCACGATGACCATATCGGCGGGGTCGCGCGCGTTGCTGCGCGTATCGGCGTTCCGGTCTACATGACGCCGGGCACACGGGCGGGGGCCGGCCCACGCTTCGAAGAGCTGGACTGCCGCGCGTTCGATCCGCATGAGGCGTTCAAGCTCGGCGAGCTTACCTTGGAACCGTTTCCGGTTCCGCACGATGCGCGCGAGCCGGCTCAGATGGTTTTCGACGACGGCCGTCACCGGCTCGGCGTGCTCACCGATGTCGGCGCCCCGACCGCACATATCCGCTCGATGCTTTCCGGTTGCTCGGCGCTCGTGCTGGAGTGTAACTACGATGCCGCGCTGCTGCGCGATGGTCCGTATCCGGCGTCGCTCAAGGCACGCATCGACTCACGCTTGGGTCATATGCGCAACGAGGCCGCTGCGGAGTTGCTCGCAGCGCTGGACCGCTCGCGGCTGCGGCACGTAATCGGCGCACATCTGTCCGAAACCAACAACCATCCGCAGCTCGTCCGGGCGGCTCTCGCGCAGGCTCTGGGGGACGGCGCTGGCGCCGTAGTCTCGGTCGCGCACCAAGATCAGGGGTTTGATTGGGTTGACCTCGATTGACGCCGGTAGCACCGCAATGTGCCGGTGGATCAAGGGCGGGTCGGGCGCGGGGGATTCGATCCGAGCGTTGCTGGAGAGATCCGATCCGAACGCCGCCGAACGGGGCCGATCCGAGGCCGGCGACTGGAAAATCGGTCCATGGCGCAAGCGGTGGCGCAACGTTCGCGCCACGGCCCCCCAAAGCGCGGGGCGGAACCAAAAAAAGCCGGTCCGATGGGACCGGCTCTGGACGAGTGCGTCGTCGGGCGCTATTTCTTCACAGCTTCCTTCACGGCCTGCTTTGCGTCGCTAGCCAATTCCTTGGCCTTTTCCACCGCTTCCTTGGCCATCTTCTTGGATTCATCCGCCGTGTAGGACGGGGTGCCCTCGAGTGCGGGTGACTTGGGATCCATCGGATGCGCGGAAGCAGTCGTGCTTTCCGCGGGCTTCGCATCTGCGGGTTTCGCGTCCGCAGCGCTCGGCGCGCCTGCCGAGGCGCCCGAATCGGCCGGCTTGGCATCGGCCGACGGGACCTCGGGCGCTGCCGCCGGGGCGGCAGGGGCGGCTGCCGATTCTGCTGCCGGCGCGGGTGCAGCCGGTGCGGATGTCGTCGGAGCGGGTGCGGCCGCCGGCTTGTTGCCGGACTGTTCGCCGCAGCCGGCTAGGAATAGTGCAATTACGGCGCCAGCGATCAGGGTGCGATTCATTGTTTCTCCTGAATTTTCGAGGGAAAAAGAAAAAAAGCGGCAATCGTTACTCTCCGCAGCGCCTGCCGCAGACACGTACAGTATACTACGGATGGTGCGGTGCGCCGCAACCAGAATCGGGCAGGAGACACCCGCTTCACAGACCCAGTGTTGTAGCGGTCACAGCCGGTTGCGACGCCTCCCAGATCTCCTCGAAGCGCTGCACTAGCGTACCCGCACCCTCGGCATCGTTCAGGACCAAGACACCGCGCGGGTTGTCGAAGTGGAAGCGGCGTGCGTAATGGCTGCCGTCGACGATCGCGAAGGGGTCGTAGACGCCGCGCGCGATCGATTGCGTCTGCTGGATGCTCACGGCGTGGCCGAAGTGGCGCTGCAGGGCAACCAGACGAGGGCAGTCGAGTCGTATGCGAGCCGCATCATGCACGACGATCGCGAGCCGGTTCGCCTTGTTGGCGAGCAGAAACCGGCGCAGCGCCTCGGTGCGCGCGTGCGCGTTGTAGGCGCGATTGAGCTGGCGGTCGAAGACGCGGATGCGCCCGAGCGCCAGATCGATCAGCGTGTCGACCGCGTCTTCATAGGCCGTAACCCCCGAAAGCGGATGCTCATCGCGCAACAGCGCCACACCGCGCTCGCTGCCATTCGGAGCCTCAGGCGAGTTCGACATAACCGGCTCGATACCATTGGTAGAGTTGCCGCGCGGCTGGCGCAGAACGGTTGCGCCAGGGCAGCGCCGCGCGTTCGTCGGCCAAGGCGATGAGCGCGGCGCGGGCCGCCGCCGGCATGCTGAGGAACTCGCCGTTGACGAACAGGCGATCGCCGTGAAACAGCATGCGCGTTGCGGCGGCGAGGCGAATACCGCGCGAGCGCGCATGCGCGCTGAAGCGCATGAACGACACGATGCGCACCGGCGCACGGAACCAGACGTGCGCCTTGGGCTCGGTCAGGTACTCGCCAGCGAACTGTTCGACCGTGGCGCGCGACCAGCGAACCGCGGCAAGCACCGCTTCGATCTCGCGCAGCATCGCAGATGCGATCTGCGCCGGATGCTTGGACAGCGTCTTTTCGCGATCGCGATAACGTCCGGCGAGCGCGATCTTGTCAGGCAGCCATTGCAGGAAGCTCGTGGTGATTTCCTGCCGAGTCGGCGCGCGCAAGCCGACCGAGCAGGTGATGCATTGCGTCGTCGCCACACCTTCGTGTGCGTAGCGCGCTGGCAGGTACAGGACATCGCCCGGCTCGACCGCGTACTCGTGCTCGGGACGAAACGACTTCAGGATGCGCAGCGGTGCGCCGGACTTCAGCGTCAGATCGCGTTGGCGCCCGATGCGCCAGCGGCGGCGGCCGTATGCCTGTACCAGGAATACGTCATAGGAATCGAAGTGCGCTCCGACTCCGCCGCCGGGAGGCGCCAAGCTCAGCATAACGTCGTCCTGGCGCGCATACGGAATGAAATCGAACCGGTCCATCAAGGTGCGCGCCGCGGGCAAGTGCAGGTCTGCACCCTGTACCAGCAGCGACCAGCCGCGCGCAGGCAGACGCTCGAGCCGGCGGCGCGGGAATGGACCATGCTCGACGCTCCAACGCGTGCGCTCGCGGCGCACCAGGCGCGATTCTACGTCGTCACGCGTCGCGAGCTCGATCAGCATCGCAGGCTCGAAGCATTGCCCGATCTCGGTGAGCGCGGAGCGGACGAATAACGCCTTCTGCTGCCAGTGCCTGCGCAAAAAACGCTCCGCCGTGATCGCGCCTGCCGTAGCCTCGCTCATCCATTCATGTCCGCGCATGTTCATGTCCGCCTCGCAAATGCAGATTCGCATGCACGCCGTGCGTGCGGCATCTCGCCGCTGCGGAAATCGTTGCAACGCTTCCTCGTTGCTGCGCGATTATAGCGATCGTGCGTGCTTCGCCGGCATACGCCACACGCGCAGCGTGTGCGTGCGTAACCTGTCGTGCGAGGCGTTTCGCAAAGACAAAAGGTTTATACTGTCGCTCGATTCCTCGAGCGAGGGCGAAAGGATTCAGTCTATGCTTCGGGCCGGGCAGCCTGCACCGCAGTTCACGCTTCCTGATGCAGACATGGAGATGGTGAGCCTCGCGGATTATCGCGACCGGATGAATGTCGTGCTCTATTTCTATCCAAAGGACGACACCCCAGGCTGCACGCGCGAGGCGATCGATTTTTCCGACCTGGAGAACGAGTTCACCGAGCTGCGCACGATCGTGCTCGGTGTAAGCCGCGACGACTGTCTGTCGCATGGTGCGTTCCGCGACAAGCATGGTCTGTCGGTGCGGTTGCTCTCGGATGCGGATTCCGAGGTGTGCGAGACGTACAGCGTACTGCAGGAAAAGGAGATCGAAGGCAAGCGCCGGGTCGGCATCTCGCGCTCGACTTTCATCGTCGACCGCCAGGGCGTGCTGCGTCACGTGCTCTATGGTGTGAAGTCGGCCGGACATGCGCATGAGGTGCTGGAACTCGTGCGCCGCATGAAAAAGTGAGCCGATCATGAAGATCTGCAAAGACACGGTGGTGTCATTAAACTTCGAGCTGAGCGACGCCGACGGGTCGGTGCTTGAAAAATGCGACGAGCCGATCAGTTATCTGCACGGCGGCTATTCCGGCATGTTCGAGGCGGTCGAGAAAAGACTCGAAGGGCTGGAAGCGGGCGCCGAGGTCTCGGTCAAGCTCGATCCTGACGACGCCTTCGGCGAGTACGACGAGAGCCTGAAGCGCAGCGAGCCACGCTCCGCGTTTCCGGCCAATGTTTCGGTCGGCATGCGTTTCGAAGGAACGGGCTCTGAATCGGGAGAGGCTCGTGTCTACACGATCACGGCGGTGCAAGGCGACCAGGTTGACGTCGACGGCAATCATCCCTATGCCGGCAAGACGCTCGATTTCCGCTGCACCGTGCTGTCGGTGCGTGCAGCCACGCGCGAAGAGCTGACGCACGGGCATGCACACGGCCCGGGTGGGCATCATCAGCACTGAGACCCGGCAGCATGGCGCGCGCAAGAGCAGGAGTCCGCAGCACGCAAGTGCTGAGCATCGTTTCGGGGCAGCGCACACGGTAGTGATCCGCGGGCGGACTCGGGCGGTGGCGCTCTGCTTGAGATGCTCCAGATTCGGGCCGACCTTCATAGCCTCGACTTCGTGTCGCCACCTCATCAGCGCGGGGCGTGCAGCTCGCGTCGGAACTCCATCGAGTAGGTGAAGCGGCCCTCGGGATGGATGGTGACGGTGGTCTCGAAGTTGCAGGCGTCCTTGTCGATGTACCGGCGGATGATCGTGATCGCGGGGCTGCCGACTTTCACTGCGAGCGCCGGTGCGATCTTTCTCGACACACGGCTCGGAAAGAGTTCGAGTCGCGCGTACTCGGCAGTCTGACCGAACATGCGCTCGAGCTGCGCATAAACGGGCTCTCGATCGAGGTTCGGCGAACGCACCACGCCGGCAAGACGCGGCAGTATGTAGATGTCCTGCCACGCGAGCGGGAGCGGGATTCCCGCCGAGCGGCGCACGCCGCTGATGCGAAACCAGCCCGCTCCGAGCGGACACCCGAGCAGGGTGGCGAGCTGACCGTCGGCGACCACGCTTGCGCTCGTACTGCCGTCGCGATACGTCTCCGACGGATAGCTCAGGATCTCGCTGAGCGAGTTGAGCGTCTGCCGGTACACCGAGGGCTGTGCGGCTGCGATCACCATCGATCCCGCGCCCGGCCGGCGCGTGACGAGTCCCTTCTCGGTGATGACGCGTAGCGCCTCGCGCACCGTGTAGCGGCTGGCGCCGAAGCGCTTGCACAGCTCGATTTCGGTCGGCAGCAGGTTGCCGACGGCGTGTTTGCCGTTTGCGATCTCGGCCAGCAGGCACTCGGCGATTACGCGATAGCGCGGGTGCGCGCGGACGCGCTGGGAACCGCCCGCGCGGCCGCGTTCGCGCAACATGGCGAGTGCGCTGTCGCCTGGGCGTGTGCCGCTCATCGCCTACCAGGCGAGCGCGTAGGCCTCGCGCCGCGGGTCGGCACCTGCGTGCAGCAGCCCCGTCTCGGGATCGCGCCGGATGGCGCATACCGCGCCCGCGAGCCAGACGCCCATGCCCCAGCGCTCGACCTCATGCCCCAGCCGTTCGAGGTCCGCCACGCTGTCCTGCGCAATGCGGCCTTCCACGCACAATCGCCCGGGCAGGTAGGTGTGGGGCGCGAACGAATTCGGGAAACTGAACGTACCGAAGCGCGGCGCTTCGATCGCCTGCTGCAAGGACATGCCGTGCTCGTTGACGTTCAGGAACACCTGCAGCATCGCCTGGCTCTGGATATCGCCGCCCGGCGTGCCGAAAGCCATGGAGAACCTGCCGTTGGCAAGCACGAGCGCGGGGCTGGGCGTCATGCGCGGTCGCTTGCCCGGTGCAACGCAGGCCGGATGTTCGGGCTCGAGCCGCGACTGACTGCCGCGCGAACTGACGGACAAGCCCATGCCCGGGACCATCGGATTGTCGTAGCTGGTATCGGACAGCGTGGCGGAGTATGCGTTGCCGAGACGATCCGCGACGCAGGCGTAGATCGTGTCCGCCGGCGCGGGCACCTTGCCGTGCGCACGCCGCAACGCCGCCACGGGCGGCTTTGCCGTTGCGCCCGGCGGTGAGCCGGGCTGCGGCATCGCGCCGAACGCACGGTTGGGATCGATTCGACCGAGCTGACTGCGGGCGTAGTCGTCGCTTAGCAAGCCCGCGACCGGCACGGCGACGAACTTCGGGTCGCCGACGTACGCTTCGCGATCGGCGAAGGCAAGATTCAACGCTTCCGCAACGGTGTGAATGTAGGCGCTGCTGTTGAAGCCGAGAGCAGGCAGGTCGATGCGCTCGAGTATCTTCAGCGCTTCGAGCAAGACTATGCCCTGGCACCAGGTGTCGCCCGAGTACACGGTGTACTGCTTGTAGCGGCAGGCGATCGGCGCCTCGACCGGGACTTCGAAGCGGGCGAGGTCCGCTCGCGTGAGGAACCCGCCCTCGCGCGCATGAAACCCCGCGATCTCGGCGGCGATGGGGCCGCGATAGAAACAGTCGTGCACCGCGCGCAGCTTCGCATCGCGGTCACCACGACGACTGCGCTCGGCTTGCGCCAAGCGCCACAGCGTCCGCGCGAGGTTCTCCTGGCGCAGAAGGCTACCGACCGGCGGAGTCTGTCCGTTCGGGCGAAAGATTCCGCGGTTTTCGACGTAGCGATCGAAATCGGCGGCGTGCGATTCGATGCCGTGATGCAGGAAGGGATAGAGGTAGAAGCCGTGCCTTGCGAGCTCGAGCGCCGGTGCAACCGCTTGCTCGAACGTGAGCGTCCCCCAGCGGCGCAGCGCTTCGACGTGCGTGGCGGGCGCGGCGGGCACGACCGTGCGAACGATCCCCTCCGGTATGGCTTCGCCGCCCTCGCGGCGCAGCCGCCCGACATCGGTTGCAGCGGGCCATGGGCCAAGACCCGCGAGGCTGATAACGCGCGCCTCCTTTTCCAGGTAGATCAGTGTCGGCGCCACACCGGCAAAGCTGACGATGTCGGGTTGCAGCACGGCAAGCGCCATGGCCGCCGTCACGCCGGCATCGATCGCATTGCCGCCCGCGTCCAGCACGCGCTGCGCGGCGAGGGTGGCGAGGTAGTGCCCGCTTGCTACAGCGCATTCGCGACCGACCAGCGTCGGGCGCCAGCTCAACGCGTCGAACCCACCGCTAGCGGTCATGCGTGTCCTCCTTGGCGGCGTTGCCGCGGGCGGCCGGCGGATTCGACCCAGCGCCCGTGCCTCGATGCTCCTCGGGGTCGAAACCGAATCGGCGATGAAGCTAGAATCCGACGGCCTGGCCGTCGGTGCGCCATTCGGATGCGCCGATGTAACCGCCCTCGGTCTTGAGGATGACCTGCGCGCGTCCGAAGTCGGTATCGAAGCGCTCAGCGACGGTGACGGCATGGCCCAGGTTCTGCAAGGCTTCGATCGCTTGCCGCGGCATCGCTTCCTCGACGTTGACGACTGCTCCGTCCAGGCGCCAGCGCGGCGCGTCGATCATCGCCTGCGGATTCTGCCCGTGGTCCACCCGACGCAGCGCCATCTGCAGGTGGCCCTGCGCCTGCATGAAGCCGCCCATCACGCCGAATCCCATCACGGGCTCGGCGCCGCGCGTCATGAATGACGGAATGATGGTATGGAACGGACGCTTACGCGGACCGACCTGGTTGACGTGGCCCTCGGTGAGCACGAAACCGATGCCGCGATTCTGCATGCTGATGCCGGTTTCCGGCACCACCACACCGGAACCGAAACCCTGGTAGTTCGACTGGATATACGACACCATCATGCCGGAAGCATCGGCGGCGGTGAGGTAGACGGTGCCACCGCGCGGCGTACCGAAGACGGGTGTGCCTGGGCGCGCCGGGTCGATCAGCTTGGCTCGCTCCGCGAGGTAGCTCTTGTCGAGCAGGGCGGCCGGGGTCACGCGCATGGCGGCGGGATCGGCGATGTGCTGGTGCGCATCGGCGAACGCGAGCTTCATCGCCTCGAGCTGCAGGTGCAGCGACTGGGACGATTCGGGCGCGAGGCTCGCCATATCGAAATTTTCGAGGATGCCGAGCGCCATCAGGCAGGCGATGCCCCAGCCGTTGGGCGGAATCTCGTACACCTGGTAGCCGCGATAGTCGATCGCGATCGGCGTTACCCAATCAGCCTGGTGGCCGGCGAGATCCTCCATGGCGAGCGCGCCGCCATTGGCCTTCGAATGCGCCACCATGCGCTCGGCAAGCTCGCCGCGATAGAATGCCTCGCCGCGCGTTTCGGCGATAAGCGCGAGCGTTCGCGCCTGCTCGGGATGGCGGAACAATTCGCCCGGCAGTGGCGCGCGCCCGCGCGGCATGAACGCTTCGCGAAACCCGGGTTGGCCGGCAAGCTCGGGCGCCTGTTTCGACCACAAGCGCGCGATCGTCGGGCTCACGAGGTAGCCGTCGGCGGCGTAACGGATGGCCGGTTGCGCCAGATCGGCGAACGGCAGCTTGCCGAACTTTTCCGACAGCGCGCGCCAGGCGGAGACGCATCCGGGTACCGTGACCGAATTCCAGCCGCGGTTCGGGACTGCGCTCAGACCGGCGAACCGTTTCGAATTCCACGCAGCCGGCGAGCGGCCCGATGCATTCAGGCCATGCAGTCGCTTGCCGTCCCAGATGAGCGCGAATGCGTCGGACCCGATGCCGTTGCTGGTGGGCTCCACCACGGTCATGGTCATCGCCGCCGCCAGCGCGGCATCGACCGCATTGCCGCCCGCCGCCAGCATCTGCAGGCCCGCCTGTGCGGCCAAAGGCTGCGAGGTGGCGACGATGTTGGAAGCCAGCACGGGCATGCGCTGGGACGTATAGGGAAATTGCCACTCGTGCATGGGGGCCACCAACCGCGGGGAGATGGCGTTGATGATACACCCGCGAGTCAAGACGGCGGAACGCGCTCGCATGCACGGTGCGCCGGAATCGTCTGCGACGAAATTCGCGTTGCGGGATGCTAGACTGACTGCGAGCGGCGGCGGCTCGGACCGCCTTGCGCCGTTGCACGAGGGGACGCCAACGTTCATGACACGAACCGACTCCGCTCGGCGCCTGAGGCGTCGGCATTGGTTGTGGCTGACCGCGCTGTGCGCTGCACTGCTGGGCGCGCTGCCGTTCCCCGCCGCGGCGCAGGCGTTGCGCATCGGCATGGCGGCCGACGTCACCGCGGTCGATCCGCATTACGCCAACATCGCACCGAACAACGCGGTGGCCTGGCACGTGTTCGACGCACTGGCGAACGTCGATGCCGACACGCGCCTCATCCCCGGTCTTGCGACCTCGTGGCGTGCGCTCGACGACACGACCTGGGAGTTCGTCCTGCGCAAGGGCGTGCGCTTCCACGATGGATCGCCGTTCGATGCGCGCGATGTCGAGTTCTCCATTCGGCGCGCGGCCGCGCTCGCCAAGCAGGGCGGGCAGTTCGGTGGTTTCGTGCGCGCGATCAGCGAGATCCGAGTCGTCGATTCGCACACGATCCGCTTCAAGACGGCGAAGCCGCACGCCGTGCTGCCGCAGGATCTGAATTCCATCTTCATCGTCTCACGCGCGTTGGGCGATGCGGGCAGCGACGATTTCAACGCAGGGCGTGCCGCCGTCGGCACGGGCCCGTTCCGGCTCGAATCGTTCGCTCGGGGCGATCGCGTCAATCTCGTGCGTAACGAAACGTACTGGGGCGAGAAACCGGCGTGGGCGCGGGTGACACTGCGCATCCTGCCGCAGGACGCGGCTCGCATTGCGGCGCTGCTGGCAGGTGATGTCGATGCGATCGAGAACATTCCGACCGCCGATGTCGCGCGCATCTCCCGCGATGAGCACCTGCGAGTCGCGCGCAAGACCTCCTGGCGCACGATCTTCCTGCATCTGGATCAGTCCCGCGATACGCCGCCCGGCGTCACCGACGCAGCCGGCAAGCCGCTCGCGCGCAACCCGTTTCGAGATCGGCGCGTACGTGCAGCTCTCTCGGTCGCGATCGACCGCAAGGCGCTGGTCGATAAGGTGATGGAGGGGTTGGCTGTTCCTGCGAGCAATCTGGTCGCGCCGCCGGTGTTCGGGCACGATGATTCGCTGCGCCTGCCGCGCTACGATCCGAAAGTGGCGCGCCAGTTGCTTGCCGATGCCGGCTACCCCGACGGTTTTCGCCTGACGCTTGCCACGCCGAACAACCGCTACGTCAACGATGAGCAAGTGGCGCAGGCGGTCGCGCAGATGTGGGCGCGGATCGGTGTGCGCGTCGCGCGCATCGAGGCGTTGCCGGCTGCCATCTATTTCACCAAGGCACGCAAGGGCGAGTTCGGTGTCGCGCTCCTCGGCTGGGGCTCGTACGCCGGGGATCTCGCCTTGCGCGCGCTGGTCGCTACACCCTCGGTGGAGGAAGGTCTGGGCACGTGGAACTGGGGCGGCTATTCCGACGCGCAACTCGATCGCCTGGTCAAGCAGGCTCTGGGGAGTGTGGACCAGACGCGGCGCGAGGCGCTCGCCAAGGCCGCCATGGCGATCGCTGTGAACGATTACGCCGTCATCGTGCTGCATCACCAGGTCGCCACCTGGGCGATGCGCTCGAACCTGCACTACGCCGGTCGCACCGACGAATACACGCTCGCGCAGTTCTTCACGACGAAGTAGCCCGACCGCGGACTTGGCTCAATGCGGGCGTACGTGCGGCAGGTCGGTCGTCTTGTGCGAGATGTCGCGGACGTGAGCGATCTCGGCCTTGAGCTCGGTGGTGGAGCGGCGCTCGACAACCTTGCCATCGATAAGTACACGGAAGAACAAGGGCACAAAAAAGATTGCGAGGAACGTGGCCGCGATCATGCCGCCCATTACGCCGGTGCCCGCCGAGTGGCGCGCACCGGCACCGGCGCCGGTGCTGATCGCGAGCGGCAGTACACCCAGAATGAACGCAAGCGATGTCATGAGGATCGGCCGGAAGCGAAGGCGAGCGGCTTCGATGGCGGCGGCCGACGCGGTCATTCCCTCGTTCTTCTTGTAGATCGCGTACTCGACGATCAGGATCGCGTTCTTGGCCGCGAGCCCCAGTAGCGTCACCAATCCGATCTGAAAATAGACATCGTTGCTCAGCCCGCGCAGATAGACGGCGGCGAGCGCGCCGAAGGTGCCGAACGGCATCGCCAGCAGCACCGACAACGGCAGCGACCAGCGCTCGTATTGAGCGGCCAGGATCAGGAACACCATGAATGCACCCAGGCCCAGCGCGAGCGTGGACGCGCCGGTGGCGCGCTTTTCCTGGTACGACGCGCCACCCCAGTCGAAGCTGAACTCTGCGGGCAGCACTTCGGAGGCGATCCGCTCGACGACCTGGATCGCCTGGCCGGAGCTCACACCCGGCGCAGCCTGACCGATCAGTTTCACCGCGGGCAGGTTGTTGAAGCGGTCGAGCGAGTCAGGGCCCGAGGTGAAGCGAATGTGGGCGAGCGCAGACAGCGGCACCATCTCGCCGCGTGTCGAGCGCACGAACACGTTGCCGATCGCTTCCGGGCGCATGCGATAGGCGGGCTCGGCCGACATCAGCACCTGCCAGGTGCGCCCGAAGCGGTTGAAGTCGTTTACGTAGTAGCTGCTCATGGTGGCGGCGAGCGTGCTGTATAGGTCGTCGAGCGCAATGCCTCGCGCCTTGGCCGCGGTGCGGTCGAGGTCGACGTAGAGCTGAGGTACCGATGCGCGCCATAAAGTCTGCACCCCGGCCAGCATCGGATCGCTGTTGGCTTTGGCAAGAAACTGCTGCATGACTTGCGCCAGGCGATCGGCGCCGCCTTCTCCCCGATTCTGGATATAGAACTCGAAGCCGCCGGCCGTCCCCAGCCCGAAGATTGGCGGCGGTGCGAACGCGAGCACCAGAGCCTCCTTGATGTGCGCCGTCTTCATGAAGAGCTCGCCCACCAGTTGTGGTGTGGCGATGCCCTTGCGCTCGTCCCAATGCTTCTGGGTGACAAAGATGGTGGCGGCATTGTTGCGAAATCCCCCGCCGATGAAATCGAACCCCGTGAAGGCGACCGCGTCCTCGTTGGCCGGATTGGACCGGATGACCTGCAACACCTCGGCCACCACCTTATCGGTACGCTGCAGGGTCGCACCGTCGGGAAGGATCACGGCCGCGATGTAGAACCCCTGATCCTCGTCGGGCACGAGGCTTCCGGGGGTGATGCGCCACAGCCAGGCGGTCAGCGCAACCATTCCGGCGAACAGCAGCATGCCGATCGCGCCACGGCGGATCATCCATGCCACGCCGTTCTCGTAGCGATCGGTCACGCGGGCGAACCAGCGATTGAAGCCGCGAAAGAGCCGATTGGGCTCGCCGATGCCGTGCTTGAGCAACAACACGCACAACGCCGGAGTGAGCGTCAGCGCGACCAGACCCGAGATCACCACCGCGATGGAAATCGTCACCGCGAACTGGCGATACAACTCGCCGGTAAGCCCGCCGAAGAACGCGATTGGGACGAACACCGCGCACAGTGCCAGCACGATCGCAATCACCGGCCCGGTGACCTCGTGCATGGCCTTGATCGCCGCCTCGCGCACCGAAAGTCCCTCTTCGCGCATGATGCGCTCGACGTTCTCCAGCACGACGATGGCATCGTCGACGACAATGCCGATCGCGAGCACCATGCCGAACAGCGTGAGCGTATTGATGGAATACCCGAGCGCGAGCAACCCCGCGAAGGTGCCTATCAGCGACACCGGCACGGCGACAATCGGGATTAGCGTCGCGCGCCATTTCTGCAGGAAGAGAAAAACCACCAGGAATACCAAGGCCATCGCTTCTCCGAGCGTGAACACGACCTCTCGGATAGACACTTCGACGAAGCGCGTTGTGTCGTACGGAATCGAGTAGGCGAGTCCCGCCGGAAAGCGGCCGGAGAGCTCCCGCATGGTATCGCGCACCTTCTGCGCGACTTCGAGCGCGTTGGCGCCCGGAAGCAGGAAGATGCCCATGAGTGTCGCCGGCTGGCCGTTGATACGCCCGATGAACTCGTAATCCTTCGATGCGAGCTCCACACGCGCCACGTCCTTCAGCCGCAGGGTCGAGCCGTCGGGGTTGGCGCGCACGATGATCTCTTCGAATTCGCGCGGGTCCGACAGCCGCCCTTTCGTCGTCACGGTGTAGACCAGCTCCTGCGCCGCGACGGTCGGGGCGGCGCCGACCTTGCCGACGGCGAACTGGGCGTTTTGCTCGTTCAGCGCCTTGACGAGATCGACCGTTGTGAGATCGAGCTGCGCCAGGCGATCGGGCCGCACCCAGATGCGCATGGCGTAGTCCTTGGCGCCGAAGATCTGCACGTTGGTCGTGCCCTGCAGGCGCTTCATCACGTCCAGCACGTTCAGCGTCACGTAGTTGCTGGTGTAGAGATCGTCGAAGCGGCCGTCCGGGGAATAGAAGGCGAGCACCTGCAGGAACGAGGACGAGCCCTTTTCCACCATTACGCCCAGGCGGCGCACCTCCAGGGGCAGGCGCGGCTCGGCCTGTTTCACACGGTTGTTCACGGCGACAGCGGCCTGATCGACGTCGGTGCCGATGTCGAACGTCACCTGGATCTGCACCACGCCGTTGGAGCCAGAGCTCGAGCTCATGTAGATCATGCGCTCGACCCCGTTGATCTGGTTTTCCAGCGGAGCAGCCACGGTCTGTTCGAGGACTTCGGCCGAGGCACCCGGGTAGGTCGCGGTCACGGTTACGACCGGCGGCGCGATCTCCGGATACTGCGCGATCGGCAACACGCGCATCGCGGCCAGCCCCGCCAGCACGATGAACATCGAGAGCACCGCTGCGAAAATCGGGCGGTCGATGAAGAAGCGCGAAACCATGGCGCTATTTATTTGCCGGGTGTGGTTCGGCGGGCGGTCTGGCGGCGGGCGCGGTCGCATCCGGGCTCGCCACGCGAACCGGCGCACCGGGCCCGATCTTCATGAGCCCGGCAACGATCACCCTATCGCCCGCCTGCAATCCCTTGCGAATGATCCAGTCGTCGCCTTGCCAGTCGCCGACCTCGACCGCACGCCTCTCGACCTTGCCTTGCGCGTCGACCAGGTAGACGAACTTGCCCTGCGGCCCATCGAGCACGGCGCGCTGCGGTACCGCGATCGCGTTCGGGCGAACTGCGCCGCTCAGGATGACACGCGCGAACTGCCCGGGCTTGATCAGACCGTGCGCGTTCGGCAACTCGGCCCGCGTGTCGGTGGTGCCGGTGGCGGGATTGATGCGAACATCCGCGAAATCGAGCCGGCCCTTGTAGGGGTACTCACTGCCGTCGGCGAGCAGCACTTTCACGTCGAACCCGCTGCCGCCGCCGGGCAGCCGCAAGCGCCCCTCATCGACGGCTTTTCGAATCGCCAGGTGCTCGCGCTCGGGAATGCCGAAGCTGACCCAGATGGGATCGATCTGCGTGATCGTGGTCAGAAGTACGTCCGGTCCCGACACGAGCGTGCCCTCCGACTGGATTGCGCGACTGCTGATGCCGGAAATCGGCGCTTCGACCCGTGTCCACTCGAGGTCGAGCTTCGCTTCGGCGAGGCGCGCGTTCGCAAGCTGCACGTCCGCACTGGCGACGCGCTCCACCGCTGCCGCATCGTCGTAGTCCTTCTGGCTCACCGCCTTGGCCGCGGCGAGCGGTTTGAGCCGTGCGCTGTCGTGCCGCGTCTGGTCGAGCCGGGCCTCGGCCGCGGCAAGCTCCGCCTGCGCTTTTTGCAGCGCGAGCCGAAACGGCGCCGGGTCGATCGTGAATAGCGACTGGCCACGCTTCACCGCCGCGCCCTCGCGATAGTTGCGGCTGAGCAGGATGCCGGTCACGCGCGCACGGACTTCGACGTCGCGCGAACCGGCGCTCTGGCCGACGTACTCGTAGCTGGCCGGAAGATCGCGTGGCACGACCTCGATCACCGACACTTCCTGCGGCGGCCGCTCGCCGTGGGATTGGGGTGTGGGGCGCTCGCATGCGCCAAGTGTCAGGCACACGGCAATCCAGCCGACCCGTGAAAGGACGTGCACGCGCATTCGCTTCATAGGAACGCAACTCGGCTCGGTTACAGCGGGATTATGTCGATCGCAGCGGTGTCGCCGCGAGGACCGGGAGAAACGAAGCGCGTGACTTTACCGGCTTTCCGGGGGAAATGTAAATCTTCGCCCGCGCATGCTGATCGTGTCTCGGTTTGGCGGCACGATCCATCCCTGCCGCGATGATGCCGGACGCTTGTAAGCGTATGATGCGTCATGTTTACGACGCCGAGCGCAACGACGGTGCGCCGAATCGCATGACGAGTTCGCATCCCGAGACTTTGGCCCGCACGCTGTTGCACGACTGGCACGTCGGCAACGGCGCGCGCATGGTGGCATTCGGCGGCTTCAGCATGCCGCTCAACTACGCCGGGGGCGTGGTTCGCGAGCACGTGGCGACGCGTACGCACGCTGGCTTGTTCGACGTCTCGCACATGGGCCGCTTTCGCGTCTCGGGGCAGGACGCACAGGAATATCTTGCGCGCGTGCTCACCAACGACGCCGCCGCGCTCGCCCCTGGCCACGCGCACTACACCTTGCTCGCCAACGAGCATGGCGGAGCGATCGACGACGCCTACCTGTATCGCCTGAGCGAGCAAGACTTCCTTCTTGTCGTAAACGCATCCAATCGAGCGCGCGACTGGGATTGGCTTAAAGCGCAGTCGATTCCGAGCTCGGTGCTGTTGACCGATCGGACTGAAGCGTTGGCGATGTTCGCGTTGCAGGGACCGCGCGCGGAAACCTTGCTTGCCGCGGTCGTTGACGCCAACGCATTGCCGCAGGCGCACCGCAATCGCTTGTGCGTGGGCAGGTACGAGGGTCATGCGCTGGTCGTCGCACGCACCGGGTACACGGGCGAGGCGATCGGCTTCGAGCTATTCGCGGACGCGCGGGTGGCGGGCGCGTTATGGCGGCGATTGATCTCAGCCGGGGCAGTCGCCGTCGGCCTTGGCGCACGCGATTCGTTGCGTCTGGAAGCGGGCCTGCCGCTTTTCGGACACGAGTTCGGGGTCGATCGTGACGGCGCGGAGATTCCGATTTTCGCCAATCGGCTCGCGCGATTCGGCGTGCGCAAACCGGGCAACGGGAACTACATCGGCGCACCGGCGCTGGATGCGCAGCGCGCAGAATACGACGCGATCGTCGCAGGCGCGCTCGACGCTTCGCAGGCGCAATGGCTGCGGCGACTGGTGCAGCCGCTGGCGGTGCCGGACGGCCGCCGCCCGTTACGCGCCGGTTATGACCTGCTGCTCGGGTCCGAGCCGGTCGGCTACCTGACCTCGGGGACCAGCGTTCCGGTCGTTGCTGCGGACGCGCACGAACCCTACGAAATGCGTCCGATCGGACTCGCGCTCGTGCGCTGCGATATTCGCTTCGACCCCGGAGCGCCGGTTCGGTTGACGGTGAGCGACAAGCGTCGGGCGCTCATGACAGCGGAGCTGGTGGCGCGCAATCTGCCGCCTGCGCGCGCGGCATAGCCATTCCCGGCGTGTCACGGCTCGGACCGCGACCGGCCGGGCTAGTCCGTGCTCAATTCACCGACACGGTATGGCTCGCCGGCTTGCCAGGCGACGCTTTGGGCAGCACGATCTTCAGGACGCCGTCGTTGTAGCTCGCGCTCGCCTGATCGGGAAGAATCCGCGTCGCAAGCGGCACCACGCGGCGAAAGTTTCCATAGGCGCATTGCAATACGCGGTAGCGACCCTCCGAGGACTCGCGCTCGAAGCGCTTTTCCCCGCTCACGACCAGTGCATCGTCGGTGATCTCGATCTTGATCTCGTCCTTGCGCATGCCCGGTATCTCGATGCGCACCAGCACGCGCCGATCGTCTTCGAATACGTCTCCGCCGAGCAGTGCCCAACCCTGGGACGGGAAGTAGAAGTCGTCATCGACCTCCGACTTCCCGGGCAGGGCGGAATTGTCGCCCGGCATGAAGCGGATCAGCGCACCGGCAGCGGACTGACGCAGGCGTTGCCAGCCCTCCGATACCGAATCCCACAACGATGCAAAACCCTGTCTCACGTCGTTCAGTACCATGATTCGCTTCCCCGCTTTGCCTGCGATCAGTTGGCGCGCACCTCGATGCGTCTGGGCTGTGCGTGATCCGCCTTCGGGATGCGCAGCTTCAGCACGCCTTGCGCGAACTCGGCCGAGATCTTGCTCGGGTCGAGCTCCTTGCTGAGGGTGAACACGCGCCGATAGTGCGACGAATTGACCTCCGCGTGGCTTGACTGCATGGCCTTCGGCATTGCGATCGAGACGGTGCCTTCGATGCTGAGCACATCGCCCTCGACGTTCAGATTGAGCTGATCCTTGGGCACGCCCGGCATATCGGCGTACAGCGTGATACCGGTATTGTCCTCGACCACGTCTACCGGAGGCGTCAACTGGATCGCGTTGCGGTCCGTTACGTCGCCGCGTGCATCCTGGTTCGTGACGGCATTCGACTGACTCATGACCTGCTCCTTCGTTACTGGATGGTGATGCGGCGCGGCTGCGACTGTTCGCGACGCTTGACCTGGATGTGCAATATGCCATCGCGATAGGTCGCGCTGACACCGTTCGGATCGGCATCGTCGGGTAGCGACACGACCCGCCGGAACTTACCCTGGAAGCGCTCGTTGATGTGCACCGAAGCCTTCTGCTCGGGCGCGGGCAGCTCGGTCTTGCGGCTGCCTGCGATGCTCAGCGCGCCCCGATCGAGGTTCACTTCCACAGTGGCTGGATCGAGCCCGGGTGCAAACACGTAGAGCTCGAGCGTTTCGGGCGTGGCGCCGACGTTGACCGCCGGAAACCCGCCGCGGCCCAGCCCGCGAATGCTGGGAGAGATATCGAATGCCCGCTGAACCTCGCTTTGCAGTCGGCTCAGTTCGGCGAGGACATCGCGCGGAAACAACGACCCGTACATCGTACGTTCTCCTTGGAAATCGTTAACCAACCGCCTGACGCAGTCGACTGTCGGCGCGTCAGGTGCGCTCACCGCGGACCCGCCGAGCCGGACGTTCGAAGAATCCGCCAGGCGGGTTCGAGTCTAAAATCGGGTCGCGACACGGGAATTCAATGGCCTTGATGTTTGCTGCGCTCGCCGCCATCTCGTAAGCGATCGATGCGCGCGGGCGCCGGCGGGGCGCCGCCACCACAGGAGTGCACGGTTGGATTTCAAGGACTATTACGCGACCTTGGGCGTTGCGAGGGATGCAACCGCGGACGATATCAAGAAGTCCTTCCGCAAGCTCGCGCGCAAGTACCATCCCGACGTTTCCAAGGAGGCCGACGCCGAAGCGCGCATGAAGGAGGTGAACGAGGCCTACACCGTCTTGTCCGATCCGGAAAAGCGTGCAGCCTACGATCAGCTCGGCAGCGGGTATCAGCCGGGGCAGGATTTTCGTCCGCCACCGGATTGGGACGCCGGCTTCGAGTTTTCAGGCAGCCGCGGCGGCGCGGGCGCCGCCTCCAGCGACTACAGCGACTTCTTCGCCGAGCTGTTTGGCCGCATGGGCGCCCGCGACGGCACGGCGCGGGCACGCGCCGAGCCGTTCGGCGGCGAGACTTTGCATGTACGTGGCGAGGATCATTACGCCAAGATCCTGGTCGATCTCGACGACGTGTACCGGGGCGCATCGCGCCAGATCTCGTTGCGCGCGCCGAAAGTCGACGCTGGCGGACGCCTTTTCCTCGACACCCGGACGTTGAACGTGCAGATTCCGAAGGGCCTGCGCGAGGGCCAGTTGCTGCGCCTGGCCAATCAAGGCGGGCCCGGGCTGGGGGACGGCAAGCCCGGCGATCTGCTGCTCGAAGTGCACTTCAAACCGCACCCGCGCTTTCATGCACATGGCGCGGACGTGACCATGACGCTGCCGGTGACGCCTTGGGAAGCCGCATTGGGCGCGGTGATTGCGTTGAGCTTGCCGGATGGCGCGACATTGAACGTCCGTATTCCACCGGGCGCGCAGAGCGGGCGTCAGTTGCGCGTACGCGGCAAGGGGATACCGTCGAGCCCGCCGGGCGATTTGCTGCTCGAAATGCGGGTGGTCGTGCCACCGGCGGATTCGGCGCGCGCGAAAGAGCTGTACGAGGCGATGGCGCGTGATCTCGCGTTCGATCCGCGCGCTGGCATGGAGAGCTGAGATGGCCGACGAGAAACCGCTGCAGGGTACGGTGCTGGATGACGCGGCGTTGAGCGTTGACGAATTGGCCTGTGCCTGCTCGGTCACCACGGAATGGGTCGTGCGTCACGTCCACGAGGGCTCGTTCGGCGAGATTCGCGCCAGCATCTCCGAATGGCGCTTCAGCAGCCGCGACCTCGGGCGCGCACGTCGTATCCGGGCGCTCGAACGCGACTTTGACGCAGTGCCCGAGCTCGCAGCACTGGTAGCCGACATGCTGGAGGAACTCGACGACTTGCGTGCTCGCGTGCGCCGTGCCGGGCTATAGCGACGACACCGCGCCCGCTCGGGACAGCGCGCAATGAGCCGAACCGGGTGCGGGCGCCGCCCGGGCGATAGTGGGGCGACGTGCCGCACACTGCCTCTGTTCGTTTCGCGCGCACCCTTGCAATTCGTGTCAGCTAGGATTCGAGCCGGCGCCGTTGCGGGGTGAGGCCCGCCGTGCTACGGTTTCGTCGTGCGGCCTCGTGTAGTCCGCATCGGGCGGGTGCACGATTGGCGCGAGGGGAATTCGCGATGAAAGTCCACGAACTGGTTGCCCGCTGCACCGATGCCGCGGAAAGCACCGAGCCGATGCGCGCGGTGCGCGCGGTGATCGAGTCCTGGAAGGATCGCGTCGCCGAGATCGAGCAGGCGCTCGACTACGTGTCTGGCGTAGGCGGCAACGCGCGCCAGGTTTTCTACCGCTCGCCGAGCTTGACGATGCTCAAGGTCTGCTTTCCCGCCGGCAGGCGCACGCCGCCGCACGATCACGGCACTTGGGCGATGATCCTGCTGCTGTCGGGGCGGGAGAAGAACACACTCTACCGGCGAGAGCCCGGGGGCCTTCGCAAGGCGGGGGAGGTCACGCTCGAGCGCGGGTCGATCCTGCCCATGCTGGGCGAGTCCGTGCACGTCGCCGAAAGCATCGGCGAGCAGGCGGCGATCGGGTTGCATGTCTACGGCGGCGACATCCTGGAGCTGCCGCGGCGCATGTGGCATCCGCAGTCGCTCGTTGAGCATCCGCTCGACTGGACCGTGTACGAAAGTTTCGCGCGTATCGCATCGCAGGCCGCCGCGGCTCCGCTGGCTGATTGACGCTGCGAAACAAGCCGCTACGCCGTCTTGCGCTATCCGCCAGTCGCCGCCTGCGTCAGAATTCTATCGGCGGGCATTGCCAGTGCGCGTCGCGCGGTCGTGCCCGTGCCAGGGCGTGTGCTGCCGTGATCCATCCGTCGCAGTCGTTACGGCCCGGACGGCGGCGCACGAAATTCAGCACTCCCTTGCAGCGCGCGTAGAAGCGGAAAAAGCGCAGCACCCGCTCGCATTCGATGCGTGACGGCCGGGTCGTGCTGCAGACGAGCTTGTCGTCGCTCATGCCCCGATCGGTGAGGACGATCGCGCCCCACGCTTTTAGGCGGATCCGTGTGCCGAACGCCAATCTAGGGCCGAGAACGAGCGCATCGAGCAAGTCTCCTTCGAGCCCGACGAGGGTCGGCACGCAGCCGTAGTTGTACGGGCAAGGCAGCGGCGAGACGAAGCTCACGTGGCCGCTCGGCGAGCGCTTGAGATGGCTGCCACGCGGCACTTCGATCAGAACGTCGATCTCGGGCGCCGACCGTTCGGCATCAGCTTGCACGTGCGTCGCCGCCTGGGCGCGTGCCTTAGATTTCGGCGCCGATGGCGTCGTTCGACCGCGTGTCGCGCATGCTCGGGTCGTCCTGGATCAGAGGCAAGCGGCTCCATTTGCTTCGCGCCGCGGGTCGAGCGCTAGCGCGTTCCCTTCAGCCCGACCGCTTCCACCACCTTCGCATTCTTGATCAGCGACGCCTGCACTACTTTGCGGAATTCCTCCGGCCCGCGGATCACGATTTCGGTCGCCTGGTTCGCGAACTGCTTGCGCAGCTCCGGCGCTTCCGTCGCCTTGATGGTGGCCGCGCGCACTTTCTCGACGACGGCACGGTTGGTTCCCTTTGGCATGAAGAAGCCTTGCCAGCCGCTATAGTCGAATCCGGGAATCGTATCCGCTATGGGCGCGATGTTGGGCAGCAGCGGCGAGGGCTTGGGCAGGCTGTGCCCGATCGCGCGTAGCTTGCCGCTGCCGATATGGCTCATCACCGCAGGCGCCGGCGTTATGGTCCATTGCGATTCGTTGGCGATGACTGCGGCGACCGAGGCGCCGCCGCCCTTGTACGGGACGTGCAGCGACTCGAAGTGCCCCGCCTGCAGCAGGTAGATGCCCGACAAGTGACTTTGCGAGCCAGTGCCCGCAGAGGCCATATTGATCTTGCCCTGCTTGGCGCGCGCGAGCTCGATCAACTCCTTGACATTCTTGGGCGGAAACGTCGGATTGACGACCAGCACGTTCGGCGTTTCGGCGAATTGCAGCACGTAGTCGTAGTCCGTGACTGCATTGAACGTGGGCGCCTTCTGCAGGTGCACGGCGATGGTCGAGGCCGCCGTGGTGGCGGCGATGATGGTGTAGCCGTCCGCAGGCGCGCTCTTGGCGATTTCCATGCCGATGATGCCCCCCGCGCCGGCGCGATTGTCCACCACGACCTGCTGGCCGAGCACGTCCGGCAACGTGTGAGCCATGATACGGCTCAGCGTGTCGACCGAGCTGCCGGGCGCATTGGGCACGATCAGCCGGATGGGCCGGCTGGGGAAGTTGGCGGCGGCGTCTACGGCCCAGGTCTGCGCGCTTGCGCTCGCCAATGCGAAACAAAGGATAGCGGTCAGGGATCGAAGCTTACTCATGGTTCCTCCGTAGGTGATTCACCGAGCGGGCTCGGGCCGGGTCCTCGCCGCGTCCCTTCGGCCTGCTGCAGATGGCGGGTCGGGCACGGGGATATTACCGTACGCCGATGCCTGCGGACGACGAACGTGCTGCGAGATCGTGGCATGCGATAAGATCGCGCCGGCAGGCCGCTCCCGCCATCGCAGTCGCCTGAGGTTTCCATGGGCGTTTGCTCCAGAGCGGGGCATTGAATAGCATCACCGATTCCAACCGGGTGCGGGCGCCGATCTGCGCTGCGGGCTTAGCCACCCTCGACTTGCAAGGAGTTGCCATGGCTACCACGTACAACATTCTCATCCTGGG
>WYBJ01000286.1 GCA_011525945.1 Burkholderiaceae bacterium | reverse complement strand
GGCACACAACGCTCCCCTCTCCCACCGGGAGAGGGGTTGGGGGTGAGGGAAGAGGCGCCACGCGAGGTTCCAGGGCGCAAGTCGCGATGCGCCATCGTGGCGTCTCTCCCAGTGGCAGAAGGGAGCGCTGTGTGCCCGCCGATGCGGGCAGGCTCATGGAAAGATGCTGGGGGTGAGGGAATAGACGCCACGCGAGCTTCCAGAGCGCAGGCCGCGATGCGTCGGTGTCGCGTCTTTCCCGCCGCGCTTCTCGCCGCCTATCGGGGGACGGCCGAGGGCGGCGGGAAAGTTCCGCTCGCCGAATGGGGCGTGTCCGGCAAGACAGCCCCGGCGCCCGAAGATGCGGCGACTGCCGATACGCCGATTCGCGCCGGCGAAGCATTGCAGCCCCTGCTCGACACGGCACACCCTGGCCAGGTCTTGCGCCTCGGTCCGGGCCGCCACGCCGGGCCGCTCACGATCCGCACGAGTCTTGCCCTGGTCGGTGAGCCCGGCGCGCTGATCGCGGGCGACGGTAAGGGCAGCGTCATCACGATCGAGGCTGCCGATGTGCGCATCGAGGGCCTCGAGATCACCGGTTCAGGGATCGATCTGCCCGGCATGGATTCGGCGATTTTCCTGCGGCGCAGCGCCGAGCGCGCACAAGTACGAAGCAACCGTGTTCGCGACAATCTGTTCGGCGTGTACGTGCATGGTGCGGCCGGCAGCATCGTGGCGGACAATCTGATCATCGGGCGCAGCGACCTGCGTCTGGCCGAGGCGGGCGACGGCGTGGCGATCTGGAATGCGCCCGGCACGCAGGTCGTCGACAATCGCATCGAGCGCGGACGCGACGGCATCCACGTCATCACCAGCCGCGACAATGCGTTCGAGCGCAACCGTTTCAGCCACCTGCGCTTCGCCATCCACTACATGTACACCCACGACAGCCGCATCGTGGCCAACCGCTCGCGCGGCAACCACGTCGCCTGGGCGCTCATGTACTCGCAGCGGCTTTCGATTCGCGACAACGTCTCGGATAACGACCGCGATCACGGCCTGCTGCTCAACACCACCAATGCTTCGGAAGTCTCCGGCAACGTCGTACGCCGCGGCGGCAACAAGTGCGCATTCGTTTACAACGCCCACCGCAACGTCGTACGCGACAACTGGCTCGAAGGCTGCCCGATCGGCATCCACTTCACTGCCGGTTCCGAGGGAAACATCATCAGCGGCAACGCATTCGTCGCCAACCGCACGCAGGTGAAGTACGCCGGCACCCGCCTGGTCGACTGGGGCCGGGGCGGGCGCGGCAACTACTGGAGTGACAACGTCGCTTTCGATCTCGACGGTGACGGTATCGCAGACCGGCCCTACCGGCCGAACGACGTCATGGACGTGATCCTGTGGAGGCTGCCGGCGGCGAAGGTCCTGACCAGCAGCCCCGCCGTACAGATGGTGCGCTGGGCGCAGGCGCGCTTCCCGGCGCTCTATCCCGGCGGTGTGGTCGACAGTGCACCGCTCATGCGCCCGCCACGCACCCCGTCACCCTCGCCATGAGTGCGATCATCGCGCAGTGGCGGCAGGTCACGAAGCGCTACCGCGAGGTGATGGCGGTGGAGAACGTGTCGCTGCGCCTGCAGGCAGGTGAGACCACGGCGCTCGTCGGCCACAACGGCGCCGGTAAGACCACGCTCATCAAGCTGTTGCTCGGACTCGTACGCCCGAGTGCGGGCAGCGTATCCATCGACGGCGCGAATCCCGCCGGCCGCCGCGGCGTGCGGGCGCGCCACTCGATCGGCTTCCTGCCCGAGAACGTCGCCTTCCACGGCGCCATGACGGGCAGGGAGTTGATGGCCTTCTACGCGCGCCTCAAAGGCGCAGCGGCGCGGCGCAACGACGAGTTGCTTGCACGCGTAGGCATAGCCGACGCCGCGCGGCGCCGTGTTGCCACCTATTCGAAGGGCATGCGCCAGCGCCTGGGGATCGCGCAGGCGTTGATCGGCGAGCCACGGCTACTGCTGTTCGACGAACCGACCAGCGGGCTCGATCCGCAATCGCGCCAGGACGTGTACGAGACCATCGATCGGTTGCGTGCCGAAGGCGCGACCGTACTCGTTTCCACCCACGCCCTGGCCGAGATCGAGAATCGGGTCGATCGGGTCGCCATCATGCACCGCGGCCGGCTGCTCGCCGCCGGCACGCTCGCCGAGTTACGCGAAGGCGTTCGGGCCGATGTGCGCATTCGGGCGAAGGTGAAACCCGGCACCCGCGCGAAGGTGCTCGCCGCGGTCGCGGCGCACACCCGCAGCGTCGAGTCCGTCGAGCGCACGCTCACGCTGCACGTCTCGGCGGAAGCCAAGATGCCGGCATTACACGCGCTGGCGCAGTGCGGCGAACAGATCGAAGACATCGACATCGTCATGCCAGGTCTCGAGTCGTTGTACAACCATCTGACCGGCGCGCCGGCGCCGCCGACATGAAGACCATCGCCCTCGCGCTGCAGGAACTGCACATCGGCCTGCGCAACCGCTGGGTGCTCGCCACGACGGTGGTGATGGCCACGCTCGCGCTTTCGCTCGCACTACTCGGCGCTGCGCCTACCGGCGCGGTCAAAGCCGATCCGCTTGCCGTCGTGGTCGTGAGCCTCGCCAGCCTGACCATCTTTCTCGTCCCGCTGATCGCGCTGCTGCTGTCGTTCGACGCCATCGTGGGCGAGCAGGAGCGCGGCACGCTGATGCTGCTGCTCGCCTACCCGGTGTCGCGCTGGCAGGTGATCGTCGGTAAAGGGCTCGGCCAGATCGCGATCCTCGCCATCGCGACCGTGCTCGGCTACGGCGCGGCCGCGGCTGCGCTCTGGCTGCGCGGCGACATCGCGCCGGGCGCCTGGCGGGCTTTCGGCGCCATGGTGCTCACATCGGTCATGCTGGGCGCCTCGTTCGTCGCGATAGGCTGTCTCGCCAGCACGCTCGTGCGTGAGCGCGCCACTGCCGCGGGGCTCGCCGTCGGCGCATGGCTCCTCTTCGTGCTGCTGTACGATACGGCGCTACTCGGCATCCTGGTCGCCGATCAGGGCCGCTTCGTCTCCAAGGCGCTGCTCGATGCGCTATTGCTGCTCAATCCCACCGATGCCTACCGGCTGTTCAACATGACCGCGACCGAAAGCGTCTCGATCTACGCCGGGCTGGCCGGACCAGGCGATCCGAAGGCACTCCCGCCCGCGGCGTATATCGCAGTGCTGGCGGCGTGGATCGTGGCGCCCTTCGGGGTCGCGATCGGCGTCTTCCGCCGCAGGGCGATATGAGCCTGCGCGCAGCCGCGGCGGCGGCTCTGATGCTCGTGCTGGCGTGCGCGGCGGGATGCGGGCGCCGCGAGGCGTCCTCGCCGCCACCGCCGCCGCTCGAGGTGAGCGCCGAGGCGACCGGTCATTACTGCGGTATGCTGCTCGTCGCGCACGAGGGGCCGAAGGGGCAGATCCACCTCGCCAGCCGCGCGCAACCGCTGTGGTTCTCCTCGGCGCGCGATACCATCGCCTTCACGCGCCTGCCCGAAGAGCCGCGCGACATCCGTGCGATCTACGTGAGCGACATGGCACGATCGAAGTACTACGAGCAACCCGATGCCGGCGCATGGGTCGACGCGCGCGCTGCGTGGTTCGTCATCGAGAGCGAGCTGCGCGGCGGGATGGGCGCGCCCGAAGCGGTGCCCTTTTCCGATGCGCGCTCGGCCGAAGCGTTTCGTGTCCGCCATGGCGGCCGCGTGGTGAAGCTCACCGAGATCCCCGACAGCTATGTGCTGGGTCCGGTCGATCTCGGCACGGGCGCCGCGATCAAACCGCAGTGAGGTGCGACATGCCGACGCGCCGGCGTTTTCTTTCCATCGTGGCCGCCGGCGCCGCCTCGCTCCCGCTCGCGCGCGCACACGCACGGGTGGCGCCGTTCACCAACGTGTGGAAGGGCACCGCGATGGGCGCATTGGCATCGCTCATCCTCGTGCACCCCGATCGCGCCCGGGCACGCGCCCTGATCGATGCGTGCGTGGCCGAGATCGTGCGACTCGAAGCGATCTTCAGTCTTTACCGGAACGATTCAGTCCTGGTGCGTCTGAACGCCACCGGTGCAGCCGCGAATCCGCCGCACGAGCTGATCGAGTTGCTTTCCTTCGGCCTTGCACTCGCATCGCTCAGCGCGGGTGCATTCGATCCGACCGTACAACCGCTGTATCGGCTGCATGCCGAGCGTTTTGCGCGCGATCCCGTGACGGGACCCACGGCCGAGGACATCGCCCGCGTGCTGCAAGTGGTGGATTACCGTGCGGTGGAAGTGAGCTCGGCGCGCATCCGTCTGCCGCGACCGGGAATGGCGTTGACGCTGAACGGAATCGCGCAGGGCTATATCACCGACCGCGTCGCCGACCGCTTGCGCGCCGCCGGCTTCGACAACGTACTGGTCGACCTGGGCGAGGCGCGAGCGCTCGGGCACCGCGCCGACGGCGGTCCGTGGCGTGCGGCCGTGCGCGACCCGCGCGCGACTGACCGTACCCTATGGCAGCTCGCGCTCGGCGAGGGCGCGACATCGGCGCTCGCCACTTCGGCCGGCTACGGCACTGCGCTCGGGGCCGATCCGCGCGCGCATCACCTGCTCGATCCGCACACCGGCCGAAGCGCCAATCACTACCTGTCGGTCTCGGTCACCGCGCCGCGGGCCACACTGGCCGACGGCTTGTCGACGGCGCTCTACGTATCGCCGCCCGAGCACGCCCTGGCGCTCTTGCGCAGCTACCCGGCGGCGCGCGCCTACGTGGTCGACGCGGCAGGGCGCACGAGCACGCCGCGCATCGCCTGATGCGACGCCGGGTGCAACGTCCATAAGACGAGGCGAAAACCTCGCGCGATCACGGGTGGTTCCTGAGATGCGAATTGCTGCGGCCGGCGTTGCCGAGGAGCGATCCGGTATGCGCGGCGCATTGGCGTCACAGGCCTTGAAACCCACATGAATCCGGTTGGATTGACTCCGAGTTCCTGCTGCGATAGTGTGCATGGTCGGCACATGTGCACATGACGAGGGATCGCGGATGACTGCGGCGACGGAACGTATACCGATTCTGGTAACCAAGTCGGATAAGGCCAAGTTTGTACGCAAGGCAAAGAGCCACGGACTGTCATTGAGCGAGTTCGCGCGTGCCGCAATGGATCGATTCGATCCCTCAACGGATGCTGAAGCCGCGGCGTTGAACGAAGTCCTGAAGCAATTGCGTACCGGCACGGCTGAGGCCGAGCGATCCCTGGATGATGCGTTGCACTACTGCGCTGAATCCGACGCACGGCTTGCCAAGCTGGATGCGTGGATGC
>WYBJ01000285.1 GCA_011525945.1 Burkholderiaceae bacterium | reverse complement strand
CGCGGTTGCGGATTCGGTAAGCAGCTGAATCAATGGTTCTTTGTCGAACGGCCGCACGCTCAGGATTTGCAGCATCGAATGCAACGACAGTGCGAGGTTGAGGCGTTTGCGGATGATGGCCACCAGCACATAGACGCTGACGGCGGTCCAGACTTGGGTCTTGACCGCGTTCTCCGAGGTACCGAAGGAACGTTTGATGCGCAGATGCTGTTTGATCCACTTGAAAAACACTCCACCTGCCAGCGGCTCTTGTAGAGCGCGCAGATGGTGAGCGCGGGCAGTGCGAGATGGTTGGTCAGAAACACCAGCCGCTTGTTGCGCTCGGGATAGCCTTGGTGGGAATAGAACACCGTCAGTTCGACCAGTTGATCGCAGATGAGCCCCGTGCTGCGGTCCACGGGCAGGGAGAGCACGCGCTTGAACTTGGAGTTCGACTTGGCGCGCGTGACGAAGAAGGCTTTCGCCTGATGCAGCCGATACAGCCGCTCGAAGTCGAGGTAGCCGCGATCCATCACGTAGAACGCGCCCGGTTCGACGATGAGCAGGTCGAGCACGTTCACGTCGTGCAGCTTGCCGTCGCTGACGTGCGCAAAGGTCGGAATCGATCCCCTCAGATCGAGCAGCGTGTGCAGCTTCACCGCGGCCTTGGTGGCGCGAAACACCGCCCAGGGAAACAGCTTCAGGCACAGATCGATCGTGGTGGAGTCCAGCGCATAGACCGTCTCGGAGATCTCCACGCCGATCGGATCGTTGGCGTAGAGCGGGCGGGCAATGCGAATCAGCGCTTGCGCGAACTCGTAGTAGATGCGCCAGTCGCGCTCCTCGTTGGCATCGGCGAGTGCGCTGCGGCTGATGTTCCCCAGCAGCCCGAGGTGGTAGAGCTTGGCGGGTTGCGCACGCAGGCAGGATTCGATGTCGCGCAAACTCTCCCGATAGGTCAGTTGCGCGAAGGCAAGACACAGGAACTGGTCCAAGCAACTGAAGCGGCGCACGTTGAAGTCGCCCCGATACTTCGTCACCAGACGCCGAAACGTGTGCCATGGCGCAAACTCCATCACTTGCGCAAACACGAGCTGGCCTGCGTACATCGGCGCCTCCGAGAAAAATCCCGGCAGGCTGCCCGAAGTGGGGTTCGCAATTCAAGTCGTTAACACCCCGAAAAGTCATAAAAACCCGTGCTCGCGCTAGAGTTACGATCGATCGGCTTCAAACGTGTCGGACACTACTCATTCGTCGTGCCTCGCGATCACGAGAAAGCCGTGCGGGTCGACCGCGGCGCGGAATCCCGGCGCGACCAATGTCGTGGTATCGAACTGCTCGACGATCGCCGGACCTTGGATGACGTGCCCGGAAAGCAGGCCTTCACGCGCGTACACGTTCGCGCGATGCCAGCGTCCGCCATACCAGATATCGCGGCTACCGGCCGCAGGCGGCGTTCGCTCGGCCTGGCGCAACAGCGGCGTTTCGGGCACGCGCGTCTTGCCGGTCACCCTCACCCGCAGGCTGATGAGTTCAATCGGTGCACCTGGATCGGCGTTGCGGTAGAGCGTCTCGTACGCGTCATGGAACACCGCGGCGATCGACTTGCCGTCTAGCATGCCGGGCTTGAGCTCGACTTCGATGTCGAAGGCTTGGCCGGCGTAGCGCGCGTCGACCGCGTAACGTACGAAGACACCGGTTACGGCGGGATCCTCCACTGCGAGCCAGTCCCGGCCCGCGCGCTCGAGCGAAGCGAAGATCTCCTGCAGCCGCGCGTCGGCGATCTCCGGCAGCGGCCGGCGCACGCTGCGGATGTAATCGGCGCGAATGTCGGCCATGCCGGCGCCCGTGGCGCAGGTCGTGCCCGGCGAGAGCGGCACGACGATGCGCGGAACCACCACCTCCTCGGCGAGGAGGCAGGCGTGGGTGGGGCCAGCGCCGCCGAAGGGGATGAGCGCCAGTTCCCGCGGGTCAACGCCGCGCTTGGTCATCATCGGCAGCAGCGCCGTGATCATGTTGGTCGTGGCGATCTTGAGGATGGCTTCGGCCGCCTCCTCCACGCCGGTTTTCAGCCTCTCCGCGACGGCGCCGACGGCGCTGCGCGCCAGTTGCGTGTCGAGCTTCATCGTGCCGCCGACGAAGTTCAAGGGATTCAGGTAGCCGCAAACCAGGTACGCGTCGGTGACGGTCGGCTCGCGGCCGCCGCGCGCGTAGCAAGCCGGGCCTGGTGTGGCGCCGGCGCTCCGCGGACCGACCTTGAGTAGCCCGAGCGAGTCGAGCCATGCGATCGATCCGCCGCCCGCTCCTACCGAGAAGACGTCCACTGAAGGCATGACCACGGGGAAATCGCCGACGCGCGCCTCTGTGGAGTGCACCGGCTCGCCGTCGCGGATCAGGGAAACGTCGGCGCTCGTGCCGCCAATGTCGATGGTGACCGCGTTGCGCGCGCCGGCGAGACGCGCCACGTAGGCGGCGCCCACGACCCCGGACGCGGGGCCCGACAGCAGCGTGCGGGCGGGCAGCTCGCGAGCCGTGCCAGCCGACATGATGCCGCCGTTCGACTGCGTGATGTAGAGACGCGTCTTCATGCCAATCGCCCGGGTGTCGCGCTCCAGGCCTTCGACGTAGCGGGCGAGAGCCGGCTGCACATAGGCGTTCAGCACCGCGACCATGGCGCGCTCGTACTCGCGGATCTCGGGCCATAGCGCGCTCGAGCGCGAAACGTGGCAGCCGGGGAAAACCTGAGCGACGACCCGCTCTACTTCCCGCTCATGCTGGTCATTCGCATGCGAGTTCAGAAGGCAAATGGCGACGCTTTCGATGTCGGGCGGCAGCGCGGCAAGCGCCTGCCTCAGGCGCTCGACGTCGAGCGGCAAGATGACGCCGCCCGAGGAATCGATGCGCTCGCGCACCTCGACAACGCGGGCGCGCGGCACAAGGAGGATGGGCTCCACCGCGCGCAGGTTGAACGGGTCGATCTTCTGCAGGCGGCCGATCTCCAGTAGGTCACGGTTGCCTTCGGTGACGAGCAGGCAGGCCCTGGCGCCGCGGCGCTCGAGCACCGCATTCAGCGCGATCGTCGTTCCATGCACGAACCCGGTGAGCTCGTCGGGCTTGCGCCCGAGCCGCTGCATCAGCTCCACGATACCGCGCGCCACGGCGCGCGAGGGCGCATCGGGCGTGCTGGGCACCTTGTGGTGATGCGGCGATGCGCCCGCGTCAAGCAGCGTAAGATCGGTGAACGTGCCACCGATGTCGATGCCGAGCTTCATGCCCTCGTCAACCTGGCATCAGCGGTGCCGGCGCTCACGCGCGCCCGAGCCCGGCGAGCCGTCCCCGCCAGCGCGGGATGACCTCGGGATTCTTGCAGTACAGGGGCGGCTCGCCCGCAAGAACGCGGCAGATGCTCTCCTCGGCCGCAGGGGGGAATGAAAAGAAGACCTCCTTCGTGTGGCCAACCATGTGCGGCGTGAGGAAGACGTTGTCCAGCTGGCGCAGCGGGCTCTCGAGTGGCAGCGGCTCGACGTGGAAGGAATCCAGCGCCGCGCCCGCGATGCGCCTCTGCGCCAGGGCCCGGGCGAGCGCGGCCTCGTCGACAGCTTCCCCTCGCGCGGTATTGACCAGAAAGGCACTCGGCTTCATGAGTGCGAGCTCGCGTTCGCCGATCATGGCGCGGGTTTCGGGCGTGATGGTGACGAGGATCGCGACGACATCGCTCTGCCCGAGTACGGTATCGAGCGGCGCAAGCTCTACGTACGAGGGCACGCTCTCCGGCTTCACGTACGGATCAGCGGTCAGGATGCGCGCATTCCATCCGCGCAGCCGCTCGGCAACGCCTCGCGCGATACGGCCAAACCCCACCAGCCCGACCGTCCGGCCCATCATCATCTGCGCCCACATCGCCTGCGGCGTCGGCCGCGGTCGCGGGCGGCGGCCGTGCAGCACATCGCTCGTCGCCATCGGGTTGTAGAGGCACATGAGCATCAGCATGATCGTAGCCTCGGCCATGCTGTTGAAATTCTCTGGCGTCGCCCCGTGCCCGACGATGATGCCGCGCTCGGTGGCGGCGGCCACATCCACCGTTTCCACGGCGATCGTCGGGTTCACCACGCCGACGAGCCGCGGCGCCCATTCGAGCAATTCCCGCGAGCATATGCTGCGGCTGGAGAACATCGCCACGTCCGCCTCGCCAAACCACTCCTGCCAGCGCTCGCGCGCGAACTGCACCTTCATGCCAGCCTTCGACTCCGGTCCGCGGATCACGCGGATGCCACGCGCCTCCAGCCTCGCCGCTATATCGTCGAGAATGTCGACTAGCATGAAGTCCTGCGCAATGAAGACGGTCGATTGCGGCATGGCGCGGTCCTAAGGCGTTCGGTGTTTCGTGCGGACCACTATATCGGCAGCGCGCGGTGTTCATCAATGTTGACAAGCCGATCAACCTTGCCCGGGAGCGTGGCCGCTTATGCACAGGACTGCTCCGACGACGTGGCCGTCGGCACGCTCATTAGGACCCTTAGAAGTTATCCGTAAATAATATTCGTCTTCGCTGGCACGTGCCGGAAGCTGATGATGGCGGCAGCGAGCATGGTGAGGGCGACATAGGAGCGATGCAGCTTCTCGTAGCGAACCAGCAGTTTGCGGAAACGCGTGAACCACGAGTGGGCGACTTCGACCACCCAGCGCCGCGGACGCTTGCCTTGAGCGCGTTGCGTGCGCTCCGCGCCGCGCGGGCGTACGTGGGGGGTGTAGTCCCGGTCGCGCATGTCCTGCGTGGCGGCGGCGCCGACGAAACCGGCATCGGCGCACAGATGCTGTCGTGCGCGCGGCGCCACGGCTGGACGCGGAGCGACGATGGCATCAAGGGTCAACGCCAACTGGGTCACGTCGTTGCGATTAGCCGCGGTCACGATGATCGACAGCGGGACACCACGGGCGTCGACCAGCAACATTCGCTTGCTTCCATTTTTTTCCCCGGTCGGTGGGGTTGGGCCCCACTGACTCTTGTGCCAGCGGTGCCTTCAGTAGTGCCCCGTCGATGCTCTGCCATCGCCAGGCGATACCCTCCATCTCGTCGTACTCGGCCAGCCCGGCTTGCCACAGCGCGACGAAGAACCCGGCCCTTTCCCATTCCAGGAACCGCTTATGGATGGCACTGGCGCTGCCAAAGCGCTCGCCCGGCAACGCCTTCCATTGGCAGCCGGTACGCAACACGTACACGATGGCCTCGAATACCACGCGCGCCTCTTTGGGCTTGCGTCCACCCCCCGGCTTGCGCGCAAACTTCCGCCGCGCCGGCCGGCTCGGCCGCCGCGGAATCAGCGGCTCGACGCGTTCCCAAAATGCATCGGACACGACCCATGATTCAAGTCTTGCTTTCGCCATCGCCTTCCTCCGTCCCGCGCACCGGCGCGAACGGAAGAACAGTCTACTCCTTTATTTACGGATAAACTCTTAGCCCGGATTTCTCACGCCCTCTAGCAAAGGGCCGCTCCTTTTGGCATAACTGTTGTTGCGAGGCAAACGGTTATGAACCGAAGAGGAGCGGCCTTTGCAATGACAGAGTGTAGCGGAAGGCGATACGAATTTGAACGCCACGGCAGGCGCGAGGTGGTGGCGAAATTCGATGGTGGGGCGATGAGCTCGGACGGCGGGGCGCTGCTGCTTCGGGAGGTGGACCGGCGGCTCGGGCTGCTGGGGCGCCTGGCGCGCTGCTTTCGCGACGAGCGCAATCAGGGGCTGGTGAAGCACCGGCTGGGGCAACTGCTTGCGCAGCGGGTGTATGCGATTGCGCTCGGCTACGAGGATCTGAATGACCACGAGGAGCTTCGTGCCGACCCGCTGTTGGGGCTGTTGGCGGGCAAGCCTGGGCTGGGCGATGAGCCGCTGGCGGGCAAGAGCACGCTCAATCGGCTGGAGCTGAGCGCGGGCCGATCGGACCGCTATAAGAAGATCCACTATGAGGCAGCGGCGATCGATGCGCTGTTGGTCGAGGTGTTTATCGAGGCGCACCCGCGGGCCCCCGAGAGCATCGTGATCGACCTGGACACCACCGATCTTGCGCTGCACGGGCATCAGGAGGGACGCTTCTTTCACGGCTACTACGACGAGTACTGCTACCTGCCGCTGTACATCTTCTGTGGCGAGCACCTGCTGGGGGTACGGCTGCGCAGCGCCGATCAGGACGCGAGCGCCGGCTGTGTGGACGAGATCGCGCGCATTGTCGGGCAGCTTCGCGCCGCCTGGCCGCAGGTTGCGATCGTGCTGCGCGCCGACTCGGGGTTTTGCCGCGAGCAGTTGATGAGCTGGTGCGAGGCCAACGCGGTCGACTACCTGTTCGGAGTGGCACGCAACGCGCGGCTTCGCCGGCTGGTCGATGAGCCGATGCGCGAGGCCGAGCGGCTGCACCAGGGCAGTGGCGAGCCGGCGCGGGTGTTCTGCGAGTTTGACTACCAGACGGCCACCGGCTCCTGGAGCCGGCCACGGCGGGTGGTCGCCAAATGCGAGCAGCTCGAGGGCAAGGAGAACCCGCGCTACGTGGTGAGTTCGCTGCCGCCCGAGCGCTGGCCCGCCCGCGCGCTCTACGAGCAACTCTACTGCGCCCGCGGCGACATGGAGAACCGCATCAAGGAGCAGATGAGCCTGTTTGCCGAGCGGGTGAGCACGGCCACGATGCGCGCCAATCAGCTCAGACTTTACCTGTCGGCGGCTGCCTACGTGCTCGTCCAGGGACTGCGTCGGCTTGCACTGGCGGGCACCGAGTTCGCCAACGCCCAGGTCAACACCATCCGGCTGAAGATCCTCAAGATCGCTGCCAGCGTGCGCCTGAGCGCGCGCAAGCTGTGGATCGCTCTGGCTTCGAGCTATCCGTATCAGCCGCTCTTCGAGACCCTATACCAGCGGCTGCGGCTCTGAGCGCTGCGGCTGACCTCGCGCAGGCTGTGCGATGCCGCCCAAGGGGGCTGGCAGAGAAAGGGCCGCACCAGATCTGGCGTTCTAAGCATCTTGTCGCCAACTTGCACAAAATCGGGCCGATACGCAGCCTCTTGCCATCGCCCTCACGCCGCCAAATCACCCCAACGCAGTAGTGTCCGGTTAAGCGCTTCTCGCCGAAGCGCAGGCACTTGATCTGATTAAGCAATGTTACATTTTTTCTGTGTCACCGACTTGAACGCCGCACTGGGCGAAGCTGCCGTTTTTTGCAGCCGG
>WYBJ01000284.1 GCA_011525945.1 Burkholderiaceae bacterium | reverse complement strand
CGGCTGCAAAAAACGGCAGCTTCGCCCAGTGCGGCGTTCAAGTCGGTGACACAGAAAAAATGTAACATTGCTTAATCAGATCAAGTGCCTGCGCTTCGGCGAGAAGCGCTTAACCGGACACTACTGTCCGACAGACTGGGATTTTCAATCCTCTCCTATGTCCGCTCAGCCGAACGTGCGATTACCGTCCATGCAGAGAAAGCGTACGCGCCCTTGCGCTACGATCTGCTCCTTTTCGTCGCGTATCCATGCCTTCCATCCCTGGCTCGAGCGCCCACGAGTGACGGGCTTGGCTATGGCGTGCAGCTTTCCCGAGCGCACAGCGCGGATGAAGGAAGTGTTGTTCTCCAACCCGACAACCCGCTGTCCACGCGGATGGGCGACGGCTGCGGCACCAATCGAGGCTATGGTCTCAATCACCCCACAGTGCACACCGCCGTGCACGATGCCGTAGGCTTGATGGTGCCTTTCGCTCACCTCCCACTCGCAGCTTACCTCTTCGGGCGAGGCAGTGAGAATCACGATCCCCATCTCCTTCACCCAACCTGAAAGGGCGTTGACCGTGGCGACGAATTCTCTTGGCATTTTTTCTCCACTTCTGTTGCGTTTCAAGACCGGTTGACCGGTGAGGTCCCGGTAACAGTTGGAAGCTGTTAGAGGTCACGCGGCGGTTTCCAGGCAAACGCGCAAATCGGGTTTGTCAACTGTCAACAAGAGGTGCAGCGCGTCCAGACGGCGCATGAGCTCAAGATCGGCATCGGACACCGGCCGCGGCAGGTAGTACACCGAGGCGCGGCTGATCCCCAGGAGCTCGGCCTGGCGGGTGACGGACAGTTCGTGGTCGCGGTCGATCATCGCTTTGCGCTCAGCATGCCCGCTTTGATGAGCGCGCCTTCTAAAAAATCGTTCTCCAGCGCAAGCTCTCCGATCTTGGCGTGCAGCGCCTTGAGATCGACCGGCGGCTGCGCCTTCGCGGAGGTCTCGCCGAAGACGCCGGCCGCGCGCTCGAGCAGCACGTTCTTCCAGTCGGTGATCTGGTTGGGGTGCAGGTCGAACTGCTTGGCGAGTTCCGCCAGCGTCTTGTCGCCGCGCACTGCGGCGAGGGTGACTTTCGCCTTGAACGTCGGGGAGTGGTTACGTCGGGACCTTCTGCTCATCTCGTGCTCCGCTTTCTCGGGCCAAAGGCCCGCTCTCAGGAGCAGATTGTCCACTTATCCGGCTGTCCAGATTTCTGGGGCCGCCCTCTACAAATTATGCGGTGCACCGCATAAGCGATTTAATGTGGTGATTGTCTTTATGTGGAGATCGGCACCGCGGGGTGGTAGTCGCGGTGCAGTTTTCCGCGGCATTGAAGCATACCGTCGCGCCCGCAGCACTCCGCATAACAATGACCTTCTTCCAATCCACGGATATGAGCTTGATTCATCGTCGCTGCACCGTTCGTGTCGCGTCACCGTGCGTATTCCGGCGAAGTTGACCGGCTGATCCGACGATGTTGACCGCGTGGTGAAGCGCGGTGCGTGACGATCACATTGTAGCCTGGGCGTTCAACATCGTGTCGGCGCGAGCGTTATCCACGGCGCCGCGCGCGGGGCGCCCGATACGCCGACGCGCGCGCGGCGCGGTGGGTAACGCGCTGTGCGGAGTCGAGACGCCGTTCATGGTTTGCGCGGCGCTTTGTCGGCACTCTTGGCCTTGCGCAGCGACTCGCCGTCGAGCGCGATGCGGTGACTGTGGTGGACGATGCGGTCGAGGATCGCATCGGCGAGGGTCGGCTCGGCGAGGTATTCGTGCCAGTGGGCGACCGGCAGCTGACTGGTGATGATGGTGGATTTTCCGGTGGTGCGATCGTCGAGCACTTCGAGCAGGTCGGCGCGCTCGGCCTGCCCGATCGGGGCGAGGGCGAAGTCGTCGACGATCAGGACGTCGATTCGGGCGAGCTGCGCGAGGCGCCGGCCGAAGCTGCCGTCGCCGTGGGCGATGCGCAGCTCCTCCACCAGGCGGCTGAAGCGCGTGTACAGCGCCGAGAAGCCCTGGCGGCAGGCCTGGTTGCCGAGCGCGCAGGCGATCCAGCTTTTGCCAAGACCGGTGGCGCCGGTGGCGATCACCGATTGGCCGGCGCGCACCCAGTCGCAGGAGGCGAGGCTGGCGAGCAGGCGCGCATCGAGCCCGCGCGCTGCGCGGGTGTCGATGTCCTCGATGCAGGCCCCGGGATACTTGAGTCGCGCCTGTTTGAGCAGCCGCTCGAGCCGGCGCGTGTCACGCCAGGCGACCTCCCGGTCCACCAGCATCGCGAAGCGCTCCTCGAAGGACAGCGCGTGGCTCGCGGGCTGGGCGAGCTGCTCCTCGAAGGCGCGGGCCATGCCGTCCAGTTTCAGGCCGCGCAGTCGGGTGAGGGTCTGTTGGGTGAGCATCGATCGTTCTCCTTGTGCGCCGGCTAAACCGGCGAGGTGTTGTAAATGAAAGAGTTACACGGTGAAGGTGTAGCGACCCACACCGGCCCCGAGTCATGCGGAGTCGCCCGCAAGGGCGGCGTCGAAGCGTTG
>WYBJ01000283.1 GCA_011525945.1 Burkholderiaceae bacterium | reverse complement strand
GATCGCATGTTCGGGTCCTCCACCTCGGCGCAGAAACCAACCGAGCTGCAGCCGTTCACGGCGAGCGTTGAGACGCGCGTGCTCTGGCAGGCGAATGTCGGCGCATCCGACCGCTTCGCCTTCGCGCCAGCCGTGGCGGGCGACGCCGTATACGCAGCCAACGCATCCGGCGAAGTGACGAAGATCGATACCGCCACGGGCAAGATACAGTGGCGCATCGATACCGGCTCGCGCCTGTCGACTGGTCCCGGAAGCGATGGCCGGATCATCGCCGTAGGCTCGCCGCGGGGCGAAGTGCTCGCGCTCGACCCCGACGGTAAGCTGCTGTGGAAGACCTATCTCTCAGGCGAAATCCTCAGCGCACCGAGAATCGATGAAGGTATCGTCGTGGTGAAAAGCGGCGACGGTCGCATCCACGGTCTGGCCGCCCGAGATGGGCGCCGGCGCTGGCTCTATCAGCGCACCCTGCCGGCTCTGGTCGTGCGCAGCCCCTCGGGTCTGAGTGTCATGAATGGCGGGGTCTTCTCCGGCTTCCCGGGCGGCAAACTGGTTGCACTGCTACTCACCAACGGCGCGCTCGCCTGGGAGGCAACGGTCGCTACACCGCGCGGATCGACTGAACTCGAGCGCATTACCGATATCGTCGGCGCGCCCCTGGTCGACGGTCGCATGGTCTGCGCCATGGCCTATCAAGGCAAAGTGGGCTGCTTCGACGCGTTGAAGGGGTCGCAGCTGTGGACTCGGGATCTGTCCGGCATCATGCCGCTCGGCGCCGATGCCCGCCATGTGTATGCGGTGGACGAGCAAGGCAACGTGCATGCACTCGACAAGGCAAGCGGTGCGAGCATCTGGCGCCAGGACCGCTTGAACGGGCGTGGCGTGACCGGAGCGACCGCGATCGCCAACTACGTCGCAGTCGGTGACTACCAGGGCTACGTGCACCTTCTGAGCCACAGTGATGGCGCGTTCGCTGCGCGCGTGCCAACCGACGGCAGCGCGATCCTTTTGCCACCGGTTGTGGCGCGCGACAGCCTACTGATCCAGACCCGAAACGGCGGCGTTTACAGCATCGCGCTGAGATGACCACGGCAGCGACGCGGGCAGCGACGCCCCGCCATACTTTCTTGCCCCGATAGGATCGTCGTGCTGCCCACGATCGTCATCGTTGGACGCCCGAACGTCGGCAAGTCGACGCTGTTCAACCGGCTGACGCGGTCGCGCTCAGCCATCGTCGCCGATACGCCCGGCGTCACGCGTGATCGCCACTATGGGCGCGGACGGGTCGGAGCGCGACCTTTCCTGGTCGTCGATACCGGTGGCTTCGAGCCGGCGGCCGGGAGCGGATTGCCTTTGCAGATGGCGCGCCAGACGCTTGGCGCGATCGCCGAATCCGACGCGGTGATCCTGCTCACCGACGGCCGCGAGGGGCTCACGCCTCAGGATGCAGTGATTGCCCAACGCCTGCGCGAAAGCGGCCAGCGCGTCTGGCTTGCGGTCAACAAATCCGAAGGGCTCGACCGCCGCGTCGCGGCGGCGGAGTTCTACGAGCTCGGGCTGGGCGTCCCCTGGCCGGTCTCGGCGGCGCACGGCGACGGCATCGTGTCGCTGGTGGAGGACATTGTGAACGCACTCGCCGGCGCGCCCGAGCCTGCCGACGAAGCCGAAAGCGGCCAGGAGCGGCCGCGGATCGCGGTGGTCGGGCGACCCAATGCGGGTAAATCGACCCTTATCAACACCTTGGTCGGGGCCGAGCGTCTCATCACATCCGAAGTCGCCGGTACGACCCGAGACAGCATCGAGGTCGAGTTCGCCTATCGCGGCCGTGCCTACACGCTCGTGGACACGGCCGGGTTGCGGCGTCGGGCGCGAGTGTCCGATGTGGTAGAGAAATACTCGGTCATCCGTGCCATGCAGGCGATCGAGCAGGCGAACGTTGCGATCCTCGTTATAGACGCACTGGAAGGTGCGAGCGACCAGGACGGCAATATTGCCGGTTACGTAATCGAGGCCGGTCGTGCCGCCGTTGTGGCCGTCAACAAGTGCGATCGGCTCGGTAGCGGGGAGCGCTCCGCGCTCGAGGCCCAGCTCGAGCGGCGCCTGAGTTATCTCGATTTCGCCCGCTTCCGGTTCATCTCCGCGCGCACCGGTCGCGGGCTCGATGCGCTCATGCGGGCCGTGGACGAGGCCTATCGGGCGGCGTTCCTGAAGATGCCCACACCCAAGCTCACGCGCGTGGTGCGCGAGGCGATTGCGGCTTATCCGCCGCCGCGCAAGGGGCTCAACCGCCCGAAGCTGCGCTATGCGCACCAGGGCGGCAGCAATCCACCCATCGTGGTGGCGCACGGTACGGGCGTGGCCAATTTGCCGCAAAGCTATCGACGCTACCTGGAAGGTCGGGTGCGGGCCGCCTTCCAACTGCACGGGACGCCGCTCAAGATCGAATACCGCCAAGGCGATAATCCTTACGCGCGCGGGTCCGGTGCTTCGCGTTGACGCGCGAGCCATGACGCGTGGGTAGCATGACGCCAAGATGCACCTGCCCAGGGTGCGTGCGCCAAGCTCGGCGAAATTCTGGAACCGAATCGCATGGCGTGGTTCTTATTGCTTTGCACCTGCGATGCATTGCTCGCCAAGACGCCTGGTTTGTTTGTGGTATTCGGCGCCGAAATCGCGTACAGTGCGCCGGTGGGCCCGATTAGAATGGAGTCAATATGAGCGGAAAAGGCCAATTATTACAAGACCCATTCCTCAATGCGCTGCGTAAGGAACATGTGCCGGTCTCGATCTACCTGGTGAACGGCATCAAGCTTCAGGGGCAGATCGAATCGTTCGATCAGTACGTGGTGTTGTTGCGCAACACGGTCACGCAGATGGTATACAAGCACGCGATCTCGACCGTCGTACCCTCGCGACCGGTCAATCTGCAGGCGGAACACGCACAAGAGAGCTGATGCTGGAGCGTCCGGGTAACGGTCACCGGGCCATCTTGGTCGGCCTAGACCTGGGTGAGGCCGATCATGCCGAAAGTGTCGCGGAGCTGAAGCAGCTCACATCGAGCGCCGGCGTGGCCACGCTGGCGATGTTGGGCGGTCGGCGCGCGCGCCCCGACCCGGCTTATTTCGCGGGCAGCGGCAAGGTGGCTGAGCTCGAACGCGTAGCCGATGATCTGGGTGCCGATGTGGTCATTTTCAACCACGAGCTGGCCCCAGCGCAGCTTCGCAACCTGGAGCTACGTCTGAAGCGTCGCGTGATCGACCGCACCAGCCTCATTCTCGACATCTTCGCCCAACGCGCGCGCAGCCACGAGGGCAAGCTCCAGGTCGAGCTCGCGCAGCTGCAGCACTTGTCGACACGACTCAAGCACGGCTGGAGTCACCTGGAGCGGCAGAAGGGCGGCATCGGACTGCGCGGGCCGGGGGAGACCCAGCTCGAGACCGACCGGAGACTGGTCGGAAATCGCATGAAGGTTCTGCGCGAGAAGCTCGACAAGGTGCGCTCCCAACGCCACATCCAGCGGCGCGCGCGACACCGGGGCGAAGTGTTCAGCGTGTCCTTGGTGGGGTATACGAACGCGGGCAAGTCGACGCTCTTCAACGCACTTACCCAGGCCTCGGCGTTCGCGGCGGACCAGTTGTTCGCGACTCTCGATACGACCTCGCGGCGCATCAGGCTTGTCGCCGGCGCCGAGGCGGTTGTCTCGGACACCGTCGGTTTCATCCGCGGGCTGCCGCATACGCTGGTGGCAGCATTTCGCGCCACGCTCGAAGAGACGGTACAGGCGGACCTGCTGCTGCACGTGATCGACGCGGCCCATCCCGGGCATGACCAGCAAGTACTCGAGGTCGATCGGGTGCTGAAGGAGATCGGTGCCGGTGCGATCCCGCAAGTGCTGGTCTACAACAAGATCGATCTGCTTGCTGTCGAGCCCGCAGTCGCGCGCGACGAGTATGGTAACATTTCAAGGATTTGGCTTAGCGCACGTGACCGCTCGGGGCTCGCGGAGGTGCGCGCAGCGATCCGCGACCACGGCCAACAAGCCAAGAAGATAGCGGCCGCGTAGATGGCGCGGTCATCCAGCACCGAACTCCAATAGCCAGCCATGTCGCTGAACGATCCGCAGTGGGGCAAACGAGGCAACGATGGACCGCCCGACCTCGACGAGCTGTTGCGTAATCTCAATGCCAAGCTGAACGGATTGTTCGGCCGCAAGGGAGGCAACCAACCGCCCTCGGCAGGCGGTGACGGCGGCGGCGCACGAATCGGTGGCAGTGGCGTGCTGTTGCTCGCCGTCCTGGTGCTGGTGGCGTGGATCGCGAGCGGGTTCTACATCGTTGATGCAAGCAATCGCGGCGTGGTGCTGCGCTTCGGCAAGTACCACGAGACCACGCAGCCGGGACCACGCTGGCACCTACCGTACCCGATCGAGTCGGTCGAGATCGTCAATCTCTCGCAGGTACGCACGGTAGAGGTCGGGTATCGCAACAACGTAAAGAGCAAGGTGCTGAAGGAGTCCCTGATGCTCACCGACGACGAGAACATCATCGATATCCAGTTCGCCGTGCAATACATCCTGAAGAGTCCGGAGGACTATCTGTTCAATAACCGCAATACCGACGACTCGGTACTGCAGGCCGCCGAAACGGCGATCCGCGAAATCGTCGGCAAGAGCAAGATGGATTTTGTGCTCTACGAGGGCCGCGAGCAGGTTGCCGCAGAGGCAACCAAGCTCATGCAGGAAATCCTTGATCGCTACAAGACCGGCATCCTTGTGAGCAAGGTGACCATGCAGAATGCGCAACCCCCCGAGCAGGTGCAATCGGCCTTCGACGATGCGGTGAAAGCGGGCCAGGACCGAGAGCGACTGAAGAACGAGGGGCAGGCGTACGCCAATGATGTCATACCCAAGGCCAAGGGGGCAGCCGCGCGTCTACTCGAGGAGGCACAGGGTTATCGCCAGCGCGTGGTGGCAAACGCCGAGGGCGAGGCCGCACGCTTCACGCAGGTGCTGGCGGAATACCAGAAGGCGCCCGTGGTGACGCGCGAGCGGCTGTACCTGGACACCATGCAGCAGGTGCTCGAGTCGACCAGCAAGGTCGTGATCGACCAGCGTGCCGCAGGGGGCAGCCTGCTGTACCTGCCGCTGGACAAGATCCTCCAATCGGTCGGAACGGGAGGCGCAGCGTTGCCGCCGTCGCGCCAGGACACCGCCGAGCCAAGCCACGGGCAGGTGCAGCGCTCACGCGAGGCGTTCCGGTCCCGCGAAAGGGAGTCGCGCTGATGCGAACCAAGCTCGGGGTTGTCCTGGTCGTGCTGATCGCAGTCGCCGTTCTGGGCGGCCTGTCGTTGTTCGTGGTCGATCAGCGCCAGAACGCCATCGTCTTCCGACTCGGCGAGATCGTCGACATCAAGACCAGTCCGGGGCTGTACGTCAAGATTCCCATCATCGATAACGTACGCTACTTCGACACGCGCATTCTCACGCTGGACACGGCCGAACCGGAACGTTTCATCACCTCGGAGAAGAAGAACGTCCTGGTGGATCTGTTCGTGAAGTGGCGCATCGTGGATGTGCGCCAGTACTACATCAGCGTGGGCGGCGATGAGATGCGCGCGCAAACGCGACTTGCGCAGACGATCAACTCGAGCCTGCGCGACGAGTTTGGCAACCGAACGGTGCACGACGTCGTCTCGGGGGAGCGCGACAAGATCATGGATCTCATGCGCGACAGAGCCAACGAAGATGCGAGCAAGATCGGCGTGCAGGTGATTGACGTGCGCCTGAAGCGGGTCGATCTGCCGCAGGAAGTGAGCGAGTCGGTTTACCGGCGCATGGAGGCGGAGCGCAAACGGGTGGCCAACGAGTTGCGCTCCACCGGAGCGGCAGAGTCGGAGAAGATCCGCGCCGATGCCGATCGGCAGCGCGAAGTGATAATCGCAGATGCATACAGCGAGGGGCAGCGCATCAAGGGAGAGGGCGATGCGAGGGCCGCGGCGGTCTACGCGCGCGCATATGAGCAGAACCCAGAGTTCTACGCCTTCTACCGCAGTCTCGAGGTTTACCGAGCGGGGCTTCGCAACCGCAGCGACGTGCTCGTGCTCGATCCGAGTTCGGAGTTCTTCAGGTACCTGAAGAGCCCCGCACGGCCCGCCAAGTAGCGCGAGGCAGCACGACATAGCGATCGTTAGCGCGCAGCCGGAGGCGCGATGTCGAAGATGCTGCTCACCGCGTTCGCACTGGTACTGGTGATCGAGGGCATCCTGCCGTTTCTTATCCCGGGGGTATGGCGCGAGGCCTTTCGGCGGCTGACGGAAATGAGCGATGGACAGGTGCGCTTCCTCGGCCTGAGCTCGATGGTCGCCGGCGTGCTGCTGCTCTATCTCACGAGGTAGATGTCGATGCGATCGATGGCGCGCGCGCCACGCGGCGAGCAGGACGTTTGTCGGAGCGATCGTTGACCCCGCGCTGGGTACTGCCCGAATTTATCGAAGACGCGCTGCCTGCCGAGGCGATGGGCATCGAGCGGTTGCGCCGGCGCATCCTGGATCTGTTCGCTGCGCATGGCTACGAGCTGGTCATCCCGCCGATGATCGAATACCTGGATTCGCTCCTCACCGGCACGGGCGGAGACCTCGATCTGCAAACGTTCAAGCTGGTGGACCAGGCAAATGGCCGCACGCTGGGGCTGCGTGCCGATATCACGCCGCAGGCTGCACGCATCGACGCGCACCTGCTCAATCGCAAAGGCGTAGCTCGGCTGTGCTATGCGGGTCACGTGGTGCATACGCTGCCGATTGCCGGTAGTCGCATGCGCGAATCGATGCAAGCGGGCGCCGAACTCTTCGGCCACCGCGGACCGGAGAGCGACATCGAGGTGCTGCGACTCATGCTGGCTGCACTCGCCCAAGCCGGCGTCGCATCCCCGCGAATGGACCTCGGCCACGTCGCCGTGTTGCGGTGCCTGGTGAACCATGCCGGCTTGAGCGGGCGGCGTGAGGACGAGCTATTTCAGGCGCTTCAAGCCAAAGATCTGCCGGAACTGCGTGCGTTGCTCAGAGCGGTCGACATGCCCTATCGGGCTGCACTGGAGCTTTTGCCGCAGCTCTACGGCGACGAGGCGGTATTGCGCGAAGCCGGCCGCAAACTGCCGCGATTACCCGAGATTACTCGCGCGCTGCGCGATCTGAGACGCCTGGCGGCGGCCACGCGCGACCTTGCGCGTAGCATCCAGTTCGACCTGGGCGAATTGCGGGGCTACCGCTATCACAGCGGCGTGGTGTTCGCTGCCTACGCCCCGGGTTTCGCCGCGGCGATGGCGCGCGGCGGGCGCTACGACGAGGTGGGAGAGGCTTTCGGGCGCGCGCGCGCCGCAACCGGATTCAGTCTGGACGTGCGCGCGCTGGCGGGGGCGAGCATCGGTCGCGGGCAGCGCCGCATCCTAGCGCCCGCGACACGTGCACCGCAGCTCGATAGGCTGATTGCAGATCTGCGCAAGCAAGGTGAGATCGTAGTGGCGCGCCTCCCGGGGCACGCGCGCACCGATCACGAGCTCGGCTGCGATCACGTCATTGCGCGCGTGGATGGCCGCTGGCAGGTACGCGCGTTGGCCAAGGGATCATCCAATTCACGGGGTCGCTAGATGGGTAAGAACGTGGTGGTTATCGGCACGCAGTGGGGCGACGAAGGCAAGGGCAAGATCGTCGACTGGCTGACCGATCGCGCGCAGGGTGTGGTGCGCTTCCAGGGCGGGCATAACGCAGGGCACACATTGGTTATCGGCGGCCGCAAGACGGTGCTGCACCTCATTCCCTCCGGGATCCTGCGCAGCGAGGTTGCGTGCTACATCGGTAACGGCGTGGTGCTTTCGCCGTGCGACCTGATCGCGGAAATCGACACGCTGGAAGCGGCGGGAATCGAAGTGCGCTCGCGCCTGAAGGTGAGCGAGGCATGTCCGCTGATCCTGCCTTATCACGGCGCCCTGGACCGTGCGCGCGAGGCGGCGCGGGGCCAGCTCAAGATCGGCACCACCGGGCGCGGCATCGGACCGGCGTACGAGGACAAGGTGGCGCGGCGCGCGATCCGCGTGCAGGACCTGCTTGCGCGCGAGCGCTTTGCCGCGAAGCTGGGCGAGGTGCTGGACTATCACAATTTCGTGCTGAAGAACTATTTCGGCGCCGACATCGTCGACTTTCAGCACACGCTCGATGATGCGATGATTCATGCTGAACGCATACGGCCGCTCATCGCCGATGTGCCGCGCATGCTCTATGAGGCCAATCGCGCCGGACACAATCTGCTGTTCGAGGGCGCTCAGGGCACGCTGCTGGATGTCGATCACGGCACCTACCCGTTCGTCACTTCCAGCAACTGCCTTGCAGGCGCTGCCTCAGCGGGGGCGGGCATCGCACCGCAAGCGTTGCACTACGTGCTCGGCATCACCAAAGCGTATACGACGCGGGTGGGCTCGGGACCGTTTCCCACCGAGCTCGAAGGTGACATCGGTCGCCACCTGGCGAATCGGGGCAACGAGATCGGCGCCACCACCGGAAGAGCGCGGCGCGTGGGCTGGTTCGATGCAGCCGCGTTGAAGCGCTCGATCCAGTTGAACGGCGTGTCAGGCCTGTGCGTGACCAAGCTCGACGTACTGGACGGGGTCGAGACCTTGCGTTTGGGCGTGGGCTATCGTATCGACGGCGCGCTGAGCGATATCCTGCCGGTGGGCGCGGAGGCGCTGGAGCGCTGCGAACCGGTCTACGAGGACATCGCGGGATGGGAAGAAAGCACGGTTGGCTTGCGCAGCCATGCGCAGTTGCCTTCGAGCGCGCAGCACTACCTGCGACGCATCGAGGAGATCTGCGGAATACCGATCGATGTCATTTCGACCGGGCCCGAGCGCGACGAGACAATCGTGCAACGACACCCTTTTGGTTGAATGCGCAGCGCATCGAAACAAAGTGGGATCGTTGCCGAGCGTGCGATGGCCGAAGTACGGCCGACTCTTTCGAACCGCATCCTGGTGCCGAGGAAGGGACTCGAACCCCCACAGTGTTGCCACCGCCAGGACCTGAACCTGGTGCGTCTACCAATTCCGCCACCTCGGCGAGGCGGCAAAATCTAAACGCAAAGTCATGGAATGTCAATGAAGCGACGCGTCCTTGAGAGATCCGAACGCGACCGAGCTCATGCAGTGCGTGTGCACGGCGCGAGCGTGGCGCAGGCGTTGCTGAGCGAGTTGCAGGCTGCGGGCGTGCCACTGCAGCCGCGCGATCTTGCGCGCCGCACGGGCTTCGGTAGTCCCGCACACGCCGCGTTCCAGCAAGCGCTCCTGGAACTCGAGCGCGAAGGTAGCGTTATGCAGAACCGGCGCGGGGCACTGTGCCTGGTCGACAATCTCGACCTCATACGCGGCCGCGTGCACGGACATGCCGATGGCTATGGTTTCCTCGTTCGCGACGATGGCAAGCCTGACTGCTTCGTCGGCACGCGCCAGATGCACAAGGCGCTGCACGGCGACCGCGTAATGGCACGCGAGATCGGCCTTGACCGGCGCGGGCGCTGCGAAGTGGCGATCGTCGAGGTGCTCGAACGTGCCAATGTGACCGTTGTGGGCCGCCTGCGGCGCGATTACGGCATTCTCGTGGTCGAACCGGAGGACCGGCGCATCAATCAACCGCTGCTGGTCGCCCCCGACGGGGCGGGCGAAGCGCTGCCCGGTCAGGTGGTCGTAGCGCAGATCGTGGCGCAACCCTCGCGCGCCGTACAGCCCGTGGCGAAGATTGTGGAGGTGCTCGGCTCCTACACCGATCCCGGCATGGAGATCGAGATCGCGCTTCGCAAGCACCGGTTGCCGTATCGCTTCGGTGCGCAGGCGCAGGCCGAGGCGGCGCGGTTTGCGCCCATGCCGCAGGCGCGCGACATGCGCGGGCGCAAGGATTTGCGCGCGGCTGCGCTGGTGACCATCGATGGGGAGAACGCACGCGATTTCGACGATGCGGTCTGGTGCGAGGCGCTGACAGACAACACCAAGGCAGGCGGTCGCGCGGCGACCAGTGGCGGCTTTCGGTTGGTGGTCGCGATCGCGGACGTGAGCCACTACGTCCATCATGGCGCCGGGCGCGGAAGCCCAAACCGCCGGGCCCGGCCAACACGGAAAAATAAACGCCCCCGGTTAGCCCAAGAGGCCGAGGGACAGGAAAAAAGCGGGGGTT
>WYBJ01000282.1 GCA_011525945.1 Burkholderiaceae bacterium | reverse complement strand
GCTTGGAGAAGGGCACCACCATGGGCCCGCTCGCCAATTCGCGCCGTCTCGATGCGATGGAATATTTCGTCAACGATGCGAAAGACCGCGGCGGCAAGATCGTCACCGGCGGCAAGCGGCGCGGCAACCAGGGCTATTTCTTCGAGCCGACCGTCATCACCGATGTGCCCGACGACAGCAGGATCATGACCGAGGAGCCGTTCGGACCGCTCGCGCCGATCGTGCCGTTCAAGACCTTCGAGGAGGTGGTGGAGCGCGCCAATGCGCTGCCTTTCGGCCTCGCATCCTACGCCTTCACCGCCTCGGCGCAGACCGCGACCATGATCGGCGATGCGCTGCAATCGGGCATGGTGGGCGTGAACTCGATTGCCATCTCGACGCCGGAGACGCCGTTCGGCGGCATCAAGGAAAGCGGCTACGGGCGCGAAGGCGGCACCGAGGGGCTGGAGTGCTACACAGTCGTAAAGAACGTCTCGCACCGCATGCTTGCGCCGGCCGGCTGACGCGCCGTGATCAGCACCCGTAACCGAAGCGGCTCGTGCTGCCTGCGTGCGTCTTATCCGAGTGTGTCCCAGAACTCGATCATGCGGCGGCGCATCGCCGCATCGGGCATCGGGCCGCGACCCGCCGCAAGGTTGTCGAGCATGTATTCGGGCTTGTCGGTGCCCGGTATGACGGCCGTGATGGACGGATGCGAGAGGTTGAACTTGAGGAAGAACTGGGCCCAGGACTTGACGCCGAGATCGGCGGCGAACGCCGGCAGCGGCTGGCCCTTGCTCTTGCGAAAGAGCGAGTTACGCCCGAACGGCAGCGCCGTGAGCACGGCAGCACCCACGTCGTGCGCAAGCGGCAGCAGCACGCTCTCGGCTTCGCGATCCCCGAGCGAGTAGTTCACCTGGAAGAAATCGGGCTTCTCGCGCCCCAGCACCTTGGCGACCGCGTCGTAGTCTTTCAGCCGGCTCGTGGTCATGCCGACGTAGCGGCAAAGCCCCTGTTGCTTCCATTCGCGCAGGATGCCGAAGTCGAAATTCGCATCTCCCACGTTCCAGGCCTGCATGAGATCGATGCGATCCGTCTTCAGGCGCTGGAGCGAGCGCTTGAGCGATGCGTTTGCTCCGGCCCGATCCTCGGAATAGCGGTACTTGGTCGCGATAAAGAGCTTGTCGCGGTTGCCGAGATCCGCCACGAGGTCGCCGAGACGATCCTCGGCGTGCCCGTAGGCGGGCGCCGTGTCGATCAGCTTACCGCCGCCGGCGACAAGGTTACGAATCACCTCGCGGCGCTGCGCGAACTTTTCCGCGTCGTTCTCGAAATCGAAGATGACCGCGGTGCCGATACCGACGATCGGAATGCGCTCGCCACTGTGCGGGATCGGCCGCGTGATGAGGGCTGCTTCGGCGGCCGAAGCCAGGCCGGGTGAGCCAGCGAGTGCCGCGAACGCCGACCCCGCACCCGCGGCGAGCAGACGCCGGCGTTGAACATCGACCGAATGATCCATGGAGACTCCCGTCAGACTTTCCAGAATGAATAAGGTCCGTGACGCGCTCCCCTCTCCTCCCGGGAGCAGGGCTGGGGGTGAGGGAAATGGTTCGCATGACGCATAATTTTCCCTCACTTGCAGTGCGCGCATCGGCATGCGGGCCGATGCCGTTCGGCCGGCGCGGACCATGGTCCGCGAATTCCCGGCCTCACCCCTCGATCCCGTTCCCGAAGGGAAGACAACCGTAACCGTCTATCGGAAAAGTTCGTTAAACAAGCAGCGGCAAGTTTACCCGAATGCGCCGACACTCCGGAACGACTTCACGCTGCGCCGGTTGCACCGGAAAGCATCGCCGGCCCGGCAGAATCGAAACCTCATTTCGCCATCATGGCGCGCCATGCGGCTCGCATCGTGCCGCACGGGCTGAGCAACAACCACAATGCGCAGCGGCGCCGTTGTTCTTCGCGCCCGGTATTTGCGTCACGCTCCAGCACGCTACGGATATCTTCTTCGCGCAGGCGGGCCGCTGGCGCAAAGTATCGCGACCCCGAGCTCGCCACCATGGCGCCCGTATAATCGATCCACGACTTGGCCACATCTGGCGTGCAGCGTCGTGCAAGCGGCGAACGCCGCACGCGCTCGACCGCGCGCATGCACCGAGAGGTACGTCATGAGTTTCTGGACCGACGCGCAACTGCGCTCGATCGACCGAATGCTCAATCCCGAGTCGATTGCCATCGTCGGCGCCTCACCCAAGGGCGGCTACGGCGGGCGCCTTTTCAACGCAGTTCTGAAGTCCAAGGATCGCGTTCGCATCTATCCGGTCAATCCCAACTATCCGCAGATCCTGGGCGTCCGGTGCTACCCGAGCGTGAGCGAACTGCCCGAGGCGCCCGACTTGGTCGGCATCGCGGTACCGTACGACAAGGTGCTCGGGGTACTGCACGAAAGCCATCGCAAGGGAGCAGGCTCGGCCGTGGTCATTTCCGCCGGTTTCGCCGAGCGCGGGATCGAGGCGCGGCTCGAATTGCAGCAGCGCGTGGGCGCATTCGCGCGCGAATCCGGGCTGCGCATGGCCGGGCCCAACTGCCTCGGCCTCGCCAACGTGACAAACGACATCTGGCCGACCGCGTCCTCGCGCACGCTCGGCGGCCTCACCGGTCCCATCGGGCTCGTCTGCCAGAGCGGCGCCACCGCCTTCGGCCCGTTCCTCGTGCGCGCGGTCGATAGCGGCATCGGACTGTCCTATATCGTCTCCACCGGCAACGAGGCCGATCTCGACTTCGCCGATTTCGCCCGCTACCTGCTCGACGATCCGGATACGCGCGTGATCGCCGGTTTCGTCGAGGGCTTCAAGGACGTACACAAGGTGATCGCCGTCGCCGAAATGGCGGCCGAGTGCGCCAAGCCGATCGTGCTGATCAAGATCGGTCGCTCGGAATCCGGGGCGCGCGCGGCACGCTCGCACACGGCCGCGTTGACCGGAGCCGATGCCTTGTACGACGCGGTCTTCAAGCAGTACGGCATCATTCGCGTCCAGGACTACGACGACCTGCTCGAAACCTCGCACCTGCTCGCGCGCCAGCGTAAGCCCAAGCGGCGCGGTATCGCGGTGGTGTCGCATTCGGGCGGCATCAGCTCGTTGACCGCCGACATGTGCGGGCTCGCGGGGCTGGAGCTGCCGCGGCTGAGCGATACGGCGCGCGACGGCATCAACGCGGTCGTGAAGGAGTTCGGCTGGGCGGCGAATCCTGCCGATGTCACCGGGTTCTCGCGCAGCGCCGAATTTCCGCGGATCATGCAGCACATGATCGATGAGCCGGACGTGGGCACGCTGGTGATCGCGAGCTCCGGGGCCGGTAACCAGGTCGAGCAGGTGATCGAGCTGCGCGAGCGCAGCGACAAGAACGTGACCTTCTTCTGGACCGGGAGCCGCAGCGACAAGGGGCCGCTGCTGAAGCTCAAGAGTGCGAACATTCCAATCTTCTACACGCCCGCCAAGCTCGCGGGCGGACTCAAGGCTCTGCTCGACTATCACGATTGGCGCGATCGCAGGCTCGCGGGCGAGAAGGCCCAGGCCACGGCGCCCACGCCCGAGCAGAAGCACATGATCGAGCGGCTGGGCGCCTTGGGCAGGCCGAATCTTTCCGAGAACGAAGGGAAGCAGGTGCTGGCCGCCTGGGGCATCGCGGGCACGCGCGAAGTCGTCGTCCAGTCAGCGCAGGCGGCGGTCGACGCCGCGCAGCGCCTGGGTTATCCCGTCGCGCTCAAGATCGATTCGCCCGATATCGCGCACAAGACCGAGGCGGGCGTGGTGAGGTTGGGGCTCGACGGAGCCGATGCCGTGCGCATGGCGTACGCCGAGATCATCGCCAACGCCGTCACGCATGCACCGAACGCGGCGATTGCCGGCGTGCTGGTGCAGGAGATGGTGAGCGACGCCGTCGAGGTGATCGTCGGCGTCTCCTACGATGCCCAACTCGGGCCCATGCTGCTCCTCGGTAGCGGCGGCGTCATGGTCGAAGTCTTCGGCGATGTTGCCCATCGCCACTGCCCCATCACCCGCACCGAGGCGCACGCGATGATCGCCCAGGTAAAGGGCGCGAAGCTGCTGCGAGGCTTTCGCGGCCGGCCGGCTGCCGATATCGATGCGCTCGCCGATACGCTGGTGCGCGTCTCGCATCTGGCCGTCCATCTCGATGGCAGACTCGCGGAGCTCGACATCAACCCGCTGATGGTGCTTCCCACCGGCGTCAAGGCGGTCGACGCCTTGGTGGTCCTGCGCGCGCAGCCTGGCCCGAAAGATCGAGCCGAATCGGCGGTGCTCAGTCGAACTTCAGGTTCGCCTCCTTGATGATGCCGACGACCTCGGCCCGCGTGGCGCGCATTTCCTCGCCCATCTGTTGCGGCGTGGTTCCCCAGGGCTGCATGCCGGCGTTATCGAGCGTCTTGATGATGTCCGGCAGCGTGAGGATCTTGCGTATCTCCCCGGAGAGCTTGTCGACGATCGCGCTCGGCGTTCCGGCCCGCGTGACGACGCCTTGCCAGTTCTTCGGCCGGTATTGCGGAAGCCCTGCCTCGGCGTAAGTGGGTACGTCGGGCACCGTGGCGACGCGCGCGTCTCCGGTGACCGCGAGGCCGCGCAGCTTGCCGGCGCGGATGTGCGGAATGACGTTGATGGCGTTCGAGAACGAGGCCTGCACGCGCCCTCCCATGAGGTCGAGCAGGCCCGCGGCGCCACCCTTGTACGGGATGTGATTCATCTTGACGCCGGTCAGTATGCCGAACAACTCACCCATGAGATGCTGCGAGCTGCCGCTCGCGACCGAGGCGACGTTGAGCATTTCGGGCCTCGCCTTCGCGTAGGCGATGAACTCCTTCAGCGTCGTCACCGGCGTCGCCGGGTTGATCACGAGGATGTAGTTCGTTCTCGCGATGATCGTGATCGGAACGAAGTCCTTGAAGATGTCGAACGGCGTCTTGTGCGTGATGCCGACGATGATGGACGAATTGCCCGCGAGCAGCAGCGTGTAGCCGTCGGGCGCGGCGTGCGCGGCGACGTCGATGCCGATGATGGTGTCGCCCCCGGGTCGATTGTCGATGATCACGTTCTGGCCCCAGCGCTCCGAGAGCTTGTTGCCGATCAGGCGCGACAGCGCAGTCGTGCTGCCCCCCGGCGGATAGGGCGTGATCCAGCGTATCGGCCGGCTGGGATAGGCGCCTTGGGCCGATAGCGCCACGGGCGCCCACGTGCATGCGCTCAACAAAGCTACGTACACCAACCGATACCAGCGCTTCATGCTACCTCCTCGTGAACGCGAGTTCCTCGCCGTTTGCAAGTCTCCTACCCGCCATGCCGGCCCAGCCTGGGATCGCTGGCCGGCGCCCGGACCGACGCATCGAGCGCCAGCGGCGGCCCGTCACCGATGATAGGACGGGCCGCGGTCGCGCGCGAGCGCGTCTGGCGCTTCGGGTCTAGCGCATGAGTCCAGGCAGGAACGTGCTGAGCACCGGTACATACGCGACGATCAGCAGCATCAGCACGTTGACCGCGATCCACGGCAGGCACGCGCGCGCGACCCTTAGCAGAGGCAGGTCCGAGATCATGCTCGCGACGAACAGGTTCACGCCCACCGGTGGCGTGAGCGTGCCGAGCTCGATGTTGACCACGATCATGATGCCGAAATGGATCGGGTCCACGCCGAGCGCGACCGCGGCCGGAAAAAGCACCGGGACGAACATGAGTATGATCGGGATGCCATCCATAAACATGCCGGCGACGATCAGCATGATGTTCGTGAACAGCAGGAACTCCCATTTCGCGACGTGCATGTTCACGAGCCAGCGCGCGAGCTCGGCGGGAACCTGCAGTTGCGTGAGGAAGAATCCGAACAGGATCGCGTTGGTGACGATCCAGAAGATCATGCCGATGCGCGGCGTAATCTCGATGATCGTGCCGAAGACGTCGCGCAGCCGCAGTTGCCGGTAGAAGAGAAACCCCACCACCAGCGCGAACAGCACGAGCATGAGCGCCGCCTCGGTCGGCGTGAAGATGGCGCCCCCCGAGTAGTGCACGCCGAGCACCGTGAATGCCGGAAAACCGTAGATTCCGACGATGAGCAGCACCGGCAGGCCGAGCGCCGGCAGCGCGTTGTAGAACGTCGTCCAGCGCATGCGCCAGCGCATGCGCGGCGCCGGCTCGTAATGCTCGCGTACCGCGAGCCAATTCGCGAGCAGCGTGAGCAGCGACCCGTAAACGAGGCCAGGCAATACGCCCGCGATGAAGAGCTTGGGTATCGAAGTCTCGGTGATGAGGCCGTAAAGGATGAGCGGGATGCTGGGCGGGATCAGCACGCCGAGGGCCCCCGCGGTGGCGACCGCACCGACCGCGTAGTCCTTGCTGTAGCCGGCGCGCACGAGGCCCGGGTACATGACACCGCCCACGGCTGCGACCGTCGCCGCGCTGGAGCCCGAGATCGTCGCAAAGAACATGCACGCGATCACCGCCGTCATTCCGAGACCGCCGCGCCGATGGCCGACGAAAGCATCTGCCACGCCGATCAGATGGTGGACGATGTTGCCTTTTTCCATATACGCGGCGGCGAGAAAGAAGAACGGCACCGCCATGAGCGGAAACGCGTCGAGGTTCGCATAGATCTTCTGCCCGAACATCACGATCGGCATCGGCGAAAACAGAAGCGAGGCGATGACGACCGAACCGCCGAGCGCGAACGCGATCGGCACGCCGACGATGAGCAATGCGAACAGGGTGAGAAAGAGAACGGTGACGGTCATTGCGGTCCCGGATGCGGGCGGCCAGCGTCGCCCGCGCCGTTTCGATCCGCCTCCCCTAGCACGAGGCGCCGGATCTCGAGCAGGTAGCGCAGGGAGAAGATCGCCATGGCGACCGGCACGATGCCATAGGTAATCCAGTCCGGAACCCCGGTATCGACCGAGACCGATCCGATCTGCCGCACGAACGCGACGTAGCGCACGCCGGCATCGCCGATAAAGAGGCAGTAGGCAACGATGGCGATCGCAGTGACGATCTGCACTGCGCGACGCAGGGCCCGGGGGAAAAGATCGATGATGACATCAACACGCGCGTGTATGCCCTGTGCGATTGCCTGGCTCGCGCCGATCAGTACACCCCAGACCGTGACGGTGATCAGTATGCCTTCGGACCAGACGACGCCGGTATTGAAGACGTAGCGCAGGATGACGGCTGCGACGCCGACCACGAGCCCGGCAAACAGCAGGACCGCCATGACGGCGTTCTCGATGCGCGTCAGGATGCGGTCCACGACTGTCTCCTCACCTGCCTCGTCCACGAGCGCGAGAAGGAATGCGTTGCCTCAGAAGGTCTCGGATCACCGATACACGGTCCCAGGCGCGCCTCGGTGCGACCGAAGTGCGCGCGGCACGGCCGCGTACAAGACATCGGTCGCTCGGCCTCCGTGGCCGCGAAGTGCCCCGTTACGAAACGGATCCGGGCGCGGTTGCGTCAGCGGAACTTCTTACCGATCGCTTCGAGCCGGTCCATCATGATCTGCCCGACGAGCGGCGTGCCGAGCGTTTTCCAGGTCGTGCGCATCGCGTCGACCCACTTGCCCATTTGCGCCGGCGTGAGCTGATAGAAGCGCGCGCCTTCGGCCGCCATTTTCTTCTTGGCCTGGGCGTTCGCCTGGTTCGCGCTCTGCCAGTTCCACGCCGTCGTCTCGTCGAAGATCTTCTGCATCTTGGCGTGCACATCTGGATCGAGCTCGTCGTACCACGCCTTGTTCACCCCGACGATGTAGAAGTCCCAGATGTACTTGATCTCAGTGATGTGATCGGCAATTTCGTACAGGTGGCTCGAGTACCAGGCATTCGGGACCGGCTCGACGGCATCGATCACGCCCTGCTGCAGCGCTGCCGGCACCTCGCTCCAGGACATCGTGATGACGTTCGCGCCGACCGCCTTCCACGCATCCACATAATTGGAGCCTCCGGGCACGCGAATCTTCACGCCTTTCGCTTCCGCAGGCGTAAGGATGGGTGCGCCCTTGCGGCCGACGTCGCGCGGACCATTCAGCCAGATGCCGACGATCTCGATGCCTTTCGCCTCGACGTTCTTGAAGAGCTCGCCACCGATCGCGGGATCCTTCACGGCAGCGTCGATCGCCTTGGGTCCGGGCAGAAGGTACGGCAGCACGAGCACCGCAAGTTTAGGAAACGTGCCGGTGTAGACCCCGACCACGGGTGAAATCGCGTGCACGCCACCCAGCATGAGCGCCTGCACCTCGGTCTGCTGCGTATAGAGGCTGCTGTTGTGGTGCACTTCGACATCCACCTTGCCGGCGAGCGACTTCACCATGAGATCCCGGAAATGATCCCAGGTACGTCCCTTGAGCGAGCTTTCCTGCGTATCGTTGTTGACGATCATCTTGACCGAAGCCGCCCAGACCGCAGAGCCCATCGACGCAGTCAACCCGAGCAGCACAACCGAGAGAGCCCGGCGCAACCACCGGCCGGTGCGCGCACCCGCCGTGCGCAAGGCATGTTCGTCCATCACAGCCTCCTCGTAATCGTTGTGGGTCACCACGCCGATCCGCGTGGCTTCCTTCACCAGCAAGCTGAAGGCCCGACGGCGGTGCGCCGGCTTGCCGTACGCATGGCACGTCTTGGGGGTCAGAGGTAGCGCAGGTACAGATAGACGTGCGACAAGACGATCGAGAGCAGCATGAGCGGGAACGCGACCCGCATGAACTCGATGAAGCGAAACGTCGTGCCGCTGCGCTCGGCAAGGCCGGCAACGACGAGGTTCGCCGACGCGCCGATCAAGGTGCCGTTACCGCCGAGGCACGCGCCAAGCGAGAGTGCCCACCAAAGCGGCAGTAACGCATGTTCGCCGCCGAACGTCGACGCCATCGCCTTGATGAGCGGGATCATCGTCGCGACGTAAGGGATATTGTCGATGATCGAGGAAAGGAGCGCCGACCCCCACAGGATCGCCATCGCAGTCGTGCCGAAGTGCCCGCCGGTCGCACCGAGCAGCGCCTTCGCCAGCATGTCGATCACACCCACCTTCACGACGCCGTGGACGATCACGAACAGACCGAGAAAAAACATCAGCGTGATCCACTCGGCGCCGCAAAGCGCCGCGTGGACGTTCTTCGACTGCTCCTCGGCTGAGCGGCCGAAGTTGTCGAGCAGCAGCAGCACGGCTGCACCGAAGATCGCGACCGTGGCGGGCTTCATACCGGTGCGCCGCTGCAGAACGAAGCCGATGATCACCAGCGCGAGCACGGCGAGCGAGCGTTTGAGCAAGCGCGCGTCGGTGATCGCCTCGTTCTCGTCGATGGCCATGATCCGCAACCGGTGCTCCTCGTCGGTCGTGAGATGCCGTCCCCAGACGAGGTAGAGCGGAAGCATCGTCGCGACGAAAACGACGATGATGATCGGCGTGAGCTGAAAGACGAAGTCGTTGAACGTGAGGCCCGCCGCGGATCCGATCATGATGTTCGGCGGATCGCCGATCAGCGTCGCCGTGCCGCCGATGTTCGATGCGAAGATCTGCGCGAACAGGTACGGGTAGGGCTTCACGCGCAGCTCATCGGTGATGAGCAGCGTGATCGGCACCGTGAGGAGCACCGTCGTCACGTTGTCGAGAAACGCCGAGAACACCGCGGTCATCGTCGACATCATCAGCAGGATGCCCCACGGGCGCGCGCGCACCCTCTTCGCCGACCAGATCGCGACGTACTGGAACAGCCCCGAGCGGCGCGTGATGTTCACGAGCAGCATCATTCCGAGCAGCAGACCGAGCGTGTTGAAGTCGATCGCCCGCACGGCTTCGGCCTGCGACAGCACGCCGGCCAGGACGAGAAAGCCGGCCCCGACCAGGGCAACGATCGCTCGGTTCACGCGGTCGGTCATGATGATGACGTACGCGGCGATCAGCACTGTCGTCGCGACCCATAGCGAGGACAGGCCGAACAGGAGGTGCGTCGATTGGGCGGCTGCTGCGGGCATCACCCTGCTCCGTACGTCATTGCAATCTTGCGGCTCGCGATGCGCTCAGCACGTCGCGTGCCGAACCTGGTTGCACAGAAGGCGGGTTCGCAGCGGCGCCGAAGCGTCCGCTGCGTCGAATCGATTCAAATGGCGCGCGCCAGGGCGGCGCGCTTGTGCGCGTCGCGGCGCGCGCACGCCTCGGCGGTCGCGATAACGACGATGGCCCACTCGTCCACCGGAACATCGACCATGCGGCCGTCGAGGGGGACCGCCGCGGTGCCGGCGGCCACACCGGCGGCGAACGCCGCGCGCACGCGCTTGTTGTAGGCCACCAGTTCGGCGCTGGGCGTGAACGCCTTGTTCACTGGCGCAACCCAGGACGGGAACGGGCATAGCACGCCCTTCATCCCGAGGTTCTTCGCCTTCGTCGCGGCCGTCTCGATCTCTTGTGCGCGGTGCTCGCGCGGAAAGGCGCTCAGCGGGTAAGACATTCCGACCGCGGCGACCTTTGCCGCGGTCGCTTCCACCGCCAGGCGGCCGCGCGCATACACGAAAGGATCGAGCTGCGGCGCCGGTTCGAAGCCGAGGCTGCGGGCGAGATTGATCTCATCGAGCCCGATCTGCGAGATGCGAGGACTCGCACGCACGATCGCGCGCATGTCCCAAACCGCGCAGGCGGATTCGAGCAATACGATGATGCAAAGCGAGCCGACGGCGATACCGCGCTCGCGTTCCAGAGCGAGCAGCGCGGTATCGGCCTCAAGCACTTCGCCGGCGCATTGGATGTTCGACAATACGATGCCGTCGAGTCCCGGCCGGACCGCCGCAGCAAGATCGGCGTGCAGGAACGTCCTGTCGATGCGCACGAACACCTCGGCGCCGCCGCGCGCTGCGGCAGCAATCGCCTGCGCGATCGCCCCGCGCGCCTCGGCTTTACGCGCCGCAGGCACGGCTTCCAGGTCGAGCGTGACGGCATCGGCGTCGTGTCGCCACGCCTCTTTCACCGCCGCGCCGTCGTCGAGGGATACCAGCAGGTTGGAGCGCCGCACGAGAATGGCCATGTCGATCTACCCCGCTTCGCCCGTTGCGGCGGCGAGTGCCGCGCGCGTGCGGGCGACGGCCTGCTCCTTTTCGCGATCGCGCTCGGCGCAGGCGCGGGCCCAGTCGATCGTGTCGCGCGCGCGCGCCGCCTCGTAGCGATCGATCACGCGATTGTCGATCGTAAGCCACGTCTGCGCGCTTGCGAGCACGCGCTCGTATTGCTCGAGCACCCAGTGCGCATCGCGCACATCCGCATCGCTTGGCGTGTGGCCGCGATTGTGGCCCTCCACGACCGCGGGATTGAGCCCTCCGGTGCCGAGGTGGAAGCCGCACTTGCGGGCCGCCTCGGCCTGCCGGTAGGCGTGATCGCCGTCGCTCACGCTGCCGCTGGTATTGGCGACGAAGGGCGCGACCCGCACACCGAGCCCCAGCGCTCTCGCCGCCAGCTCCGACTCGCCGCGCACGTACACGAACTGGTCGTAGTCGACGAACATCTCCACGCCCAGGTCACGCGAAAGATCGTACCCCCCGCTGGTAGCCCCGAACTCGCGGATGCGGGGGCTCGAGGCCGCGATCTCGTACACGTTCGTCACCCCGATCGCGGTCTCGATGCCGGGATCGATCTCGATGCTGCCCGGCCGGATGCCGCGTTCGCGCTCGAGCCGGGTGATGATGGCATCCATCTGCCTGACTTCGTCGCCGCACTCCGTCTTAGGATAGCGGATGCGCCTGATCCCAGGCCATACCACCGCATCGAGGTCGGCGAGCATGTATTCGTGGTTGATGCGGGCGAACGGCTCGGTGCCGGCGCGCGCGATCTTCGCGATCGCCGCATTCACCAGGGTGCGCGCGTGCGGCTTCATGTGCTGCGGTACGGAATCCTCCAGGTCGAGGATGACGAAGTCGCAGCCGCGCCGCCAGGCGTTATCGACGAAGCGCGCGGTCACGATCGGCATCGTGAGCCCGGAGCGACGAACGGTGTACTTCGACATGACCGACATCCTCAAGCGAAGGCGCGATGGATCGGATCGATCTGATCGGGATGCAGACACAGGGTGCCCTTGAAGCCGATCGCACGCCCGCGCTGCGCCGCCTGATACGTGTTCTGCGGTGTCGCAAGCAGGCCGCGGTCGGGCGCGCGCCACCAGGCGCCGAGCGGCGTCTTACCGAGCGCGCCTGCGATGATGACCAGGCGCTGCATGAGGTAGGGCATGAGATGGATCTCGCCATCAGGCTCCGGGCGTAGATCCATGATCAGATCCGCCCGACCCAGCGTGAGCGCGCTTACCCGCGGGCTCGCGCAGGCGATCTCGTATCCATCCTGATTGCCGCGCGCCGTCTCGAGCGCGAGCGCGATACGCACCGCACCCGTCGGGATGCCACGCTCGTGCTCGAGCCGGCTGATCAACTCGTCGATCTCACGCAGCTGCGCGGCCGATTCCACGCGCGACACGACCACCCCGTCGAGCCCCGGCCACACGCAGGCGTGCAGGTCGGCGTACGCGAGCTCGGGGTCGACCATCGTGAACGCCGCAGCACCCGCCGCGCGAACAGTCGCAATGGCCGCGACGACTTCGTGCCGTGCAGCGTGTTTCGCCTCTTCCGGTACGAACTCGACCAGATCGAGCACGATTGCATCGGCGCCGCACCGCGCGAGCGTCTCGATTCGATCGGGATGCGACAACGACGCTAACAACCACGACCGGCGCTGCGATGGCTCCATCCCTTGCTCCCGTATCAAACCGGATCCGGCACCGGCGAAACTACCAGATCTCCAGGTCCTTCAGCCATAGCGTAAGCTTACGCGATTGCTTCGCGGAGGATCTCATGGACAAAAGCGCATTGATCGTCGGCGCCGGCAGCGGATTGAGCGCAGCGCTTGCCCGGGCGCTTGCCGCGCGTGGCTACCGCTGTGCGCTGTCGGCTCGCAACGTGGAGAAGCTCTCGGCCCTGTGTACCGAAACAGGCGCCATCGCCATCGCGTGCAATGCAGCCGAGCCGGCATCGGTGGACCGCCTGTTCGAGCAGCTTGACGAGCGCCTCGGCGCGCCGAGCGTGGTCGTGTACAACCCGTCTGCGCGCGTGCGCGGCGCGCTGCTCGAGTTGGATCTGGCGAAGGTCGCCGAAGCGTTGGCGATCAGCGCCTATGGCGGATTTCTCGTCGCGCAGGCAGCGGTCAAGCGCATGCTGCCGCGTAAGGAAGGCGTCATCCTATTCACCGGTGCGTCCGCCAGCATCAAGGGCTATGCGCAATCCGCCGCCTTCGCCATGGGCAAGTTCGCCTTGCGCGGCTTGGCGCAGAGCATGGCGAGGGAGCTCGCACCCCAAGGCATACACGTCGCCCATGTCGTGATCGACGGCGGCATTCGTTCCGCGCAGCGACCGGTTCCCGCCGACAATCCCGACAGCCTGCTCGATCCGAACGCGATCGCGCAGAACTACCTGCACCTCATCGAGCAGCAGCGCAGCGCCTGGAGTTGGGAGATCGAGCTGCGGCCCTGGGTGGAACGGTTCTGAGCGTCGTGCAAGGATCCCGTGCCCGTCGCCGAACGCGCTGCGACGATCCGATCGGCCGGATTCCGCCTCGCTGCCCCAAAGACGCCACCCGCTCCTGCGAGCCGACGCCGGCGCTTCGCGTACCAGCACTCTGGCACAGCCCGACAGCTTGGCGTGGTCCAGGCTCCTATTGACGTCCCGGAAAGAGGTTGACAGACCGCTTTGCGCGAGACGCTCTCCGCTTCCTGCGGGAGAGACTGCACGATGGGTATGTCTCGGCCTGCGCCCCGGAACACCGTCGTGCAGTCGCTTCCCTCACCCCCAGGCGGGCTACCCAGGAACCCGAACCAGCGGACGCACGAAACTCCCCTCTCCCGCCGGGAGAGACGCCACGATGGCGCATCGCGACTTGCGCCCTGAAACCTCGCGTGGCGCCTCTTCCCTCACCCCCAACCCCTCTCCCGGTGGGAGAGGGGAGCGTTGTGTGCCCGCGC
>WYBJ01000281.1 GCA_011525945.1 Burkholderiaceae bacterium | reverse complement strand
GCGAGGAAGAACACCCACAACAGCCACGTCCAGATGAGCGCGGTGAACGCGTAGCCAACAATCCGGCCGGCGAGCGTGAACGGAAGGAAGGCAATGTCGATCATCGAAGGCTCCGAGAAACCCCCGCCTTCAGGCGGGGGAGGAAAGGAGCGCAGCCGATAGGCTGCATTACTGTCTGGAAATACAGCGCGTTACACGATTCGGCGATACAATGTGAGTCGTGGACATCAAGCGCGCCTACCGTTTCCGGTTCTACAAAATCCGTTGAGCATGATATACTTAGCATCCTTCGGATGTTGAAGGCGCGCTTTATGCCAAAGAAAATTCTTCTGCACTCAATACCGAAAGAGACCATCTGGCACCTGTATTGGGTAGACAAAAAATCACGAAGTGAGATCGCAAAGCTCTTTGGATGCAGCGAATGTGCAGTGCGCAACTTCATGAACAAGTTGGGCATTCCTGCCAGGGACTTATCGGCAGCTAATGCTTTGACAGCGAACTCGCCAGAGGTACGGAGAAAGCATCGAGAGGCCATGAGGGGCAAGCCGTCAAGCACAAAGGGCAAGACGTGGAAGCTCTCTGATGAGGCCAAAGAACGCAGACGCCTGAATGCACTTGGCGCGAAGAACAACGCTTGGAAAGGCGGCGTGTCCTCTGACCCGGAACATCGTCGGCAGCAGCGAAGAAACCACAAAGCCATGCGTCGCAGCGGATCGACACGCGTGCCGCCATGGGCCGACATGGAAGCGATTGCGGCCATATACAGGCAGGCGAAGGCGCTCGGCAAAACCGTGGACCACATAGTCCCTTTGAACAACCGACTCGTTTGCGGATTGCACTGTGAGGACAACCTGCGGATCGTCTCAGCCGAAGAAAACAGAAGGAAAGGCAACAAGTTGTGCGGCTCGTGTGCAACCATGCCCTTGAACGTGCGCGAGTGGGTGTGCCCGGAATGCGGCACGACCCACGATCGCGACATCAACGCAGCGCGCAACGTCTTGGCCGCCGGACTGGCGGTGTCAGCCCATGGAGAATCGGTAAGTCCTGTCTGCATGTAAGTGCTGAACGGCTCGGTTCTGTGAAGTGGGAATCCCCGTCCTTCAGGGCGGGGAGCAGTCAAGCATTCGGGAACGGCGCGGCCGGGGGAGTGAAGTTCCCCGAGTAACGAGCGACGCCGATCGTCAGCCTGAAGTCGTCGATGTGTCCGGCGAGATATCCGCCATACGCGGACCGGCCCGCCCAGGTCGTCCCGTTCGTCATGTTCGCCGGCCCGGTCGTTGCAGACCCGACAAGCAGGCCGTTTACATAGAGGCGGTGATCGTCGCCTTCCCTCACGAGCGCAATGTGCGTCCACGTCGACAGCGGCACGACCCCCGTCGCGGTAGTGATCGTCCCGGTATAGCCGACCTCGAAGAACAGGCCAGCATTCGCGCCGGCGTTGTAGAACGAGAGCGCCGCCTTCGTCGAGAACCCGCCAGCGCAGATGGTGAAGACCCCGCCTGTCTTCGCGGTCGTGTAGACCCATTCTTCTGCCGTGAAATCGCCGACGCCCGCGCGCAGTGACGCCACGTCTGCGATGACCGCTGCGCCAGGCGACAGGCTCGAGCCACCGAATTTCGATTGCGCCGTCGAGATAGCGGCGCTGTTCTCCAACGAGACGACCTGCGAGTGCGATGACGAATCAACGATGATCGTCGACCCATTGGCGCCGTCGAAGTGCATCAACGCAGCGACGTTGGCGAAATACGGATCGACATCGCCGCCGCCGCCGCCGCCGATTGCGCCGCGCGCCGCGGCGATCACTCCGAGCCGATATGCGCCGATCATGACGACGCGATCGCCAGGAGATCGCCCGTCAAATCCCATTCGTCGGCATCTACCTTGTGCAGCATGATCGTCGAGCCCATCCGAGCTGCTGCCGCGTCGAGCCCGTCGGGAACGTTCACTGCCACGTCCGAAGGCCACGCGAGAACGACCTGTCCGACCCCAGCTTGACGGATCGCAACGGTGGATCCGGTCGGGAACGCAGCGCTCGCGTTGGCGGGTACCGTGATCGTGATCTCTCCGGCGTTCGTTGCGCGCACCACCTTGCCCGAATCGGAGAGAGCCAGCGTGTAACTCGCGCCGGTCTGGTTGTTAACCTCGACGAGCGAACTCCCCGCAGGCTGAAGAATCGCCGCCCACCCGCTGCTGCCCTCGTACACGACCAGGTCGCCGGTATCGTTGCGCCGCTTGATCCAGCCGTCGAACGGCGCGAATGCGTACCACGTGCCGCCGCGGTAGATGACAACGTCGTCGCTCGAGAAACCGCCCCACGGCGTACCGACGATGTACACGTCGCCATCGTCGACGTCGCTCTCGCTCGGCTCCGCGTCGGCGATGTCGATCGCGGCCTTCGCGAGCACCTCGTTCCGAAGCGCGTTGTCGTTCGCCGGGATGCTGTTCTGATTCGTGCCCTCGAGCCAGAGGGCGAAGGGGAAGATCTCGGTGCTCATACGGTGCCCACGGTTGCCGGGCCTGCGCCCGTGATTCGGTTCAGTGCAGCGACGCTCACGGTGACCGGCGACGCGAGCGCCGATGCGTCGAAGGAGAAATGCGGATCGACGGTATCGAGCACGACCTCGGTCGAGCCGTCATCGATCGTCACGCGGTACCCGATGAAGTTGATCGACGGCACCGGGTAGTCGTCCGATCCAAAGCGATGCCGCGGCGTCCAGACGCCAGAGATCACGTCACCGCTATCGCGCTCGAGCTGCAGGTACGCGATCGGCCACTCGAGTTGCGAACGCCCGGCGTAGGTCAACGCCTGCTCGATCGACGACTCGGTCGTCTCTCCGAAGCTCGTTGCTCGGTGCGTGAGCTGCTGGCCGATCCATGCGGCCTGCGCGGGAACGTGCTCGACGTCGTCGAGGAACACGACGAGCGCGCCGGATGCATGCGCTGCAGGAGTCGTCGCGAGTCGCCCGCGGTGCAGCGTCGAGAGCTCAAAGGCCTGATCACCGAGATCGTCGGCGTCGCGGTATTGCAGGATCTCCCAGGAGCCGTCCGCGCTTTCCACGGCGAACGCGCCCCCACCGGACAGAAACGCCTGTTCGGTGATCGACTCGAGCGCATGCGAGGCGCGCAACAGGCGCACGCGCATGCGGTTCGTGGCGTCTGTGTAGTGCGCGGAAGCCGTTCCGACGTCGGCGGTCAGAACACCGATCACCATCGATCGCTCGATCTGCGCAGCATCGACGAACGATGCGCCGCCGTCGAGGCTGCGCTCGACCAGCGCACCATACCAAGCAGGCTCCACCGCCGACACCGCGAGGTAGAGGCCAAGGTCGTCCTCAGCGTCCACGCGTGCCGGAATGTCGAGAACCGCGAGCACCGTAGCCCCGACGATCGTGCTCGGAGGAGGAGTCGGCGCCGGGATCGGGATGCCCGTGACATCGGACGTATAGGCACTTTGCCGGTCGACCCGCATCGTGAGCTGGATCCGACCATCGGCAATCTGCATCTCCTCGATGCGAAGCCGACGCACCCGATCGCGCAGGCTCAATCCCACGCAGTCGGCCGGCGTGAGCGCAATGAAGCTCTCGGGCAGAGCGAGCGTCACCTCGCCCTCGGCGTCGGCCCAAGATACCTTCTGCATCTTGTGGGAGATCCGGGCGGCCTCGTCCTCGTCGAGCACCACTGGCACCTCGACGCTCTGCTCGCCAACGACGCGCACGTCCGGGCTGCTGCGCTGCGCGGTTGCCTTCACGCGCGCGTATCCACTCGCGGCGTGCTGGTAGAACAGGTGCACCTTCGCCGGATACTCGATCGCCTGCTCACGCATCGATGTATCAGGCTCCTCGACCAGATCGTCGAACGTTAGTACGTCGACGACGGCCTTCCCGCGCTTGGGGAAATAGATCTTTCCGTCATGCTCCGAGCGGTCGAAGAAATACACCCTCCGCAGCGTGTCGATCGCGTCGGCGCCCGTGTATTCGCCAGCGAGAACGAGACCGTCGACCATGTCCGTCAGCTCGGACACGTCGTAATTTTCAACCGGCACGCCGCATCGTCGGTGAATGTCGTCGACGATCGCTGACAGTACGACCGGATCGCCGGCGACGCTCGACGGCAGGACGCGCACCGCATAGTCGGAGACGATCACCGGCGACGTGACGTCATCGCGCAAGTCGCCGCGCGCGATGGCCGCGGCTCGTTGATCGGACCAGAATTCCGCGTTGTCGTAATCCGGATCGCCTGGCAACAGGCACGGCCCGAGTGCATTTTGATACAAGGCGCCGGCTCGATATTCGATTGCGGCTAATTGCTTCGCGGTTCCTGATGCGCTCGCATATCCAGTCGGTGGCGCGGGAATGCGCTCGCCCTGAACCTCGACGATGTACGCCCCTGCGGCGATCGGGAAGTTCCCGCCAGATGCAGGGTAATTGGAGCAGTTGTTGAAGATCTCCGAATACGCAGGCGGTCGCGTCGCGTCGTGGCTATACAGCTTCACCGCGGCGAAACCAGACGCGGATAGAAGAGTCTCGTCGCGGATCGCGTACACCCTCCCATCGTCCGGTTCCGCGCCGGCAATCTCCATCGGCCCGCAGAACTTCGGATCGATCGCAGTATTGAGCCAAGCATCCGGTTCCCCGGGCGCCATGCTGAAGTAGATAACCTGTGGGTCACCTACCAACGTCGCGCCTCCGGCGAACTTGTTCTGCAGATCATTGAGGCTCGTGCGGTACGCGACGAAGACCGTCGAATATGCAACGGTCGGATGAGTGGCAACCATGTCCGCGGCTCGCGCGGAAACCGCCGCCTCAAAGTCCGTACCGCTGTAGCTGCCGCCGGAGAAATTGACGCTGCCCAGCGAATGCTGCGGCTGCGCACCGGTCCAGGCGCCGATGACGAGCGGAGAGTAGTTGTAGTGGACTTCGGTTTCTACGCTGCGCGCCACTTCGAACCGATACTGCGGGATGGATCCGCGCCGGTCGGTCATGTCCTCGGAATCGATGACGATGTAAACGGTCCCACGATAGGCGGGTGTGTCTGCGACGCCGGACACCTGTGCTTGCAGCGTCGGGTCTGGCAGCTGCTCCTCGGTGCCGAGATAGATCGTCTTGTTCTCGATCCAGGCGACAGACTCATCTACGATCGGCGACCCGGGCCGAACATCGTAGACGAGCCGGTCGTCTTCCCACACGCGCAGCACGCCGCCCACCGGCCCCTCGCAGATCCTGATCGCGAAGGTGCGATAGACGTGCTCCGTCTTGACCTTCGGCGCGCCGCCCTTGCCGCCGCCGCGCTCCTTGATCCAGCGCCGCACGAGCTCTCCGCTCGCAATCACGTTGCCGGTGACGTGCGCCGTGCCATAGACGATCGCTCGCGGTGCGCCCTCGGCGCTCGTCTGCGCGCCGGTCTCGCCGATGCTCGGGCCCTTCACGGTCACCGGGTCGACGACGTTGCCGACGATGCTGCCGACCGCGAATCCGATGCGCGCACCCATCGGGCCGCCGAAGAATCCTCCGATGGCGCCGCCGACGACGGGTAGAAGCGTGCGCGCCATCAGACAGCTCTACGGAACACAGCGAGGATCTGCGACTGCCAGCGCGCATCCAGCCCATGCTCGACCACGCGACCGCCGCCGCCCGGCGGGCTGTACGCGTGGATCAGCCCGAGCCCGTGATGCCGGTCATCGGTCACGATCGCGATGTGGTGCGGGTGCACCTCGAAGCGCAGCACGACGACGTCGCCGACGCGCAGCACGGCGCGATCGATGAGCGAGCGCCCCTCCCACACCGGAACGCCGAACGCCGCGCGCATGGCATCCATAAGGCCGTCTCGGTGCGGCTCGCGCCCGTAGCACGCGACGTCGGGCAGCACGACGCCGAGGTCGGCGTACGAGCGCACGACGAGGCCGGCGCAATCGAGTCCGCGCGGCGTGCGCCCGCGGTGCCGAAACGGCACGCCCAGGTAGGTGCGCGCCTGCTCGACGATCGCCGTCATGCCACGCCCGTCCCAACGGTCGCCCCGGGCGTATTGATCGCGTCGGCGTCGGACACCGGGATGTACGGCTCGCCGCGGTAGTGCAGCACCCAGTCGTCGCCCCAGAAGGACTTGCACCCGTTGTGGCCGTCCTTCCACTTCGTGCAGTCCGGGCGGATCTCGAACGTGTCGCCGGCATCGATCGGAAACATCGTCTCGAAGGTGAGCGACACGACGCCGTCGCCATCCTGCGCTTCGACCTCGTACGCGCGACCCGCGTTCGCGCCGGTCGTCCATCGCAGCATGCCGGGCACGCACGCGTTCGCCGCGAGGCCGAGCGCCGACGCCGTGAACGTGCGATTCGTCTCGAGGCCGACGCTCGTCACCGTGCCGGCCGTCCACAGCGCCGAGGTGTCGAAGCCGCACGGAAAGCGCTGCGTCACCTCCGCGTCGACGGTACCAATCGGCTGACTGCCGAAGATCGCGCGGCAGGTCAACGAGTCCTTCTCGACGATCGACTGCTTCAGGCGCTTGACCATGGAAGTCTGCTCGGTCCAGAACGCCATGCCCTGCTCGATGCGCATCTGCCCGAGCTCGCCGCGCATGATCTCGACGTGACCCATCGACGTGTCTTCGTAGTTGACGAGCATAAGCACGAACTCGGCGTAGTCGTAGACGCCGGCCACGATGTCCGCTTCTTCGAGTGCGAGGCCGTACTCGCTGATGAGGTGCTTGAACTCGGTGTTGTCGACGCCCATCGACAGCGACTGCTGCACGGCGGCCGGCACCATGCCGACGACCGCGTGATAGACGACTTCGCTGCTGTCGCCCTCGCCGTCGTCGTAGGGCACGTCGCGATCGAGCGCCGTGATTCCGACCGGCGGGTACTCGGGCGCGCGCGGCACGATCTTGAGCAACAGCGTCGTCGTCGTAGCGCCGCTGTCGAGGTGCGCCTGCAGCGCCGAAGGGACGGACCTGCTCATGCCGGGAAGTCCTCTACGAGCTCGACCTCTACCACGGCGGTGCGCGGCGAGTTGCGCGTGAAGGGAACGAAGTCCGCGCCGAAGCGCACGCGCACGTCGAACTCGAATGACGCCTTGAGCGATGCGCCGTTCGGCCAGACGCTGACGGGCGTCACCTTGCCGGTGTTCGCATCGAACGTCACTGGAACCGGCGTCGTGCCGTTCGCGATGATCTCGATCGTCGCGACCACCGGCAGCGTGATCGTGCGCACGTAGCTGGTAGCGCCGAACGCGTACGTCTTCGTGAGGAAGCGCGGCGTCGCCGATCCGTCGCCGACGACCATTGTCTGATCGCGCGCGATGTAGTCGTTCCAGTCGCGATAACGGAAGGAATGCAGCTGGCCGCGACAGGCGATGAACGCCTCGAGGATCGCGTTCTGGTCGAGCGGGTCGAGCAGCGTGTAGTCGGCCGTGTAGCGGTGGTGCGGCATCGACCAGTCGGCGCGGCGCCGATCGCGACCGCTCGCCATCGGCACGACGAGCGTCTTCCACTCCGGGCCGCCAGTGAAGCCGTACGCCGCGCACCGGCTCAGCTGCGTGTCAATGAACGCCATCAGGCATACCTCTGCGAGCGGCGCACTTCGCGCCCGACATCGCGAGCGATCTGCATACGCGTGGAGCGGTCGACGCGGCCCTCGACGGGCACGCTGATGTACGTTGGCCCTGCCGTGCGCCCTGCGCCTGCTGCTGCCGTCTGCGCGGCCGGGATGATGGTCCCCGCGGTGCGCGGCACGAATCGCTCCGGCCCCTGCTCACCCACCAGGTATGAGCGATTGGCCAGCACGTCGCCGCCGCTCGCCTTCGAGCCGCCGAAGCCGAACCAGTCGCCGATCGCGCCGAGTGCCGAGCCGAACCAACCGCCCTTGCCGGTCACGCCGCCCTTCTCGTCGCCGCCGAACATCGCGCGCGCCAGGTCGGCCGCGAGCGCTTCGGCGACCATCCGCTGCAGCATCTGCACGAAGCCGTCGCCGATGCTGTCCCACTTCCCCTGCATCGCATCGACGAGCGTGTCGCCCATGCTCCTCTGGATGTTCTCCGCGGCGTTCTTCGCGAAGTCGTCGAGCTCCTTGCCGGTCTTGTTCGCCGCCTCTTGCGCGCGGTCGAAGTTGTCCTGCGCATCGAACACCGCGCGGCTGTAGGTCTCCCAATCGATCGCGCCTTTGCCGAGCAGGAAGTTCAGGCGATCGATCTGCACGCCGAGCTGCTCCGACGGCGTGCGCATCGACTCCATCACGCGCCGGCCTTCTTCGTAGATCGACTCCTGCTCACGGATGAGCTTCTGCAATTCCTCTTCCGCATCCTTCGCACGCTCGGCAGCGGCAGCATGCTCATCGAGCGCAGCAGCGATCGCGAGCGCCTCCTGTTGGCGCCGAGCACCGGCACCGGCGAGACTGCCCGCGCGGATCTCTTCCAGCGTCTTCTCGACGGTCGTCAGATCCTGCGTCGCCTGCATCTGGCGCTTCAGGCTTTCGATGTAGGAATCCGCCTGCTTCGCCGCCGCCTGCGCCGCCTTGGCGCGTTGCTCCGCGGCCTTGCGCTCTTTCGCAAGGCGCTCGATCTCGGCTTCGCTCAGTCCGCCCCGCTTGCCCGGGGAGCCGGCGGCAGACAATTCGGCGAGCCTCGCCTTCGCGTGATCCGTGAGCAGGTCGATGGCCGGGCGTGCCTTCTCGCGGAAAAGACTTTCCACCAGGTCGGCGGACGCGTTCATGGCGTTCCACAGGTACACCGCCATGTTGACGGCTCCGGCGGCGACGCTGGCCATTCCCTCGGTGAACGTCTTGAACGCCTGCTTCGCCTCGTCGGACTGCAGCGTCTTCGTGAGATCCTCGACCGCATCACGCGCGCCGTCGAGGCTGCCTTCCTTTCCCGTCATCAGGTCGCGCAGCTCGTTCTGCAGCGCCGCGACGGCGCCGCCGAACGTGTCGCGCGCCGCTTGTGCCGCGCCGCCGTAGGACGACTCGAGCGCTGAAAGGATCAGCGCCTGCGCTTCGCCGACGCGGCCCGTCGCCTCGAGCTGCTCGACGGCCGCCTTCTGCGCTTCGGTGAAGCGGAACCCCTGCCGCGTCAACGCGGTCAGCCCCTGCGACGGAATGTCGAGCGCGCGGCCGATCGTCTCCGCCGACATCTCGACCGACATGCCCATGCGCGCGGCCATGTCGATGGTCGCCTGCATGGCCTTCGGGAACTGCTCGCCGACGATTCCCGTGTAGCTGAGCAATCGGGTCTGCGCGCGGTTGATGTCGCCGGAATCGAACGTGCTGACACGGGCCATCTCGTCGGCCATCTTGTTCAGCTGCTCGACCGAGAAGCCCGCCGCCTTCCCGGTCGACTGCACGACGGCCGCGAGCTGCGCCTGTTCGTTCTGCGCGTTGATCGTCTCCTGCGCGAAGGTGCGCATGAGCGACGCGATCCCGATGCCGCCGGCGAGCCCGGCGAACACGTTGCGGATCTTGCGGCCGGCGTCCGAGAACGACTTCTCGATCTCCTTCGCGCGCCGTTTCGCGACCTTCGATGCGCGGGCAGTGTCGGTCTCGAAGCTCGACGTGCGCATGAGCAAATCGATGATCATCCGCATGAGACTCGCTCCCTACACGCGTCACCGTGCCAGCGCTTGAAGTTCGACGGGTCGACTGACTTCCCGCAGTGCTCACACTCTCTACGGCTCGCGGCGATCGTCGCCCTCAGGGTCGCGATCTGACGCGCTTTCTGTTCATCAGGGATCGGCACGCCGAAGCGCGGGTTCTTCTCGCCGAGACGCGCCTCTGACTTCCGCAGACGAGTTTCAGCCGAGTCGCGCCGCCCGGTGTTGGCGGCGATGATGCGAGCTACGACCTCGGGAGGATGCGTCTTTCCGAAGAACGGATTCCGCTCGCCGCTCACAGCCGCGCGGATCTTCTCGATCGAATCCGGCCGATGCTTCTTGCCGAGCATCGCACTCTGCCGCCCCTTGCGGGTCTGTGACATCTTCGCGCGCGTCTCCGGTGACGCCGAGGTTCCGCGCTTTGCAGCAGCGAGATTTCGTCGATGCTCTTCGCTCTTGGGCCTGCCCTTAAGCGCAGCCGATACCAGCGGGCGCACGCGCCCGCGCAACTTCGCAGCCCGCCTTCTCAGCACGTCCGCCGGCCACCTGTATCCGACCGTCCCGCCGCCGCCATCCGTCACGTTCGTCAACGGAGAACCGATCCGCCGATGCAAATCGATCAGCTCGACCTCCGCGAGGAACGCGAGATCCTCATCGTCCATCCGACAGACGACGTGAGCGCTCCACCCGTGCCGCTCCGCCACACGCCGCCAATGGCGGTTACGGTTGAACGTCACGCGAGAGCGCTGACCCGTGCCTTTGCCGACGTAGAAGACGGCACCGGTGTCGAGGCGGCGGTGCTCGTACACGTAGAACTTCATCGCGCCCTCGCCTTGTACCCGAACGCCTTCAGCGTATTCATGTCCGCGTCGCTCAGCCCGTCGTTTCGTGGATCAGGCTGCAGCCAGTCGAGCTTCTTCTGCTG
>WYBJ01000037.1 GCA_011525945.1 Burkholderiaceae bacterium | reverse complement strand
CGTTCGACGCCACCACCCAGCGCTACACGCAGACCAGCCTCGAGAGCCAGGCGACGCAGACCAACATCGCGGTGCTCTCGCCGGCGGTCGAGCCGATCGAGCCCTCGTTCCCGAAGTGGCCGCTCAACATCGCGCTCGCCGTCTTCCTCGGCGGGCTGCTCGGCGTGGGCGTCGCGCTGCTGATGGAGATGCTCGACCAGCGCGTGCGCGCCGACGCCGACGTGACCGGCGCGCTCCAGGTGCCGCTGCTGGCGACGCTGCCGCACGCGCGCGTCCCGCGCGCGCTCGCCACGCGCCTGCTCCCGCACCGCCCGGAGCGCGCCGCCTGAGGCCCGCGGCGCCGTGGACATGAGCCCGGGGCGGCCGCGGCCGGACCAGCGGCAGGGGCAGCCGCTCAAGCGCGACCGCACGATCGGCGCGCTGCTCGTCGACAGCCGCCGCCTGAGCCCGGCCGACGCCGAGGCGGTGATCCGCTTCGCGCGCGAGGAGAACCTGCGCTTCGGCGACGCCGCGATCAAGCTCGGCCTGGTCACCCCCGCCGACGTGCAGCGTGCGCTCGCGCGCCAGTTCGACTACCCGTACCTCGCGCCCGAGGACGACGTCATCAGCCGCGAGGTGATCGCGGCCTACGCGCCCTTCTCGCCCGCGGTCGAGGCGCTGCGCGCGCTGCGCACGCAGCTCATGCTGCGCTGGATCGAGGCCGAGCCGCGCCACTCGATGCTCGCGGTGGTGAGCCCCGGGCGCGGCGACGGCCGCAGCTACCTCGCCGCCAACCTCGCGGTGGTGTTCTCGCAGCTCGGCGAGCGCACGCTGCTCGTCGACGCCGACCTGCGCAGCCCGCGCCAGCACGACATCTTCCGCGTGCCCGACCGCCTGGGGCTCTCGCAGCTGCTCGCCCGGCGCGGCGACGAGAACTGCATCCACCGCATCCGCGGCCTGCTCGGCCTGTCGGTCATGCCGGCCGGCACCACGCCGCCCAACCCGCAGGAGCTCCTCGCGCGCACGGGCTTCGAGGCGCTGCTCGGCGGGCTCAGCCAGCAGTACGACGTGATCATCCTCGACACGCCGGCGGGCGAGCTCGGCGCGGACTTCCAGAGCATCGCGGCCGCCGCCGAGGGGGCGCTGCTCGTCACCCGCCGCAACGTCACCCGCGCCGCCGAGGCGCGCGCCCTCGTCGCGTCGCTCGCCGCCGCCTCGGCGCAGGTCGTGGGTGCGGTGCTGAACGATCACTGAGCGAGCTTGGTCCATCGCCTGCTCCTCGACACATACCGCAGATCAAGACGCCAGGACGTCGATCTGGTCGAAGCGACGACTTATCAGCGCCGCGAGCGCATCGCGCGAGGCGCGAATGAACCGGCGCGACACCGAGCTCTTGGCGATCCCGACGGTGCCTGCCATCCTCGGCAGCGCCTCGGCGTACTTGCGAGTGGACACGGCCCGCACCAAGATGTCGCGGATGCGCTCACCCAGTCGCGGCTCGGCCTGCAGCCGCTCGTAGACCGGAATGGCCACTTCTTTGCCACGACCGATACGGCTGCGAAGGCGTGGTCGCTCGAGGGCGAGCTTGCGCTCGGCCAGAACGACGCGTCCGGGCTGGTCACCGTGCCAGAGGACTTCGCCCGTCCGGCGACCCAGATGCTTGGCCCCAGCAACCTCCTGCGCCGAGAGCACCAGCGGCTGCTCGACGAACCTGCGTGCCGCCCCGTGCATCATCTCATCGATGCTGGCTCTCGCGTTCTGGACCAGCTCCAGGATGGGTACCAGCAGCAGTTCCTGCTCGGCAAGCACCGCGCGCACTTCGCCGGCAATGTCCTGCTCCCCGACGATATGGCCAGTCGCGGTTCCCTACCCGCGGTGTCTCCCCATCGATCCTCCATAATGGTTTTCCTTTCCTTGAGTTTCAATGGTTGGCAAACGCGATTCTCTAGGATTCACCAGGAACACCGCCGCCCTCAACGTTCAACTACCGCTGGGACAGTCCCTCGATGACTGCAGTGATTCGGATTGGCCTCGCATGGCAATCCATAACTTCAAGCAATCTTGGCGTCGGTGCGCTCGGTCTTTCGCAAATCGGCGTTGCCCGCGCAGCGGCCGCACGATGCGGGCGCGAACTTCAGTTTTTTGAGTTCTGCCACTCTGAGCGCGATCCTCAACGCGCTATCGAATGCGGTATCCGGCTAGCCGATCCGCTCTCTCCAAAGCGTATGCTTCTCAGCCGTAGCGCCGCTCTAGCGCAAATCAGCGCCTGTGACCTGATGCTTGATATCGGAGCGGGTGATAGTTTTACTGACATCTACGGTCCAAAGCGCTTCATGCTGCTCAGCTTTCTGAAGTGGTGCTGCTTACACGTCGGAACGCCTTTGGTCATGAGTCCTCAGACAATCGGGCCTTTTGATAGCGGATGGACTCGCATGATCGCAAGCAGCCTTATGCGCCGCGCACGCCGGATATTTGCTCGGGATACTCTGTCCATGGATTATCTGCGCGGCGAGGGGATTGAGGCCAATGCCGAGGAGGCCGCTGACGTAGCCTTTCGCCTGCCTTTTGAGCGCCAGGTTGCACCGGCGGACGGGCGAATTCATGTAGGGCTAAACGTGTCGGGGCTGCTCTACAACGGCGGCTATACCGGGGGTAATCAGTTCGGTCTAACTGTGGACTATCGCGATCTGATTGATCAGCTCGTCGAGCGGCTTCATTCGCGCGATGATGTGGTGCTCCACTTGGTCGGTCATGTCAACTCGCGCGAACTAGCGGTCGAGGATGACTATCGCATCTGCGAACAGTTGGTCGAACGGTTTCCTCGTATCGTTCTCGCACCACGCTTCGAAACGCCCAGCGCAGCCAAGGGCTATATTAGTGGGTTGCATTTCTTTACAGGCGCCCGCATGCATGCATGCATCGGCGCCTTTAGCTCCGGCGTACCAGTCGTGCCGATGGCTTACAGCCGAAAGTTTAATGGGCTGTTCCAGTCACTTGGCTATACGGCCTTAGCTGATCTGAGGCATGGCGACACAGCTACGGCGCTACGCCAAGTAACCGATGGACTAGCTACGCGAGAAGCGCTAAGCGCGCAGGTAGCGGCGGGGAACGTCCTAGCCCAGCGCAAGCTGCAACGCTATGAGGACTACCTAACCGAGTTGCTTGAGGCCCTCGATGGTCGGCCGCATTGACAAGGTCATACGCGCTGATCTGTGTCTAGGGTGCGGCGCGTGCACGAGCGCAGACATTGTGCACTGCGGCGCAAGTATGACAATCACATCGTCGGGATTCTTGCGGCCCCTTTTCAGCCGTCCGTTGACTGCCGAGGAGGATGCGAAAGCTGCCGCCTTATGCCCGGCGGCACGGCTGGAGCTGCAGCCGCAGGCCAAAGTACATCCCGATTGGGGTCCGCTAATAGAAGTTAGGACAGGCTGGGCAACGGACGCCGACGTTCGCTTCCGAGGATCATCGGGTGGCGTTCTGTCTGCGCTGATGATTTACTTGCTTGAATCCGGGCGCATCCACTTCGTCGCCCATGTAGCGGCGTCGGAGAGCGACCCGCTTGCTAGCGAGCGCCGGAAAAGCCGCACGCGCTCAGAGATCCTAGCTGGCGCCGGCTCGCGTTATGGTCCAGCTGCCGCGGCTGGGGCGCTGCATGATCTTTTTGCCTCTGGTGAGCGTTTCGCTTTCGTTGGTAAGCCATGTGATGTAGCCGCCCTGCGCGCCTATGTGGGGCCGCGCGCCGAGCTACATTCGCAGCTGGTACTTGCCGCCTCGTTCATTTGTGCTGGCGTGCCGAGTCTCCACGGCACGCACGATGTTCTGCGGGCGCTAGGTACACAGCCTTGCGAAATTGCGCGTTTCCACTATCGTGGTAACGGCTGGCCGGGTTTCACTACTGCATACACGCACGACGGCCGCAAACTGCGCATGAACTACAACCGTAGTTGGGGGCACATTTTGGGGCGACGGTTACAGCTTCGATGCAAACTGTGTCCGGATGGGACCGGCGAGTTCGCAGATGTGGTTTGCGGCGACGCCTGGTACTGCAAGGACGGTAACCCCGAATTCGAGGAACGCGACGGGCGTAGCTTGCTCTTGACCCGTACACCGTGCGGCGAAGCGGCGGTGTTAGACGCGGTAGCCGCGGGTGCGCTCACAGTCGGTATTAGTTCCGTAAGCGACATTTCCCACATGCAGCCGTACCAACTTTCGCGCAAACGCGTTGTGCTAGGGCGCTGGCTAGCCGCTAGCCTGCGGACTGGCGTGTGGCCGCGCTTTCGCGGCCTACACTTGCGACCAGCGATGGCCCGCGGGGGCTGGCTGCCAGCGCTGCGTAACGCTTGGGGCACGTTTAAGCGCATGAGTATCAGCAATGGGTAGCGCTACGGCTGTCGGAGTAGTGCTGCTGAATCACTGCGATCGCGCAATCGTTCTGATGTGCTTTGATAGTCTAGTACCTAGCGCTCCGCCAATTTGGAGCTCAAGGTGGAGCCGGCGCGCCAGAGCGCGAAGTGGTTCAGCGAGCGCACCCAGGTGCTGCGCACCGAGGTCGAGGGCTCGGCCGCCAAGCTCGCGGCCTACCAGCAGCAGAAGGGCATCGT
>WYBJ01000280.1 GCA_011525945.1 Burkholderiaceae bacterium | reverse complement strand
GACCTCCTTGAATCACAGACAGCGTCAATGCCATTAAGTGCCATCATTTACAACGCAGTACACTAGCCGGAACGCAGCATGCACTGGATTTCATCCTGGCCGCCTCGCTCGCAGGATTCGCTTCCGTCGCAGCGGCAGCAACGATCACCGTAACCGGGGATGTATCGCCCCCCCGCATCGTCGGGCCGAGCTTCGACACCGGCGCTGTGAACCTGGGTGTCGGCAATACTGCGATCGGTTCAATCAGCGTATTGGACGGCGCAACGTTTTCCAGCCCATCGTTCTTCCTGGGTGCGACCGCGAGCGGCAACGGCACGATGACGGTGGGCGGCGGTGGTGCCTCCGCGGCAGCCAACAGCTTCATTGCCGTCGGGAGCAGCGGCCTGGGCGTTCTCGACATCCTGACCGGCGGCACCGTCTCGACCGCCGTGAGCGGGACTGGCGGCGGCAGCGTCCATCTGGGAGATGCGGCGGGCGGCAACGGCACTATCAACGTCAACGGCGGCCAACTGCGCGTGGGGTTGACCTCGGTCTCCGCCGGCATACGCGTCGGCCTGCGCTCGACCGATGGCGCGCTCAACGTCACCAACGGCGGTCGAGTCTCGATCGGCTACGCCGGATCGGGTCTGCACGGTGATACGGGGAGCCTGCTGCAGATCGGCGGCGCGAGCGGCGCGGATCAGGCGGGTCGCGGCAGTGTGCTGGTGTCCGGTCCGGGCTCGATGATCGAGCTGCTCGGGGAAAACGCGAACATCAATGTCGGGCGGCACGGTGCCGTGGGTACCAGTACCCTCACGGTCGAGAACGGCGGCGTGGTCCATGCCGGCCGAAACCTTACGATCGGGCGCAGCCTACTCGATTCGAATGATGTCGGGGTGCCTGGTACGGGCGCGACGGGTGTGGTCGTCGTGGACGGCGCCGAGTCGAAACTGATCCTGAGCGGGATTCCGACAACCGGGCCCAACACAGACTTCGGACCCGTCCTGCGGATCGGACGCGACGGCGGGACGGGTACGCTCACCATCCGCAACGGCGCGCTGGTGCAGCTCGACGGGCGGGGGGCGACATCGAGCGCCAGCGCGGGCTCCGGCGGTGCCACCGTGGCGCAGCATTCGGCATCGACCGGAACGCTCAACATACAAAGCGGCGGACGGCTCGAGCTGCTCAGCGACTCGAACGTCGATGCCTTCGGCATGACCATGGGTCGCCTCGGCACCGGTACCCTGAACGTGACCAGCGGTGGTCAGCTCCTGATCCGCAACACCGGCACCGGCGGCGTCGGCATGGGCTTCGGCGGCAACACCTCGTCCGTCACGGGTGGTTCCTTCTCCGGCTTGATCTCCGGTGCCGGAAGCTCCGTCGTAATCGAAGGCATCGACGCCAATATCACGGTCGGCAGCCGCTCGGGCAGCAGCGGCACCGTGACGATCGAGGCCGGGGCCACGGCCGCACCCGGAAGCCGATTCAGCGTGGCATCGAATGCGGGCAGCTCCGGTACCCTCAACATCCGCGGCGCCGGCACCGTGATCAATCTCAAGAGTCTCGCCGGGGACGAGTTCGGCGCCGGCATGAGCGTCGGCCGCAGCGGCAACGGCATCGCCAGCATCAGTGATGGTGCGGTGGTCAACGTCGACGGCAGCGGCAGCTCGAAGCGCCACACCACCAACGTCGGCGGCACGGGGACAGGCAGCGGCGGCACAGGTGTGCTCAACATCAGCGGTGCGACCACCCGCTACAACGTGACGGGTGCTTCGACCTCCCTTGTCGTCGGTCGGGACGATGGCGATGGCGGCCCGCCGAGCACCGGCACGATGACGATCTCGGGCGGGGCGCAGGTGAGCTATCCGGCCGCAGGGACAGGCTCGGTCGGGTATAGCCCGGGGAGCAGCGGGACGCTCAACGTCACGGGCGCCGGCAGCCGGCTCGACATGGGGAGCTTCCTTGGCGTCGGGCGCAGCTACAACAACGATCCCGGCGGTACGGCCATACTCAATGTGGCCGACGGCGGTGTGGTCAAAGCCGCGAGCATCCACGTTGGTACCGGCGGCACCGTCTCCGGCAACGGCACGCTCGATGGCGCCGTGATCAACGACGGGGCGATCAATCCCGGCAATTCGCCCGGCATCCTGAGCATCGCCGGCGACTTGACGTTGACCGACAGCAGCGTGCTCACGTTCGAAGTGGCGGGCGCTTTGGCCGGACAGTACGATGTCATAGCGGTCGGCGGTGCGTTGAGCGCGAACGGCACGCTGCGCGTCGTCAACACGGGTGGCTACGTGCCGGTCGCTGGCGACACCTTGAATTTCGTCACGTTCGCGAGCAGGAGCGGTGGTTTCGACAGCGTCGCGTTCGAGGGCTTCGGGGCGGGAGCGAATCTCGTGGGTGGTTTCAGTGGTGGCGCGTTCCAGGTCGCGGCGGTGCCGGAGCCGCACGAATGGGCTTTGCTGCTGTCGGGCCTCGTGCTGTTGCGCTTTGCCACGCGACGGCGTAGCCGCCGTTTCGACCCGGCTTGAAGCGGTCGCGAGGGCGAAGGCGCACATTCGCGACGTCCGCGATGAAGCGCCGTGCGGCGTCGCGGATCAGGCACTGCGCGCCGCACGTCCAGGCAATGTCGAAAACGCGCCGGTACGCTCAGTCCTCGAGATTCGCCAGTCCGGCATTGCCGCCGCTCGCGGCGGTGTTGATGGAGAGCACCCGTTCCACCGCGAAGCGCTGCAGATAGTTCGGTCCGCCGGCCTTCGGCCCCGTGCCCGACAAACCTTCGCCGCCGAACGGCTGCACGCCGACCACCGCACCGATCGTGTTGCGGTTGACATAGGTATTGCCGACCCTCAGACGCGCCTGGATGTCGCGTGCTTTGGCGTCGATGCGGGTCTGGATGCCGAGCGTGAGGCCGAAGCGGGTGGCGTTGATCGCATCGAGTACGCGATCGAGATGGTCGCCGTCGTAGCGCACGACGTGCAGGATCGGCCCGAACACTTCCTCGGGGATCCGGTCGAGGCTGTCGATCTCGAAGATGCGCGGCGCGAAGAAGCTGCCGTGCGCGCATTCGGCCGGCAGTGGTGCGGTGTACAAGGATCGCGCGGCTATCCGCATGCGCTCGCAGTGCGTATCGAGCCGTTGTAAGGCCTCATCGTCGATGATCGGACCGACATCGGTCGCGAGCAGCCCCGGGTCGCCGATCACGAGCTCGGCGGCGGCTTCGCAAAGCAGCCCCATGATCTGCTCGGCCACCTCGTTTTGCACGAATAGCACACGCAACGCCGAGCAGCGCTGGCCGGCGGAACGAAACGCGCTCGTGAGGACGTCATCGACCACTTGTTCAGGGAGTGCCGTCGAATCGACGATCATCGCGTTCTGGCCGCCGGTTTCGGCAATCAGCGGCGCGATCGGTCCCGCGCGCTTCGCCAAGGCGAGATGGATCGCATGCGCGGTCGCCACCGAGCCGGTGAAGGCGACGCCCGAAGTGCGCGCATCGGCGATGAGGCGAGCGCCGATCGTCTCGCCGGCGCCGGGCAACAGGTGCAGCACGTCAGCGGGGATGCCCGCGCGATGGAAAAGCTCGACGCCAAGATCGGCGATGAGCGGTGTCTGCTCGGCAGGCTTGGCGATGACGCAGTTGCCGGCGGCGAGCGCGGCCGCGACCTGGCCGGTGAAGATGGCGAGCGGAAAATTCCACGGGCTGATGCAGGTCCACACGCCGCGCCCGTGCCATTGCAGCTCGTTGTGCTCGCCGGTCGGGCCGCGCAGCGCGCGCACGCCGAGATCGCTGCGCGCGCGGGCAGCATAGTAGCGGCAGAAATCGGTCGCTTCGCGCACTTCGGCCAAGGCGTCGGGGATGGTCTTGCCAGCCTCGCGCACCGCGAGCGCCATTAAGGGTTCGTAGTGCTCCTCGATGAGATCGGCCATGCGCTCCAGGCACTGCGCTCGCGCTTCGGCTCCGGTGCGATCCCATTCGTAAGCAGCCGCAACCGCGTGGTCCAGGGCGGCATCGACGTCCGCGGCTTCGGCCTCGCAAACGTGGCCGACGATTCGGCGCCGGTCCGACGGGTCGGTGACCGGGCGCTCGCTTCGTATCACGCGCCGTCCGGCGACAATGGGGCAGGCGCGCCAGTATTGCTTCGCTTCGTCGTCCAGCCGTTCGAGCAGCGGCGCCACGACCGAGGAATCACTCAGATCGAAGGCGCGCGCGTTCAGGCGCTCGGGGAGAAAGAGGTTGCGCGGCAGGGCTATGCGCGGGTGAGGGATGGCGGAAGCCGCAGACCTTCCCTCTCCCTCCGGGAGAGGGATCGAGGGTGAGGGAATGATCTCGGAGGCGCTCTCCCTCACCCCCAGCCCCTCTCCCGGGGGGAGAGGGGAGTTGATTCGCTGCGCGAGCGCTCGGTCGCGCTCGAGCAGCGCCGGCGCGATCGCGAGCGGGTCGGCGATAACCTCGGCGGCGGGGCGTCGTGCGTCGGCGATACGGTTGACGAACGAGGTATTGGCGCCATTCTCGAGCAGCCGCCGCACCAAGTACGCGAGCAGGTCCTCGTGCGCACCGACAGGCGCGTACACACGGCAGGCATAACCGAACTCGCCGGGCGCGCCGAACTCGCCGGGCGCACCGAACTCGCCGGGCGCGCCGAACTCGCCGGGTGCGCCGATCTCGCCGGGTGCGCGAGGTTCGCCGGGCATGCCAAGCTCGCCGAGTGCACCCGTCACGGCGTGCGCGCTGGCCGCGTCATTCGCCCCGACGATCTGCCGGTAGAGCGTCTCGCCCATGCCGTGCAGGCGCTGGAACTCGAAGTCACGCCGCGCCCCGGCGAATTCGATCACCGCCGCTACCGTGTGCGCGTTGTGGGTGGCGAACTGCGGGTAGAGTGCGGCGCCCGCGGCAAGCATGCGGCGTGCGCAAACGAGGTAGCTCAGATCGGTCGAGGCCTTGCGCGTATAGACCGGGTAGCCGTCGAGACCGCGCTCCTGCGCGCGCTTGATCTCGGTATCCCAGTATGCGCCCTTGACCAGTCGCACGGGAATGCGAGCGCCGCGTTCGTGCGCGGCCTGCGCGAGCCACGAAAGGACATGCGGCGCACGCTTCTGATACGCCTGTATCGCGAGGCCCATGCCGTCGTAACCGTCGAGCGCTGTATCGCCCCACACGCGCGCAAAGACTTCGAGGGAAAGCTCCAGTCGATCGGCCTCTTCCGCATCCACGGTGAGCCCGATGCCGGCCGCCTTGGCGAGCTTCGCCAGCTCCAACAGGCGAGGCACGAGCTCGCGCAACACCCGCTCGCGCTGCGCATATTCGTAGCGCGGATGCAATGCCGAGAGCTTCACCGAGATTCCCGGCGCGCTCACCGGATCGCCACCCAGGCCGCCTGCGGCGATTGCTCCGATCGCTGCGGCGTAGGCGTCGGCGTAGCCCATCGCATCCGCTGCGCTGCGTGCCGACTCGCCCAGCATGTCGAAGGAATGGCGATACCGGGTGTGCTCGCCGCTCGCCGCTCGACGCAGCGCCTCTGCGATCGTACGGCCGAGGATGAACTGGCTGCCGAGGATGCGCATGGCATGGAGAAGCGCGCGCCGCGCGATAGGACGCCCCAGGCGCGCGAGCATGCGCTCGAGCTGACCCGCGCGCTCGCCAGGTCCATCCTCGTGCTGCACGACCGTTCCCGTCAACATCAGCATCCAGGTGGCGGCGTTGACGAACAAGGGTTTGTCGGGGCTGATATGCTTTTCCCAATCGGCGCTGCCAAGCTTGTCGCGGATGAGCGCGTCGATGGTGGCGTCGTCCGGAATGCGCAACAGCGCCTCGGCCAGACACAGCAGCAGCACGCCCTCGTTGCTGGAGAGGTCGAACTCCTGCAGCATCTGGTCGAGACTGCCGAGCACGGGACGCTCGGCGCGCATGCGCTCGACCAGGGCGATGGCGCGGCTGCGAATGCGATCGCGCAATTCCGGCTCGATATCGATCTGTGCCGCCAGGGTCCGGACGCATTGCGACTCGTCGGCGCGGTAGGCCGCGTGCAGGACTGCCGGAAAGGGCGTGAGCACTGCCGCGCCAGGGGATGCCGTGCTCACGGCGAGCGCCAACCGCCCGGTGCGTGCTTGCGCTCGGCGCGCTGATCGTGCAATTCCTGGCCGGTGCGTTCGGGCGCCGGGTCGGTCGGATTGCGCTGGCGCCGGCGCCGGTACGGCCCGAACGGCACTTGCGCCTTGTCGCGCACGATCTCACGCACCACCGGCAGCACCTCAATGACGCTCGATTGCACGATAGCACAACGGCCATGCCCAAAATGCATCCGTGCGGTCGGCTTCTTCCGGGGCGTGCCCGGGCGGGGTGCAGCCGGTGTATCGAACCCCACGTCCTCGCAGTATGGCCTGCATCGGACCTCCCCGCGAGGCCGCGTCGTGCCCTCGGTTCTGCGGCGAGGTGCGGACCCAGGCGCTCGCGCTACGCCCTACGGGTGCCGCCGGTGGCAGTGCGACAAGGGCCTCGTGCAGGCTCCGAGGCTGTTGCTATACTGCGCCCGGGGCGAGCACCCATTTGCTGCGAAGCGGTTTCTTGCGAGCAATCCATGCTCGCGCAATCGAGAGGATAGTGCGATGAATACGGTGTGGCGGTGGTTTGTTCGGGTCATGCTGATCGGGTTTGGGGCAATAGCCGTGGCTTTGCCTGCCTCGGCGCAGACGTCCTGCCAGCGCGGCGACCTCGATGCGCGCTATTGCGATGAGGATGGCGATCTGGTGGCCGACCAGCCGAAGGATCCCAAGACGTGGCAAGACCCCGCAACGCTCATATTCTCCTATACACCGGTGGAAGACCCGTCGGTATACGAGAACGTATTCGCCGATTTCATGGCCCATCTGAGCAAAGTCACGGGCAAGCGCGTACGCTGGTACCCGGCGGAATCCTACGCCGCACAGGTCGAGGCGATGCGCTCCGGGCGCTTGCACATCGCCGGCGTCGCCACGGGTCCCACGCCGTACGCCGTCAACCTCGCCGGGTTCGTGCCGATCATCGCCATGGCCCGCGCCGACGGCAGCATCGGGTACAAGCTCGCCCTCATCACCTATCGGGACAGCCCCATCAAGAGCGTGCAGGATCTGAAAGGCAAACGGGTGGCACACGTGGCGCCCTCATCGAACTCCGGCGATCTCGCACCCCGGGCGCTGTTCAAAGCCATGGGAATCGAGCCCGGCAAGGATTACGAGGTCCTGTATTCTGGCAAGCATGACAATTCGATCATGGGCGTGGTGAACAAGGACTACGACGCGGCCCCGATCGCCAACACGGTGATGGAGCGCATGCAGGCACGCGGCATGTTCAAGCCCGATGCATTGCGTATCGTGTACGAATCGGCGCCTTTTCCGCGCACCGCGTTCGGCGTTGCACACGACCTGCCGCCGGATCTGAAGGCCAAGATCAAGGAGGCGTTTCTCACCTTCGATTTCAAGAAATCCAAGCTCGCCACCGAGTTCAAGGACGTCGAGCGCTTCGCCGAAGTGAGCTATCGCGACGCCTGGCGCGACGTGCGCACGATCCAGCAAGCGAGCGGCGTGCGCTACAACCAGGAGAGCTTGTCCAAGCTCGGCAAGAAGAAGGGCAAATAGGGCGTGCCGGGCGTCGAGTCGAAGGCGCACGCGCCGCGATCGGATCCGGCGCCGGCGTTGCTCGCGATCGAAGGGCTGGAGAAGGTCTATCCCGGCGGGCAGCGTGCGCTCGCGGCAGTCGATATCGTGATCGAGCGGGCGCAAGTCGTAGCCGTCATCGGCTCCTCCGGTGCGGGCAAGAGCACGCTCATTCGCTGCATCAACCGCCTGGTGGAACCGAGTGCGGGCCGCGTGTACCTGCGCGGCGTCGACGTCGTGGCCTTGGGCCGGCGCGAGCTGCGGCGTATGCGGCGCCGCATCGGCATGATCTTCCAGGAGTTCAACCTGGTCGAGCGGCTGACGGTCATGGAGAACGTGCTGTCCGGACGGCTCGGCTCGGTCGGTTTCTTCGCGGCCGCGGCGCGACGCTACCCGCCCCAGGCGATCGCCAGCGCCTTCGAACTTCTCGACCGCGTGGGCTTGGCGGGCTACCAGAACACGCGCGCCGATGCGCTCTCGGGCGGCCAGCGCCAGCGCGTAGGGATTGCGCGCGCGCTCATGCAGCAGCCGGAGCTGTTGCTGGTGGATGAGCCGACCGCGAGCCTCGATCCGAAGACGGCACGCCAGATCATGCGTCTCATCCGCTCGCTCGCGCTCGAGCGGCAGTGTCCCGCGCTGGTGAATATCCACGATGTCGCGCTCGCCCAGGACTTCTCCGACCGAGTGATCGCCCTGAAGGCGGGACGCGTGGTGTTCGACGGCACGCCGCAGGCGCTCACGCCGGAGGTGCTGACCGAGATCTACGGAGAAGAGGACTGGAATCGCACCATCCGGCCGGTCGACGATGACGCGGACGAGGGTACGCAGTGAGCGCCACCGTCTATCCGACGTCGTGGCGGGCGCCGCCGCTGTTCGGCAGCCGGCTACGCCAACAGCTCGCCCTCTGGGGCGCGTGCGCCTACCTGGTTTGGTCGATCAGCGATCTCGACGTCGACGTCAATCGCATGCTTGCCGGGTTTCCACGTGCACTCGACATGTTTGCGCGCATGATCCCGCCCGATTTCTCGCGCTGGCGCTTGCTGCTCGACGGCATGGTCGAGAGCCTGCAGATGGCGCTTGCCGCAACACTTTTCGGCATCGTGCTGTCGCTGCCGCTCGGGCTCGCTGCCGCGCGCAACCTCTCGCCGCGGCCGGTGTACATCGCCGCACGCGGCTTCATCGTCCTGGGCCGCACGCTGCACGAGGTGATCATCGCCATCTTCTGCGTGAAGCTGTTCGGCTTCGGCGCGGTAGCGGGCTTGATTACGCTTGCGTTCGCCTCGGCCATCTTTCTCGGCAAGATGCTCGCCGAGGATATCGAGAACGTGCGCACCGGGCCGGTCGAGGCGGTGCGCGCGACCGGCGCCGGCTTTCTGCAGGTCGTTACCTATTCGATCGTGCCGCAGGTACTGGCGCGCACGGTGGGGGTGATGATCTATCGGCTGGACGCGAATGTACGCCATTCGACCGTGATCGGCATCGTCGGCGCCGGCGGCATCGGCCAGACCTTGTCGGCCTCGTTTTCACGCTACGACTACGACTTCTCGGCTGCCATCCTGCTTTCGATCGTTGCGCTGGTCGCGTTGGGCGAGTGGTTCAGCGACTGGGTGCGGCGCAGGTTGCGATGACCGGGGCTGCCGCGGCCAAGCGCTATCCCGAGGTCTGGCGCCGGCGCACGCGCGCCGAGAGCGCCATCGGCTGGGGTTGGACGGCGGCACTCGCCCTGGCCGCAGCGTGGTCGGTCTCGGCGCTCGATATCGAATGGGCGTTCTTCGCCGATGCGCACGCGCAAGCCGCCGACCTGCTCGCGCGCATGTGGCCGCCGCGCTGGGCGTACCTGCCGAGCGTGTTGCACCCGCTGATCGAAACGATCCATATCGCGACACTCGGCACGGCGATCGCCGTGGTGTTCTCGGTGCCACTCGCGTTCCTCGCTGCGCGCAACACGACGTTGAACGGATTCACCTGGGGCATCGGGCGCGCGCTGCTGGTCGCGTCGCGCTCGGTGAACACGATCATCTGGGGGCTCGTGTTTGTCGCGATCTTCGGGCCCGGGCCGGTCGCCGGGATCGCCGCGGTGGCTGCGCGTTCGGTGGGATTTCTCGCCAAGCTCGTCGCCGAGGCGATCGAGGAGGCCGATCGCGGCCAGATCGAGGCGGTGCGTGCAACCGGCGCCAGCACCGCGCAGGTGTATTGGCTCGCCGTGCTGCCGCAGGTGATGCCGGTGCTCATCGGCACCTCGGTCTATCGCTGGGACATCAACGTGCGCGAATCGAGCGTGCTCGGATTCGTGGGCGCGGGCGGCATCGGGCTCTACCTCTATGCCTCGATCAACCAGTTCGCCTGGCAGCAGGTACTCGTGATCCTGGTCGCGATCCTAGCCGTGGTGCTGGTGAGCGAGGCCGTATCGGCTTATATCCGTGGCCGCATCAGCTGATTGCCATTGCACCGGCACGATGCTCAACGGCGTGTCGCAGCTCACGCCTCACTACGACGGCTTCATCCTCGATCAGTGGGGCGTGCTGCACGACGGGGTCACGCCCTACGCGGGTGCACGCGATTGCGTGCGCCGCCTGCGCGAGGCGGGCAAGCGCATCGTCGTGCTGTCGAATACCGGCCAGTCCGCGGAAGCGAACCTCGGCCTCATGCGGGGCATGGGGTTCGAGACGCAATGGTTCGAGCGCTTCGTGGGCGCGGGCGAAGACGCACGTGCCGCGCTCGTTGAGCGGCGCGATCCGTTCCATCGTGCACTCGGCCGGCGCTGTTACGCCTTTACGCGTGCGGGCAATACGAGCCTGATCGATGGTATCGGGCTCCAGATCGTCGCGCGTATCGAGGACGCGCAGTTTCTCGCCCTGATCGGCATCGATTCGCCGCCGCTCACTGCGATCGACTATGAGCCGCTGTTGCAGGCCGGTATCGCGCGCGCCCTGCCGATGGTATGCGCCAATCCGGACATCGTGCGCGTTTCGCCCGAAGGCACGGTGGCAGCGCCTGGGGCGCTCGCGCGCCGTTACGAGGAACTGGGGGGGAGTGTTTTCTACCACGGCAAACCCTATCCTGCGATTTATGCGAGCTGTCTGCGCGCGCTCGAGAACTGTTCGCCCGAGCGCGTGATCGCGATCGGCGATTCGATCGAGCACGACGTGCTCGGGGCTGCGCGTGCACGGCTTGCGAGCGCGTTCGTCGTCGGCGGTATTCACAGTAACGAGCTGGTCGATCGCTGGGGCGAGCTGCCGGCCGCGCCGCGATGGCAGGAATTCGCCGCCACCGCCGCCGCACGGCCCGCTTACGTGCTGCCCGCGTTGGTATGGTGAGCAGGCACCGGCTCGCGCCCGCTCGCGGGTCGCGGTCACGGAAGACCGCGCCACGGCTTCTCCCCGCCCTGCGCATGAAGGAAACGGGGGCCGGCCTCGCCGTGGCGAAGCTCACATCGAGATGGAGATGGGAAGGAGGATCGGGTCCGGCTTACCGCATTTCCGCTTGCGGAACATGTGAAAATGCGCGGGGTGGCTTTTCTGAGATACGATCGATGCCCACAAGGCGGGAGGTGCGACCATGAGCTGGATCATTTCGTTGATCATCGGCGGGATCGTCGGCTGGCTGGCGAGCATTATCATGAAGACCAACGCCCAGATGGGTTTGATCGCGAACGTCCTGGTCGGTGTCGTGGGGTCGGTGCTGGGATTCTGGATCGCCGGACTGTTGGGCATCACCGATACCGGCGCCATTGTTCGCTTCCTGATCGCGCTCGGCGGCGCCGTGCTGCTGATCTTCATCCTCGGCAAGCTGGGAATTTTTCGCAAGACATGAACTGCCGCCTGCGCGTGCGGACTGCCCGGCCGCGCGGCGCCGGGGCACGCTGACGCGTATGCCTTCGAGCGCGTGGTTGCGGCGTGTCTGTCCGGCACTGGCGTTGGTCGCCGGCGCTGCGACGGGGGCCGGCGTATCGCCGTCGCTCGCAAACGACGCGCGCGGGACCGAATCGACCGGCATGTTCGTCTACATGGCCGATGCCGCGCTGATCACCTTGTGCGCCGATGGTGCGCGCTTGCCGGTGGCGATGGCGGGCGACTTCAAGGCGCTGCAGGCGGCGTACCTCGAGCAGCGCCGTGAGCCCGGTCAGCCGCTGCTGGTGAGCGTGTACGGATCGATCGTGCCGCGCCCTTCCATGGAGGACGGCCAGCCGCCGCGGCTAAGCCTCGTGGTGCAACGCTTCGTGGGAATTTTCCCGCGCGAGACCTGCGGCACGCCGCTGGTCGATAGCCCCTTGCGCGGCACCTACTGGAAGCTCGTGCGTATGCGCGGAGCACCGTCCGAGGCGGCGGAATACCAGCGCGAGGCACATCTGATCTTCGCTCACGATACGGCGCGTGTCTCCGGCAGCGGTGGCTGCAATCGCGTTACGGGCAGCTTCGAGGTCGACGGCGATGCGCTGCGGCTCGGGCACATGGCCAGCACGCGGCTTGCTTGCGTGTCGGGCATGGAACAGGAGCAGCGCTTCCTGCAGTCGCTGGAACAGGTGGCGCGCTATCGCATTCGCGGCAGCCACCTCGAAATGCTCGACGCCGCGGGTTCGGCCATCGCGCGCTTCGAGGCGGTCGCGCTGCGTTGAGCGTGCGATCGCGGTAGATCGCGCCGCGCGCGAGCACGAGGGTGCACGCCGCGCATGTGTCTGGTTGACTCCGGCCTCGGCCTTCTCTTGCCGGTCACGAGCTACCGCGGCCGACTTCCTGTGGTGGCGAAGCACGGGGTTGGCCCGGCTCGCCCGGGATTCCCGGCGCCTGCAGGTCCAGCGTGACCCGCACCGCGCTCGGCTCGGGCGAGCGGTCCATGCGAAAACCCCTGCGACGCGCCATCTCGAGCATGCCGGTGTTCTCGCGCAGCACATCGCCGATCAGCTGCTGCGTGCCGCGTTGCCGGCAGTAACGGATGATCTTGTCGAACAGGATCGAACCGAGCCCTTGCCCCTTCAGGTCCGAGCGTACGACGATGCCGAACTCGGCGCGCGCGTTCTCCGGATCGGTGGCCGCGCGCACCACGCCCAGCGTCTCGGTTGCATCGTCGGTGGAAACGGCGACGAACGCCATCTCGCGCTCGTAGTCGAGCTGCGTCAGGCGCGCAAGCTCCGAGGGTGCGATGTAGCGGCGCGTGTGGAAGACGCGCATGCGAATGTCCTCGGAGCTCAGCTTGCGCAGAAAGTCGAGATGGCGCTCGCCGTCATCGGGGCGGATCGGACGCAACAGCAACGCGCGTGCGCGCCACTCGATGCGCTCTTCGAGCTCGCGTGGGTAGGGCCGGATCGCGAGCGGCTCGCGTTCGCCATCCTTCGGCAAGCGCACCCGCACGCGCGCATCGAGCGCGATCACGCCCTCGTCGTCGGCGAGCAGCGGATTGACGTCGAGCTCAACCACCTGCGGCAAGTCGATGACGAGCTGTGAGAGCTTGCCGAGCACGTCGTAGATCGCGTCCAGATCGGCGCGCGGGCGCTGGCGGTAGCCGGCCAGCAGCTTGGCGACTCGCGTGCGGGCGACCAGAGCGCGCGCCAGCACGGAATTGAGCGGCGGCAGCGCCACGGCGCGATCGGCAATCACTTCCACTGCGGTACCGCCGTGGCCGAACACGATCACCGGGCCGAACAGCGGGTCCACCGCCATACCGGCGATGAGCTCGTACGCGTCGGGTCTGCGCACCATCGACTGGACGGTGAATCCGTTCAGCGCCGCTTCGGGCCGCAGCGAACCGATACGCTCGAGCATCGCGGCAGCCGCGGTGTGCACCGCGCCGGCGTCTTCCAAGTCGAGCGCGACACCACCGAGGTCTGACTTGTGGACGATGCCAGGTGAAAGAACCTTCAGCGCCACCGGAAAACCGATCGCGCGCGCAGCCGCGACTGCCTCGTCGATCGAGCTGGCGACGCGGGTGTCGACCACGGGAATGCCATACGCGCGCAATATCGCCTTGGCTTCCGGTTCGGTGAGGATTTCGCGGCCTTCCCGCAGCGCCCGCGTCACGACTTCGGCTGCGGCGCCGCGCTGCGGGTCGAAGCCCTCGGATTGCGCAGGCGGCATCTGCAGCAGCAACTCCTGGTTCCTGCGATAGGTCACGAGGTGCATGAGCGCGCGCACTGCCTCCTCCGGTGTCGCATAGTCGGCGATGCCAGCGTCGTGGCATAGGGCGCGGGCGCGTGCCACCGCATCTTCGCCGAGCCAGCAGGTGAGTACCGGCTTGCCGGCGCGGCGCATGAGCGGCACGCACGCGCGCGCGATCGCATCGGCGGGGACAACGGCAGTGGGCGCGTGGATGAGGACAATCGCATCGACGTTCGAATCGTCGGCAAGCGCCTGCAGCACGTCGACGTAACGCTGCACCGGAGCATCGCCGACGATGTCGACCGGATTGGCGTGCGACCAGCGAGCGGGCAGCGCACGACCGAGCCGTGTCAAGGTGTCCGGCGCAAGCTCGGCGAGCACGCCATCGGCCAGCGACAGCGCGTCGGCTGCCAACACGCCGGCGCCGCCGCCATTGCTTATGACTGCGACGCGCGCGCCGTGCAGTTGGGTCTGGTGCGAGAGTGTTTCCACCGTGTCGAACAAGTCGAGCAGGGTATCGACGCGCAGCATTCCGGCGCGGCGGATGGCCGCGTCGAACACGTCGTCCGCTCCTGCCAGCGCGCCCGTGTGCGAGGCGGCGGCCCGCGCGCCTTCCGCGGAGCGCCCCGCCTTGACCACGATGACCGGTTTGTTGCGCGCGGCGGCGCGGGCGGACGAAAGGAACTTACGCGCGGAGCGGATCGATTCGAGATAGAGCAGGATCGCGCGCGTACCGGCATCGCTGCCGAGGTAGTCGAGGAGATCCGCTATATCGACGTCGGCGCGCTCGCCCGCGGATACGAAATGCGAGAAACCGATGCGTCGCGATCGCGCCCAGTCGAGCACGGCCGTGACGAGTGCTCCCGACTGCGAGATGAAGGCGATGTCTCCGGGCAGCGCCGTGGTGTGGGCAAAGCTCGCGTTGAGCCCGATGCCGGGCACCAGCAGGCCGATACAGTCCGGTCCCAGTATGCGCAGCAGATGCGGGCGTGCGGCATCGAGCATGGCCTGCCGGCGCGTGCGGGCGCCTTCGCCGCAGGCGGCATCCATCCCGGCGGTGACGATCACCGCGGAGCGCGTGCCGCGCGCGGCCAGGCGCGCGATCACATCCGGCACGGTATCGGGCGGGGTGCAGACGACGGCAAGATCGGGCGCCTCGGGCAATTGGTCGGGACGCGCATAGCAGCGCGTGCCCTGCACCCGGTCGTACTTGGGATTGACCGCGTAGATCGGGCCGGCGAAACCGCCCGCGAGCAGGTTGCGCATGACGATCGTGCCGATGGCGTCGGGACGATCGGACGCGCCGATCACGGCCACCGAGTGCGGCGTGAGCAGAAACTCGAGATTGCGAACGCTCATCGCAGAGCCGGCGCGAAGTCGCGGTGCCGCTATGGTCGCACGCCGCCGCCGCATCGGCCAGGGTCGTGCGCAGTCACGACGCCAAGGAGCAACGGCAGGTACGATGCTTGCGTCCACCCGCAATGGCAGTATCCTCGCGTTGTTGAGCGATTGCATGGCGGTGAGGTGGCATATGGACGGACGGATCGAAGCCTGGCAATGCATCGGCTGTGGGCGCATCGAAGCGCCGCAGAATTGCATCGGTGTGTGCCAGGATCGCAAAGTCGAATTGGTCGATGCGCGCAGCTTTGACGAGCTGCAGCGCGAGTTCGATGCGGAGCAGGCCAAATCGGCGCGCCTGCTCGCGCTGGTGCAGCGGCTCGCCTGGAGCAAGCCGCGGCCGGATGGGTGGGAGCGCTCCTACCTCACGCTGCAGGAGCAGGCGCGCGCACTGCTGGAAGAAATCCGCAGCCAGTCGCAGGCATCCGACGCGCCTGCGCGCGTGCTGCGCCTTGAAGCATGAGAAAGGCGCCGCGATGAGTCGGCCGGCGGATCTCGCGGCGTGGCGCAAGGCGAAGCGCACCGAGTTGCTCGCGGTGCGTGAGGCCGTCCCGCTCGCCATCCGGCGAGGCCGCAACGAAATCATCACGCAGCTGTTGAAGAACGCGTTCGATGGACTGGCGGGCGCTTCGATCGGCTTTTGCTGGCCTTACAAGGGCGAGCCCGACACGCGCTTCTTCCTGCACGAGATGCGCCGGCGCGGCTCGCGCGGCGCGCTGCCCGTGGTGGTGGCGAAGAAGCAAGCGATGCAGTTTCGCGAGTGGTGGCCCGGCGCTCCCACCACACCCGGGGTATTCGATCTGCCGATCCCGCAAGGCACCGAGATCATGCAGCCGCAGGCGCTGCTCGTGCCTCCGGTGGGCTTCGATGCCGCGGGCTATCGGCTCGGCTATGGCGGCGGCTTCTTCGATCGCACGCTCGCAGCGTGTACGCCCCAGCCGCTCAAGATCGCGGTCGCCTTCGAGATCTCGCGTATCGAGACCATTTACCCGCAACCTCACGACATTCCGATGGATTTCGTCGTCACGGAAAAGGGCGTGGCGCAGGTGTGCGATGGAAAGCTGGTCGCGATCGACGATCCGGCGCAGGTGCGCCCGATTGCCGCGCGCTTGCTACGCGAGCGCGCGGCGCACTGAACCCGCTCGGGCTTCAGCGGCGCTCGGCCGGTCCGGGCAGCAACACCGGCACCGACAGCGCTTGCTTCACTACCGTCACCGGCACCTCGGCGTGATGCACCACGCCGTAGGCCACCGAACCGAGTAGCAGCGATTTCGCGCTACCGTAGCCGCGCGTGCCGAGCACGATGCGACCGCAATGGCAGTCGGCCGCCGCCTCGAGAATCGTTTCGACCACGCTGCCTGTGGCAACGCGCTGGCTGTGGCGCACGCCGGCCTTGTCCAGGATGCGCACCGCCTGGCGCATCGCGTCGTCCGCTTGCTCGTGCGCGTAGGCTTCGATTTGCGCGCGGGAAGCGAATCGGCGCACGTTGCCGGAAATGATCCGCGGCTGCACGTTGAGCAGCACGATCCGCAAGCCGGGATTGGCCGCCGCGTGGTGAGCTGCGTACTGCACCGCCCGGATGGCCGTATTCGAGCCGTCCACCGCGACTAGCATCGTCAACGGATCGCGTCCGCCGCCGCCCGCGCCGCGCGCACGAACCGGTACCAGCGTGACGTTCTGGCGCGCCATGTGCAGCACCTTGTACGCCACCGAGCCCAGGGTGATGCTGCTCATCATGCTGGCGCCGCGCGTTCCCATGACGATCTCGGTCACCCCGGCGCGATCCGCCGCGGCTGCGATCAACGCGGCCGGATCGTCGCCCAGCGGCGCCTCGAGCCGATAGCGCAGTCCGGCGAAAGCGAGAATCCTGCGCACCGAGGCCGTGGCGCGTTCAGCGTCCGCCAAAGCGGTTGCGCGTTGCCGTGCCGCGCTCCCGCGCTCGGCGCCGAACGCCGGCGTGCGCGCGTTGATCAGTTGCACCCCGTCCACGCCGAACGCTCTTGCCGTGCGTGCGACGTAGCGCGCGGCATTCTCGGCGCCACGCGATCCGTCGGCGGCAAGCAGCCAGGTGTCCTGGCGCGAGTCCGTGCGTGCCCGTCCGAGCGCGTGGTTCGTGGTCGCGGGGCGGTTACGATCAGTCGCCATCGGAGAGCACCATGTCGGAAGCCTTTTCGCCAATCATGATCGAGGGCGCGTTGGTGTTGGATGCGATCATGCTAGTGTCCCGAGTCAGAAGTTCGCCGCACAAAAGATGCCGAAATCGACGCCATACTTTGTCGCGAATCCTCGCCAGGTGTCCAACCTGGCTGCGGTTCGCTTCGCGTCTGGCGTCG
>WYBJ01000279.1 GCA_011525945.1 Burkholderiaceae bacterium | reverse complement strand
CCGGTTAACACGGCGTAAGGGGTTAGTGAAAGGGCGGGACTATGTGGGGTAACGATGCAGAACGGCGGGAATTCGGAAAGATCTGGCCCTTGTGGCATGATGCCCGGAGACGTGATCGTGGTCGTGCCGTGCAGCGATTGAGAGAACTCGCCGACCAAGGATACGCTCCTGCCCAGTATGCGCTTGGCTGGGCGTACTTCGACGGTGATGGAGTGCGCCGAGATTACGTTAAAGCCTTTGACTACATCTTGGCCGCTGCCAATGAAAAATATCCCGCTGCAGAAGGTATGGTCGGGGCCTTCTACGCCATGGTGAAACCTAAACACGGCGCCTGTCCACATGATCCTGCAGAGGCTGTCCGGTGGTATCGGCGTAGTGCCGAACACGGCAACATTGGAGCGATGGTCAATTTGGCCACCTGCTACAAATCCGGCCTTGGGGTAGACGAAGATCTAATCGAGGTCTACGTGTGGGCGAGCCTTGCAGTATCGTGTTCACCAATTAGAAATCGACCCGCGGTGTTACGTCCCCCTCTCCCCAATCCCCACCATCCCGCCCTATTCGAGGCTGATCCGAGGGGCGCGTCCCGCGGTGTTTCCGGCGGAGCGCGCCCCGGTTGGATCATGGGACGTCAGCGCAGGTCTGGATCGTCGGGTGGTCGCCGCAGCCACGGTCGCTCGGGGTCGAACAGGTCGAGTTGTCGGGTGCGGTGGTAGCGGGTGAGTTGGTGGTAGTAGTGGCTTTCGCAGGCAGCGGCGAGGTCGTGGAGGAACTGGCTGAGCGCGACAGCGGCGGGGTCGGGCAAGTCGGCGGGAAACAGTTCTTCGATGCCGGCAGTCATCGCAGTTCCTCGATGGCGTGTTGCAGCAACTCGTCGGGCAAGTGGTTGAGGGCGCGTGGCACGGCCAGGCGCATGGCCGTGCGCAGGATGCGACCGGCTTGGCGCGGCAGGCCGCGGGAGGCTTGGCGGAGCAGTTCGATGCCGGAGTCGGCGAGCAGGGTGTGCTGGCAGCCGGCGGTCTTCAGCGCGTGCTGGATCAACGCGCCGAAGCGCTCGCGCTCGATCATCGGTTTGAGTTGCACCTGCGCCTGCAGTCGGCTGTGCAGTGCAGCGTAGGGTGCGCGCTGCAGGGTCTGCGCCAGCGCCGGATGACCGACCAGCCAGACGGTGATGAGGTCGCGGGCATCAAAGGCAAAGTTGAGAAAGGCCGGGAAGTCGCGAAAGAACTCCGGCGGCAGGTTCTGCGCTTCGTCGATGATCCATACCGGCATGAGCTGTTTGCTGTCGACCAGTTCGTGGATGCGCGCCTTGAGGTCGCGCCAGAGCTGGGCGCGGCGGTGCGCCGGTTCGAGGTCGAGGGCGCGGGCCAGCGAGCGGTACAGATCGACCCGGCCGAAATCGGTTTCGGCCAGATAGATCACCTGGTAGCGGTGCGGATTGAGCGCGCGGGTCAAGGCGCGCAGCGCGGCGGTTTTGCCGACGCCGGGCTCGCCGGTCAACAGGCCGACGCCGGGGGACTGCAGCAGCCATTCGAAGCGCTCGCGCAGTGGCGCGAGGCTGCCGTCGTCGTGCAACTCGCCGCTGTCCTTGCCGAGCGGCGCCGAGCGCAGACCAAAGTGCTGGAGATACATGTCAGGCCTCCGTGTCGCCGTAGTGGCGTTGATGGGCGAGTTCCACCGGATTGAGCGCGGGGTTGCACGGCGTGCGCGTGGCGGGCAGATCCGACGTGACGGCGGACGGTTTGTGGCGGACGCGCTGGCAGTTGGCGACCGGGTCGAGCGCGACGGCGGGCCCGAGCGAATCACCGTCCTCGCCCTCGACGCCGAGTACCTGTTCGGCCTGCGGATCGATCACCAGCTGCACGGTCTTGCCGGCCAGTTCATACGGCACCTCGAAGCGCTGGCCGAGGTAGGCGACGGTGCCATCGCGACGCACGTGGCGGCGGGTGCGGTGATGGAATAGCGCATCGAGGGTTGCGGCGCGCGCGCCGAGGCTGCGAATGCGCGGCAGATCCTGCTGGTAGCGCGCCAGCGGCGTGGCGCCGGCAAGGCCGCCATGCGGGCGCTGATGGTAGACCTGCTCGAGCCACGCCCACAGGCGGGCGTTGAGATCATCCAGACTCACGTGCGCCGGATTGATTTCGCTCAGGAACTGATCGCGCACGGTGCGATGCCAGCGCTCGAGTTTGCCCTTGCCCTCGGGCGCATACGGCCGGCAGTAGATCAGCTGGATACCCAGCCGCGCGCAAATGCCTTGCAAGGTATGCGCGCGATACGCGGCGCCATTGTCCACCACCAGCTTGCGCGGCAGGCCACGCTTGAGCAGCGCCTGCTTGAGCACGCCCTCGATCGCAAGCGCGGTCTCGGACAGGCAGAACGCGCTGTGTGCGACCAGCCGCGAGGCGTCGTCCATCAACGAGACCAGGTAGGTCTTGCGCTGGCGACCGCCGACACTGAGCGTCGGCCCGTGCATCACATCGCCATACCACAGCGTGCCGGCGAATTCGGCGACGTAGCTGCGCCGCTCCTCGGCCTCGCTCGCCGACCCGCTGATGCGCGACAGGCCATGCTGTTGCAGCAGCCGATGAATCGCCGAGCGCGACAGCGCACCCGCGGCGACCGTGCCGGCGGCCAGCAACAGGTCGCGCAGTTGGCGGATCGAACGCCGCGGATTGTCGCGTTTGGCGGCGAGGAGCGCCTCCTGCACCACCGGCGTCAGCTTGCACTGGCCGCGATCGACACGCGGCTTAGGGCAAAGCGCGTCGAGGCCGCCGCGCTGGTAGGCGTAGAACCAGGCCTCGATGGTCTTCTCGCCGACATGCCGGCGGCGCGACCCGGGAATCACGTACTCGCGTTGCGCGGCCTCACGAATGAATCGCTGCAACTCGCCGCGCTCGAGCGTTTCCCGGCTCACCAAAGGACCGAGCACCGACAAGCGGAACAGGGCTTTCGGATCGACTGCTTTCATCACACGCACCTCTTGAACGAAGGGGCGCGGATCATCGGCGGACGGGCGCGGTTCGGGCAGTGGCGAAACTCTGTGGGGCGGGAATTGTGCTGCTGCAACGCCGTTTGGCGCTGGATCAGGACGCACCGATCACGGGACGGCAAGTTGCCGATCCAGCCACGCCATGACCGCGGCCAGCGGCATCTGCGCACAACAGGCCGACCAGAACGCCGCGGGGTCGACCGCTCGCCCAAACTCAGGGAAGTGGCTGCGCAGATGCAACGCGAACACCTCGTGGCGCATCGCCAGCCAGTGGCGCCAACGCCGCAACGTCGAACGCGCCGGACCCAGCGTCGTGCTGCAACGGCGCAAGGTCTCGCCCAGCAACAAAGCCAATAAGGCGCGCTGCTGCATCGCCCAGTCGTACCAGCGCCGCGGCGACAGGCACGCCGGCAGCCGCGAACACGAGCGCGCGCAGCCTCGACAGAGGAAGCGCGGTACCGGCGTCGGATTCAACGCCCCTGGTTCCAACCCCCGTCGCTCCGGCTTGCGCGTGTAGCAGCCGTGCCGCCACGGCCGACCCAGCCCGCAGTGCGGGCACGCTGCCGGGCGATACGCCTCAGGCCGCTCACGAAGCGCAGCAAAATGCTGCGGAAATGCACCAATCGCAGCTACCATGCGGGGCATAGGCCGGTCCCGTTGTCAGAGTGGGCGCGTCAGAACCTCCCACGCTAACAAAGGTGCACCGGCCTATCTCATGACCTGCCGTGTCCCGCGGACTTCAACGGGATCGAATCAGACAAGACCCCGATGGAGCGCGGGATGAAACGGCGCGCTGGGGATTGATTGGTGGGGGACGTAACACGCGGAAGTAATGAGGGACCAGGCTGGCGCCGATCTCGATACGCACCAGCGTGCGATTGCCGATGGCCGCGTGGAAAAAGCGAACAAGGGTT
>WYBJ01000278.1 GCA_011525945.1 Burkholderiaceae bacterium | reverse complement strand
CGAGGAATGTCAGCCCGATCGCGAGGCTCACGCGCCCTTCGCGAAAGAGGTTCCGCAGCTCGCGCCGTGCTGCACACGCACGCCGCGCGAAATGCTCGTGCATGGCGGTGCGCAACAGCGCCGCCGACTCTACGGCAACCCCCTCGCGGCTCAGGTGAACGACCAGACTCAACGCTTCGGCACTGTGCGTCTCGCGTGCCCAGCCGACGACGTAGTCGTCGGCTTTCGGATCGAGATCGCGATCCCGAAACGGGGACGGGTCCATGGCATCGAACAGCTGCCGCAGCTCGCCGATATGGATTTCGAGCAGGGCACGCTTTCGCGGCTCTCGCGTATCGCTAATCTTGCGCCGCATCGTCGATCACCCAGCCGAAAACTGCCCGCCACGCGGACGCCCGGCACCCCACTACCCAGGAACCTGCCCGCATCGCCCCGAAAAGAAGTTAGGGGTGAGGGCGGGAATTCGCGCATCCATGATCCGCGTCGCCTGAGCAGCATCGGCCGACACAGCGATGCGCGCGCTGCAAGTGAGGGGTGCGACGCGAACAACCGGGTTTGATTAAAATTCGACCGCGTCGCGAATGATCGGACAAGTCATGCAGTGGCCGCCGCCGCGCCCGCGTCCCAGCTCCGCACCGACGATCGTGATTACCTCGATACCTGCCTTGCGCAGCAGCGTATTGGTGTAGGTGTTGCGGTCATAGGCATACACGACGCCCGGTGATGCGCACACAAGGTTGGCGCCGCTGTCCCACTGTGTACGCTCCCGTTGGTAGTCGCTGCCGCCTGCTTCCACCACGCGCAGTTTCTTCAATCCCAGCGCTTCGGCCACGACGTCGACGAATGGCTTGTTCTCGTTGTGCAGCTCGATCCCGCTCGGGTGATCGCTGGGGCGGTACGAGAACGTAGTCGTCTTGTTCATGAAGTCCGGCGCGAGCAGGACACAATCGCGGTCCGCGAACGTGAACACGGTGTCCAGGTGCATCGCCGCACGGATCTTGGGCATGGCGGCCACGATCACGCGTTGCGCGGCCTTCTTCGCGAACAAGGTGGCCGCGAGCTGGCTGATCGCTTGCCGCGAGGTGCGCTCGCTCATTCCGATCAGCACATTGCCTTTGCCGATCGGCATGACATCCCCGCCCTCCAGCGTAGCGAGACCGTGGTCCTGGGTCGGATCGCCCCACCAGACGTTGACCTTGCCGGCGAAATCGGGATGGAACTTGTAGATCGCCGTCGTGAGAATCGTCTCTTCGTGCCGGGCCGGCCAGAATAGCGGATTGAGCGTAACACCGCCGTAGATCCAGCACGTCGTGTCGCGCGTATAGAGCGTGTTCGGCAACGGGGGCAGCAGGTACTCGGTAGTCCCGGCTGCTTCGCGCACGACCTTGAGCGCCGCCCCGCCGTGCGCCTCCGGGAAGTCGTAAATCGACAACCCGCCGATCAGCGTCTCGGCGAGCTTGCGGTTATCGAGGCCTTCGAGATAGCTGCGCAGCTCATCGATGAAGCCCAGGCCGACCTGGTTCGCCACGACCTGGTTGTCGAGTATCCACTTCTTGCCCTCGGCAACGGCAACGGTTTCTGCGAGCATATTGTGCATCTCGACCACGTCTATGCCGCGGTCGCGCATCTTGCTCACGAAGTCGAAATGATCGCGCTTTGCGTTCTCCACCCACAGCACGTCGTCGAACAGCAATTGATCGCAGTTCGACGGGGTAAGGCGTGAGTGCGCCACGCCGGGCGCGCACACCATCACCTTGCGCAACTGGCCGACCTCTGAATGCACGCCAAATTTCACAGCATTGGCAGCTTCACTCATTGCTTACTCCTTCATCAGATGGTCAGGTAGCCCGTGATCAGTCCGAACAGCGCGTAGACCGCGCCGAGCACGAATACGCCGAAAAGCAGCCATTCGGCCTTGGCGAAGACTTGCAGCCCCTGCTCGCGACGCGCCTTGAGGTAGAGCAGCGTGCCGGGAGCATAGATCAGAAACGACAGCACCAGGAACTTCATGCCTCCGGCGAACACGAGGAAGACGGAGTACACCGTCGCGAGGATCGCGACCAGCATGTCTCTGCGCAGCTCGGCGTCTGTCGGCGCATACGTTTCGCGCGTAAGCACGAGCTTCAGCAGATAGGCCGCCGAAAGCAGATACGGCAGCAACGACAGATGGCTGCACAGCGACAGCGCAAACGTGAACGCGTCGGCCGAGAACAGCGTTGCTACGAGCACCCCCTGTACCAGCAGGGTACTCAACAACAGCGCGTTCGAGGGCACCTGGTTGGCGTTCTCCTTGGCGAGGAATTTCGGCATGTCGTCCTTCTTCGCCGCGATCGACAGCACTTCGGCCGCCATCAACGTCCAGGCAAGATAGGCACCGAGCACGGAAACGACGACGCCGACGCCGATGAAGGTCGCGCCCCAAGGACCGACCGCGGCCGCGAGAACGCCGCCCACCGAGGGCTGGCTTAACTGCTGCAGCTCGGCTCGGGGCAGTATGCCGAAAGACAGGATCGAAACCGAGGCGAACAATGCCAGCACGCCGAGGAAGCCGACGACCGTGGCAATGCCGACGTGCTCGCGCTTTTGCGCGAAGCGCGAATAATTGCTCGCACCCTCGATGCCGAGGAATACGAACACGGTAACGAGCATCGTCGCCATGACCTGCTGAAAAAGGCTGCCGTAACCCTTCTCCGCGCCTCCGCCCCAAAGGTTATCCACGAACACGTCGGGCTTGAAGGCGAAGATCACGAGCACCAGGAACAGCAGCAGCGGAATCACTTTCGCGATGGTGACGATCTTGTTGATCGCGGCGGCTTCCTTGGTGCCGCGTAGTACCAGAAAGTGAAACGCCCAGATGCCCACCGAGGAGACCGCCACCGCGCTGATCGTATTGCCGTCACCGAAGAACGGGAACACCGCGCCGAGCGTCGACTTGATGAGCACCCAGTACGACACGTTGCCGACACAGGCGCTCGCCCAGTAGCCGAACGCCGAGGCAAAGCCCAGATACGGGCCGAAGCCGGCGCGCGCGTACGCGTAGACGCCCGCGTCGAGATCGGGCTTGCGATTGGCGAGCTTCTGGAACACAAACGCCAGCATGAGCATGCCGGCGCCGGCGATGAGCCACGCGATCAGTGCGCCGTAGACGCCGGTGGCCATGGCGAAATTGCGCGGTATCGAGAACACGCCCGCCCCGACCATGCCGCCGACCACCATTGCGGTAAGGGTCGGCAGTGTCAGCTTCTGTTCCGAAGAGGCGCTCCCTTTCGCCTCAAGACCTCGAGCGCCGGTGCCATCGGTCAATGCCATAGTCCCCCCACGTTGCAGATGCCAATCTCGGCCGCAGTCTGAGCGCAAAGTGGCGCCGCTCGGATTCTTGCGTTGTTCAAATCGCGTCGCGTTTTGTGGACTGCTTATCTGCGCGAATCGATTCTCTACTCGCGTTCAATTGAAATCCACAATGCAATCCTCGTCAACCCTTGGTTCGCTGCCGGTGCACGCGTGATCGTATTGGCGCCTTCGATCTCACGACGTCGATTCTGTCCATCCGATCAGTCATCCGCGTGCATAATACGCTGGCGAATGGCGCGCAATAAAAGAAAAGAGCAGTTACTCGAAATCGTGAATGAACGCTTGCAGACGCTGGCATACGGTAGCGCGCTCGGCCTGATCGTCGGCTGGGTACTCTATATCGGTAAGGACATATTCGTCCCGATCGTCTTCAGTTTCATCGTTGTTTACGTGATCATCGGCATTGCGCGCCTGCTCGAAAGGGTG
>WYBJ01000277.1 GCA_011525945.1 Burkholderiaceae bacterium | reverse complement strand
GCACCCGGGGCACGATGCGCGCCGCTCAGCCCGGCGCAGCCGCGTGTCGTCATAGCACTTGTGTAAAGAAAGCCATGTCTGATCCTGCCCGCGTCTTGAGCAACGCAATGACCATCGATGTCGAGGACTATTTCCAGGTCTCGGCGTTCGAAGCTCATATCGACCGTGCAAGCTGGGATACCATTCCCGCCCGCGTCGAGCGTAACCTCGAGGTGATCTTGGGCCTCTTGGCGCAGCACAATGTGCACGCAACCTTCTTCACCCTGGGCTGGGTAGCGAAGCGATATCCCGCGCTCGTCCGTAGAATCGTCGACCAAGGGCACGAGTTGGCAAGTCATGGCTTCAATCACGGCCGCGCGCACGAGCAGAGCAAGGGTGAGTTTTTCGACGATGTTCGGTGTGCGAAGCACTTGTTGGAGGATACCGGCGCAGTGCCGGTGCTCGGCTATCGGGCGCCGAGCTTTTCCATCGGGCGCGCGAACTTGTGGGCGCTCGAATGTCTGGCCGACGCCGGTTATCGCTACAGTTCGAGCATCTATCCGATCCGCCATGACCACTACGGCATGCCGGATGCGCCTCGCTTTTCGCATCGCCCGGGTAATGCGCAAGGACTCATCGAGATTCCGGTGAGCACCGTGCGCGTCTGGAACCGGAACTTCCCCGCGGGAGGAGGCGGCTACTTCCGCTTGATGCCGTATGCGATGTCGAGCTGGTGTCTGCGCCGGGTGAATCGGGTGGATCAAGAGCCGTGCGTGTTCTATTTCCATCCGTGGGAGATCGACCCCGATCAACCACGGCAAACAGGTGTACCGCTCAAGACGCGCTTTCGTCATTACGTTAACTTGTCCCGTATGCGAGCGCGTATCGAACGCCTCCTGCACGATTTCCGCTGGGACCGTATGGATCATATTTTCTTGCAGGGCCGAGCATGAATGCCGTCCTATCCCCCGCCACGGTTGAGCGCGCGCTACCCCTTGCGGTGCGGCCGTTTCGGGCTGCGGACGATGCGCGCTGGGACGAATTCGTCTCGAGCTGCCCGGAGGCGACGTTCTTTCATCGCGCGGGCTGGAAGCGCGTGATCGAGCGCGCCTTCGGCCATCGAACGCATTTCTTGCTGGCGGAGTCGGATGGACACATCGAGGGCGTGCTGCCGCTGGCCGAAATGAAAAGCCTGCTGTTCGGCCATTCCTTGGGCTCGCTTCCGTTTTGCGTTTATGGGGGCGCGGCGGCGGTTACGCAGCGTGCGCGCGAAGCGCTCGACACGGCCGCCGTCGCCTTGGCCGAGCAACTACAGGTGGATCATCTGGAGTATCGCAATATTCACCCACGGCACGCGGACTGGGCGGGCAAGGACTTGTACGTCACGTTTCGAAAGAAGATCGACCCCGACCCGGAGAAGAATCTTGCCGCGATTCCGCGTAAACAGCGAGCCATGGTGCGCAAGGGCATCAAGGCACAGCTCGAGGCAGGCGTCGACTCCGACACCGGGCGATTCTTTCGCGCATATTCCGAGAGTGTGCACAGACTTGGCACGCCCGTTTTTGCGCGTCGCTACTTCGACATCCTGCGCGAGGAGTTCGCGCGCGATAGCGAGATTCTCACCGTTACATCGAAGGGCGAGACTGTCGCCAGCGTGTTGAGTTTTTTCTTTCGCGACGAAGTCATTCCGTATTACGGCGGGGGTACGCACAGGGCGCGCGAGGTCGCCGCGAACGACTTCATGTACTGGGAGGTGATGCGGCGCGCCTGCGAGCGAGGTTTTCGCGTCTTCGACTACGGGCGCAGCAAGCGCGGGACGGGCTCGTACGACTTCAAGAAGAACTGGGGTTTCGAACCGCAGCCGCTTCACTACGAGTATCGCCTGGTGCGCGCCCGCTCGGTGCCGGACCATAATCCGCTCAATCCGAAGTACAAGCTGTTCATCGCGATGTGGCAGCGCATGCCGCTCGCTCTTGCGAATCTGATCGGGCCTCATGTCGTCAGGAATATCGGCTGAGGAGTTCGCCGCAGGCGCACCGGTCGGCGTCGCCGCCGCAGAGCCGCGTGCCGCGGTGGGCTCTTCAGCGAAGGACCGGGTAGCACGCGTCTGGTATTTTCGCCTCGCATTGATGCTGGCCGTGCTCGCCTGGACGCTCGTTTGGTACTGGGAAACGGCGTCTTCCATGGCGCAGGTCTGGTGGCACTCGGAGACGTTCGCACACGGCATGGTCGTCTACCCGATCTGCGTCTGGCTCATCTGGCGCGACCGGCGCGATCTAACTGCGCTGCCTTGCGGTCCGTCCTGGCTTGCGATGGGTCTGCTGGCCGTAGCGGGATTCGGCTGGCTGCTCGGCGAGTTGGCGGACGTGGAAGCAGCACGGCACCTGGGGCTGGCCATGATGATCGCCGCTAGCGTCTGGGCCGTATTGGGAACCCGGCTTGCGCGGGCAATCGCCTTCCCGCTCGCGTTTTCGCTGCTCGCCGTTCCTATCGGCGAGTTTCTGTTGCCGCTACTCATGCAGCATACGGCCGACTTCACCGTTGGCGCCTTGCGGATCACTGGGATACCGGTCTATCGGGAAGGCAATAACTTCGTTCTGCCTACGGGCAGTTGGTCGGTGGTGGAAGCATGCAGCGGGTTGCGCTATCTCATCGCCTCCGTAACGTTGGGCTTGCTGTACGCCTATCTGTCGTACACGAGCTTGCTGCGACGGCTGCTCTTCATTGCCGCTTCGATAGCGGTGCCCATCGTCGCGAACTGGGTGCGAGCCTACCTGATCGTGATGATCGGGCACGTGAGCAGAATGGAGTATGCCGTAGGCGTGGATCATCTCATCTATGGCTGGTTGTTCTTCGGCGTGGTCATGCTGCTGCTTTTCTGGATTGGATCTTTTTGGCGCGAGGATCCGGTAGTCGACAAACAGCCGCCGATCGAAGAGGGAACCTCCGCCGCGATCCTGACTCCGGCCCTGGTTGCGGGTGCGCTGTTGAGCTCGGCCGTGATCGCGGCTGCGCCGCTGTATGCGCAATCGTTGGAGCGAGGGGCTTTCGATCGTGAGATAAGGCTGGTAGCTCCGGCGCCCTCGAACGGCTGGATACCGGTGCCCGACCGGAACTTGGAGTTCCGGCCCCATTACCTGGGCGCTCGCAGCGTGCTGGCGCAGACATTCGAGAAGAATGGACAAACGGTGGGGCTGTTCGTCGCATACTACGCGCGCGAAAGACAGGGCAGCGAGTTGATCATGGACAGCAATACGCTGCACCCGATGAGGGATCGGTCATGGCTGGTGACGAGCCAGGGTCGAGCATCGGGCATCGCGGCCGAGAACGCACCCGTCGTGAGCGAGTTGCGCTCGAATGATCTCGACCTCCTGGTGTGGCACTGGTATTGGGCGGGCAAGCGCTGGGTCGCCCGGCCCGAGATCGTGAAGCTATTGCAGGCGTACTCGCGGCTCATCGGCAAAGGTGACGATGCCGCCGTTGTGGTGCTGTACACACCGATGCGTGACGGTACCGTCCGAGCCCAGAAAGTGCTGCGCGAGTTCTATACCGACATGTCTCCGGCGCTGTTCCAGATGCTTGGCGCATCACGCGGGAGATAACGTCAAGAAATCAATGATCCTGCCGTAGGTTCCAGCGCTGCCATCGCCGCCGAGTACGTGTCGCCGGGCGAGCGCTGGGGATGGACGTAACGAAGCGGTCGATGCCTGGGTGGCAGGCATCTTGCTCGAAGATTCAGGCTTTCCGGGGGACTTTCGACTGAAATGTGCGGCATAGCAGGTATTTTCCACTCCCGGGCTCGGTTGGAAGTGCCGCGGCGCTTGCTGGAGCAGATGAACCAGCGCCAGTTCCATCGCGGGCCGGACGAAGGCGGGCTGCATATCGAACCCGGGGTGGGTCTCGCACATCGGCGTCTGTCGATCATCGATGTGTCGACGGGCCAGCAGCCGCTGTTCAACGAGGACGGCACGGTCTCTGTCGTATTCAACGGCGAGATCTACAACTTCCAGGAGCTCGTCCCCGAGCTCGAAGCGCTCGGTCACCGCTTCCGCACCCGCAGCGATACCGAAGTGATCGTCCACGGCTGGGAGGCCTGGGGGCCGGAATGCGTGCAGCGCTTTCGCGGCATGTTCGCGTTCGCGATCTGGGACCGAAACCGGGAGACCCTGTTCCTCGCACGCGATCGCATGGGCGTCAAGCCGCTGCACTATGCCGTGCTGCCGAACGGAACGCTGCTGTTCGGCTCCGAGATCAAAGCGCTGCTGGCGCATCCGGAGTTGGACCGGACGCTCGATCCGGCCGCCGTGGAGGAATATTTCGCCTACGGCTACTGTGCCGACCCGAGAAGCATCTTCAAGGCCGTGCGCAAGCTGCCGCCGGCGTGCACGCTCACCGTCAAGCGCGGCGCGGCACTCCCCGAACCGGTTACGTATTGGGATCTGCAATTCAAGCCGGTCGGTCCGATTACCGAAGCCGAAGCGCGCGAAGAGCTGGTCGTGCGGCTGCGTGAAGCCGTCGGCATTCGCCTCATGTCGGAGGTGCCGCTTGGCGCCTTTCTTTCGGGCGGTGTCGATTCGAGCGCCGTCGTCGCGATGATGGCCGAGCTCAGCGAAACCCCGGTCAATACCTGCTCGATCGCCTTCGGCGATCCCGCGTTCAATGAAGCACAATATGCACAGGTGGTGGCCGAGCGCTACAAGACCCACCACCAGGTCGAGCAGGTCGATCCCAACGATTTCGATCTGGTCGCGGAGTTGGCGGGCCTGTACGACGAGCCGTATGCCGACAGCTCGGCTATTCCGACCTATCGCGTGTGCGAGCTTGCCCGTAAACGCGTCGTGGTCGCGTTGTCGGGCGACGGCGGCGACGAGAACTTTGCAGGCTACCGGCGCTACAAGTGGCACATGAAGGAAGAGCGCATTCGCTCGCTGCTGCCATTGCCGCTGCGACGCTCGTTCTTCGGTTTCCTCGGACAGGTGTATCCGAAAGCCGATTGGGCGCCGCGCGTGTTGCGCGCCAAGACGACGCTCCAGGCCTTGGCGCGCGACTCGGTCGAGGCTTACTTCCACAGCGTGTCGCTCATGAGCGACGAGATGCGCGCCCGGCTCTTCAGCGACGCGTTCCGGCGCAGCCTTGGCGGCTACCGGGCCGTGGACGTGCTGCGGCGTCACGCCGAGCGCTCGCCGACGGACGATCCGCTGTCTCTGATTCAGTATCTCGATATCAAGACCTACCTCGCCGGCGATATTCTGACCAAGGTCGACCGGGCCAGTATGGCGCATTCACTGGAGGTGCGCGAACCGCTGCTCGATCATCCGATGATGGAGTGGCTGTCCGGGTTGCCGCCGCAATTCAAGCTCGGGCGGGGCGAAGGCAAGCTCCTGTTCAAGGAGGCGATGGAGCCGTACCTGCCGAACGACATCCTGTATCGGCCGAAGATGGGTTTCGCCGTGCCGCTCAAGAGCTGGTTTCGCGGGCCTCTGCGCGGCCGCGTGCGCGAGGCTCTGCTCGGCAATACGCTTGCGCAGACGGGATTCTTCAATGGCGCCTACCTGCGCCACTTGGTGGACCAGCACGAGAGCGGTGTGCGCGATTACAGCGCACCGATCTGGTCGTTGCTGATGTTCGATTCGTTCCTGCGCTCGGTGCTGAACGACGCCGCCGAGCCGGCGTTGCGGGCCGCGGGCTAGTCGCGATGCGCATCCTGCACGTTCTCGACCATTCGCTGCCGCTGCACAGTGGCTACGCGTTTCGCACGCTGGCGATTCTGCGCGAGAGCGGCGCGCTCGGCTACGAGACGATTCAGCTCACGAGTCCCAAACAAGGCGGATCGCCGGAAGTGCGGGAAGAACAGGTGGATGGCTGGGTCTTTCATCGCACGCCGCCCGTACATGGTCTGATCACGGACCTGCCCGCGTTCGGTGAGATCGAGCTGATGGGCGAGCTCTCACACCGCATCGAGGTGCTGGTGCGGCGCTACCGGCCGCATCTTTTGCACGCCCACTCGCCGGTGCTGAACGCCTTGCCCGCGTTGCGCGTCGGCCGCCGCGCCGGAATCCCTGTGATCTACGAGGTGCGCGCCTTGTGGGAGGATGCGGCGGTTGACCACGGCACGACCCGCGAAGGAAGTTTGCGGTATCGGCTCTCGCGCGGCATCGAAACTTACGCGGCGAAGCGGGCGGATCACGTCGTCACGATCTGCAACGGGCTGCGCTCGGAGCTCGTCGCGCGGGGCGTTCATGCCGATCGCATCACGGTCGTGCCCAACGGCGTGGACGTCGAGCGCTTCGACACCGGCAGCCATCCGGATACCGTGCTCGCGCGCGAGCTGGGGTTGGCGGGTGCGACCGTACTCGGCTTCGCCGGGTCGTTCTACGCCTACGAAGGGCTGGATCTCCTGCTGGCGGCCATGCCGCGGATTCTTACGCAGCGTCCCCAGGTGAAACTCCTCCTGGTCGGCGGCGGCTTCCAGGACGACCGGCTGCGCAGCCTGGCAGCCGAGCTCGGGATCGACGACAAGGTGGTGTTCGCGGGGCGCGTGCCGCATGCCGAAGTGCACCGCTACTACGACCTGATCGACGTGCTGGTGTACCCGCGTCGTTCGATGCGCCTGACCGAGCTGGTCACCCCGCTCAAGCCGCTGGAAGCGATGGCGCAGGGGCGCCTCGTGGTGGCCTCGGATGTCGGCGGGCACGCGGAGCTGATGAAGGACGGCGAGACCGCGGTGCTATTCAAGGCGGGCGACGCAGACGATCTGGCGGCGAAGGTGCTCGATCTCCTCGCGACCCCGCAGCGTTGGCCGGCGCTCAAGGCGGCGGCGCGTCGCTACGTCGAGACCGAGCGCAGCTGGCGCGCGTGTGTCGCAAACTACGAGCCGGTGTACGCGCGTCTCGCGCAGCCGCAGAGGATGTCGGCGTGAATCGAGTGCGGAGCCTCTGAGCCATGTGCGGCATCTACGGTTATTGGCGATTCGACGGGCAGCCGGCCGACCCTGCGCATCTGCGCGCGATGGGCGCTGTCACCGTCCATCGCGGGCCCGACGACGAAGGGCTGCACGTCGATGCAGGCTGTGCCATCGGCATGCGGCGCTTGTCGATCATCGATCTGGCGGGCGGCCATCAGCCGATCTCGAACGAGGACTCGACGCTGTGGCTGGTCGCGAACGGGGAGATCTACAACTTCCGTGAGTTGCGCGGCCAACTCGAACACGCGGGCCATCGCTTCAAGACCGGCTCGGATTGCGAAGTCATCCTCCACGCCTACGAGCAGTACGGGGACGACTTCGTTTCGCATCTGAATGGGATGTTCGGCTTCGCGCTCTGGGATGCGAAGCGCAGGCGCCTGCTGATCGGCCGCGATCGCCTGGGCGTCAAACCGCTATACGTGCTGCGCGATGCCAGGCGCGTTGCGTTCGCGAGCGAAGCGAAGGCCCTGCTGGCGCTTGCGGACGTGCGCGCGGAGCTCGATTTGAGCGCGGCGCATTGTTATCTCAACTTGGGTTACGTGCCAGCGCCCTTCAGCATCTTCAAGGGAATCGAGAAACTCCCGCCCGCCAGCCTGCTCATCGTGGCGGATGGAAAGACCGAGCTGCGACGTTACTGGGCGCTTTCCCCCGAGGTCGATCCGACGCGCTCCGAAGGAGAATGGGTCGAGCAAGCGCGCGCGCAACTCGACAACGCGGTTCGCATGCAGATGGTGAGCGACGTGCCGATCGGCGCTTTTCTCTCCGGCGGCATCGACTCGAGCAGTGTGGTCGCGTATATGGCGCAGCACAGCAGCCAGCCGATCAAGACCTACGCGATCGGATTCGAAGGCGGGCGTGCCGATGCGTTCTACAACGAGCTACCGTATGCGCGTCAGGTGGCAGAACGCTTCGGCACCGAGCATCACGAAATCGTGGTGAAACCCGAGGTGGCGGCGTTGTTGCCGAGGCTCCTCTGGCACATGGACGAGCCGATCGCGGATACGGCCTTCATCACGACCTATCTCGTCTCGGAATTCGCCCGCAACGATGTGACTGTCATACTGTCCGGCGTGGGTGGGGATGAGCTCTTCGGGGGCTATCGGCGCTATCTCGGCAATCACTACCAGCAGCGTTTCGAGCGCCTGCCGGGATGGGTCAAGCGCACTGCGGTCGCGGTCGGCGAGCGGCTGCCGAGTGACCGGCATTCCGCCTTGCTCAATGTGACACGGCTCGCCAAGGGTTTTCTCGCGAGCGCCGAGCTCTCCTTCGAGGAGCGCTACCGTTCCTACGTCGAAGTGTTCGCGGCCGGAGAGATCGATCGCATGTCGCGCGTGAGCGGGCTCGTGCGCCCGGACGCGATCGCTCAGGCGTTTCAGCGCGCCGGCGGTAAGGACGCGATGAACCGCATGCTCGCGGTCGATGCTGAGACCCAGTTGCCCGACGACCTGCTGCTCCTGACCGACAAGATGAGCATGGCGACCTCGCTCGAATGCCGCGTTCCGTTGCTCGACCACGAGCTGGTCGAGCTGGCGGCGCGCATTCCCGAAGAGATCAAGGTGCGCGGCGGCCGGCTCAAGCACGTGCTCAAGGAAGCGGTCTCGCATCTGTTGCCGAAAGACATCCTGGAGCGCAAGAAGCGCGGCTTCGGCACGCCGATGGGGGCGTGGCTGCGAGGCGAGTTGGCGCCGCTACGCGACTCGGTGTTGTCCGAATCCTCGGTGCGCGCGCGCGGCCTGTTCGAGCCGGCGTTGATCCGGCAACTGATCGCGGAGCATGAGCAGAACCGCATCGATGGCACCGATCGCATCCTTGCCTTGCTCAATCTGGAGGTGTGGGCGCGCATTTTTCTCGATGCGCGTTCGCCCGAGGATGTCGCGAGTGAGTTGAAGGCGGCTATGGCATGAAAATACTCTACGTCTGCCATCGCTTCCCGTTTCCGCCCAAGCGCGGCGGCAAGATT
>WYBJ01000276.1 GCA_011525945.1 Burkholderiaceae bacterium | reverse complement strand
GGCGACGGCGATCCGGTCGCCCTCCGCAGTGGTTTCCGGCGCGCCGTTCGTCATCGAGTGGGACGTCAGCAATGCCGGCAGCAGTGCGCTCGATGCAACTTGGCGCGACCGCATCTATCTCTCGCGCGATGCCGTGGTCGATGCGCAGGACACGGTACTGCTCGATCGGCTGCAGACGCGAGCGCTCGCCGCGGGCGCGGGTTACATCGACTCGGCCGAGCTCGCGCTGCCGCTTGCCGCGACCGGCGACTATTTCCTGCTCATTGCCACCGATGCGAATGCCCAGGTGGTGGAGCTTGGGAGCGAGGGCAACAACGTTGCGAGCGCCGCGCTTGCGGTCGATCTCGCCCCTTACGCCGACCTGGCGGTGTCCGCGGTCACGGCACCCGCGCTTTCCATCGACGACCCGGCCGAAGTCACCGTCACCTGGCGGGTCGACAATCTCGGCAACGGCATCGGCGCAACCACGAGCTGGACCGACGCCGTGGTTGCCTCGCGCGACGCGATCGCGGGCAACGGCGATGACATCGTGCTCGGCCGCTTCGATCACGCTGGCGCCGTGGCGGTGGGTAGCGGCTACGACCGCAGCGAGACCTTCCTGCTGCCGCCCGGCTTCACCGGCCGCTTTACCTTGTTCGTGCGCGCGGACGCCGACGGTGCGGTGTTCGAGAACGCCTTGGAGGCGAACAACGCCGCGGCTGCCCCCGGGTTCTTCGACGTGATGACCATCCCCTACGCCGACCTGGTGGTGGACTCGGTCACGCCGCAGGCGCTGGGCTTCAGCGGTCAGCCGCTCGAGGTGACGTGGACGGTGCGCAACATCGGCATCGGGCTCACCAGCACGCCTGCGTGGACCGACTACGTCTATCTCTCGCCCAACGCCGACGGCAGCGCTCGCACCATGCTCGGGGCCTTCAGCCATTTCGGCTTCCTCGCCCCCGACGACACGTATACGCGCAGCGTCGAGGTCACCCCGGCCGACGGGCTCGACGGCACGTTCTACATCCAGGTCGAGACCGGCGGTCCGTTCGAGTTCGTCTACACCCAGAACAACAACCGCATCTCGAACGCGTTCGAGATCGATCTCACGCCGCCGCCCGACCTCGTGGTCGAGAACATCGTCGCACCGGAGAACGGCGCCGAGGGCGGCAGCATCGACGTGTCCTGGACGGTGAAGAACCAGGGTTCGGGCAATGCCAACGGGGTGTGGGTCGACTCGGTGTACTTGCGCAAGTTCGGCGAGACCGGCCCCGGCGCCTCGATCGGAAGCTATACCTTCCAGGGCACGCTGGAGGCCGGCAAGACGTATTCGCGGCGCGAGCAGATTCAGCTTCCCACGCACACCAGCGAGCGCTACGAGATCATCGTCGTCACCGACGCCGCCGACGCGGTGTACGAGCACGTGCGGGAAGACAACAATCGCTCGGTGGACGACACCCAGATCTCGGTGGCGGTGCTGCCGCGGCCCGACCTGCAAGTGCTCTCGATCGCGGGGCCGGACGAGGTCGATGCCGGCGGCACCGCCTCGATCGAATTCGTCGTCATCAACCAGGGGCCGCTTGCGACCAACGTGCCGAACTGGAACGATCGCGTCTACCTGTCGCTCGACGACAAGGTGAGCGGCGACGACATCCTGGTGAGCTCGCTCACGAACGGCGCGGCACTCGAAACCGGCGAGCAGTACTTGTCGGTATCGAGCACCTTCCAGGTGCCGAAACGCTTCCGCGGCACCGTCTATGCGCTGGTCGTAACGGACGCCGGCGGCGCGCTCGACGAGTGGCCGAACGACACCAACAACATCGCGCGCCTGCCGATCTTCGTCAATCCGTGGCCGTTCTCGGATCTGGTCGTAAGCGACGTGGTGGCGCCCGCGCAGGCGTTCGAAGGCAACCAGATCGAGGTGCGCTACACCGTCACCAACCGCGGCAGCGGGCCGACCGACCTCGGCGCCTGGAGCGAGCAGATCTGGCTCACCAAGGACAAGAACCGGCCGCATCCCGGCCAGGGCGACGTCCTGCTGCAGGCGCTGCCGTACACGGGTGGGGTGCTCGCGCGCGAGGCGGGCTACGATCGCGTGCTGACTGTGAGCCTGCCGGCGCACGTCGTCTCGGGCACCTACTACATCACGCCCTGGGTCGACCCGTATGCGCAGTTGCTGGAAGACACGCTCGCGATCAACGTCAATCCCGATGATCCGAACGAGGTCAACAACAACAATTACAAGGCGCGCGCGATCGATCTGATCGGAATACCGCCGGTGATCCTGCCGCCCGACGTCTCGATCGAGACGGTGAGCGCGGAAGCGGTCGAGCGAGGCGGGGAGGAATTCACCTTCAGTTGGACGGTCGCCAACCGCGGCACCGGTCCCGCCAATGGACCGTGGCAGGACTGGGTCTATCTGTCGGACTCGCCGGTGCAGGGCGCGCCCGGCGCGCACGAGTACTTCCTTGCCGCCTACGGCAACGTGAAGTCGCTCAACCCGAACGAGATCTACTCGAACACCCAGACCGTATTGTTGAACCCGGCGGCCAAGGGTGAATACGTGCACGTGGTGTCGACGTTCGCCGACGCCAACAAGCCGAACAACACGGGCAGCGCCGCGACGCAGGTCACCGATCGCATCCCGGATCTGCGGGTAACGGGTATCACGACCGCGGCGTCGGCGTTTTCAGGGGAGAAGACGACCCTCACCTACACGGTCACGAACGAGTCCGCCGATCCGATCTGGGCGCGCACCCAGTACTGGACCGATCAGGTCTACCTCTCCAAGGACCCGACCTTTATTGTCGAGCGGGCGACGCTGCTCGCATCGGTGCAGCAGGCGAACACCGGCCCGCTCGGCGCCGGTGCGAGCTACAGTCGCTCGCTCGAGGTCACGCTGCCGCCCGGCATCGGCGGCAACTACTACTTCTACGTCTTCACCAACGTCGTCAACTTCCGTGACCCGTTGCACCCGCAATGGCCCGACGTCCAAGGCGGCAATCAGGGCAAGGCGCACGACCAGTACGTCAAGACGGCGTACGAATTCCCGCTCAACAACATGGGCCAGGCGCCCTTGCCCGTCATCTACCGCGAGCCGGACCTGCGCGTGACCGACCTGATCGTGCCGGCGAGTATTGCCGCCGGCAGCGCGGTGGACGTGACCTTCACCGTCACCAACGTCGGCAACCGCGAGACGCGCGAGAAGGATTGGCAAGACGCGCTCTACCTCTCGCTCGACCCATCGCTCGACAGTGGCGATGCGCGCCTTCAAGGCGAGGTGATACCGGGCGATCCGGCCACTGCACGCAGGCCCGGCGAGCCGCTCGGGATCGGCGCATCGTACACGACGACGCTACGCGTAACGATCCCGTTCGACATGAACGGCGACTATCACATCCTCGCCTTCGCCGACGCCGACGCGAAATCGTATCCGTATGCGAAGAGCGCCTTGTCGAGCCGCCTCGTCGGCCTGCGCATGGGCAGCGGCGGCGGCGCGGTGCGCGAGTTCCAGGGCGAGGGCAACAACATCACGCAGGCGCCGATCGCGGTGACGCCGTATGTCGCGCCCGACCTGCAGGTGAGCGCACTCACGGCACCCGAGCGCGCGATTCGCGGCCAGGCGTTCGACATCGCCTACACGGTCGCCAACCTCGGTGGCGCCACGCCTGCGCAGCAAGGCGCCTGGGACGATCTCGTCTATCTCTCGCGCGATACGTTCCTCGATACGCGCGCCGATCGTTTCATCGGCAGCATCCGCCACGAAGGCGGGCTTGCCGCAGGCAGCTCCTACTCGGTCGAGCGCCGCTACACGGTGCCGACCGATCTCGCCACCGAAGCCTATTACGTGTTCGTGGTGACCGACCCGACGCGCTACGCGGCTGCGGGCGAAGTGTTCGAGGGCGCCGCCGAGCGCAACAACGATCGCGCCTCGGCGCTGCCGATGGTGATCGAGCTGCCGCCGCCCACCGACCTGGTGGTCACGAGCATCCAGGCGCCGGGCAACGTGCGCGCGGGCGAGCCGCTGCACTTGCAATGGACCGTCACCAACCAGAGCAGCGTCGAGGCGAGCGGGTTCTGGTCCGACTCGGTATTCCTGTCCGAAGATGCGACCTGGGACATCGGCGACCGCCCGCTCGGCCGCGCGCAATTCAGCGGCACGCTGGCGCCGAGCGAAAGCTACACGCTCTCGCTCGATACGCGCATGCCCGGCGCGGCCCCCGGCCACTATCGCGTGATCGTGCGCACCGACATCTTCAACCAGGTGTTCGAAGGCATCGACGAGGTGAACAACCGCACCGCGTCGGCCTCCGACCTGGTGGTCGCGGTGGACGAGCTGGTCATCGGCGCGCCGCTCACCACGTCGCTTGCGAGCGGCCAGGAGCGGCTGTATCAGATCACCGTGCCGCAGGACCAGACGCTGCGCGTCACGCTCTCCGCCGGAGACGACAAGGCGGCGAACGAGATCTTCCTGCGCCACGACCGCGTGCCGACCTCGGCCGTGTTCGATGCCACCTACAACGGTCCGCTCGGGGCGGACCTCACCGCCATCGTGCCCTCGACCGAGCCGGGGATCTACTACCTCCTGGTGCGCAATTTCACCGCACCGGCCGGTGGTGTGGAAATCCGTCTGCTGGCCGAGTTGCTGCCGCTGGTGATCACCGAAGTCCACACCGACGTCGGCGGCGACAGCAAGCACGTCACGACCGAGATTCGCGGCGCGCAGTTCCACGACGATGCCATCGTCAAGCTGGTGCGGCCCGGCATCGCCGAGTTCGAGCCGCTGGTGTGGGATGTGGTCGATTCGACCCGCATCATCGCCACGTTCGATTTCACCGGCGCGCCGCACGGCCTGTACGACCTGAAGGTGATCAATCCCTCGGGCGAAACGGCGATCGTCCCGTATCGCTTCCTGGTGGAGCGGGCGATCGAGCCGGAGGTGACGATCGGCGTCGGCGGCCCGCGCGTGATCCTCGCCGGCGACCAGGCGACCTACTCGGTCGCGCTGCAGAACACGGCCAACCTCGATGCGCCGTATACCTACTTCGAAGTCGGCGTACCGCAGCTCAATTTCAACCCGATCGTCTACAACCTGCCGTATCTCGAGTTCTTCACCAACGTGCGCGGCGAACCCGAGGGTGCTGCGGGTTCACCCAACGAGTCGGTGCCGTGGGTGGAGATGGAGTCGATCACCAACACGACCGGGCAGCTCGCGACCTCGGGCTTCCTGTTCGACGAAGCGGCCGACGGTTTCGCCGGCTTCAGCTTCAACGTCACCACCTACCCGGGGCTGCGCGAGTTGCACGAGCGCGCCTTCGAGCAGTTCCGCAACAAGATGGCGAACTTCTTCCCCGAGCTCGACGACAAGCTCGTGAACGGCCCGGGCGGGCTGGAGGATTGGTGGAATGGCGTGAAGGCCGCGGCCGAAGAGGCGCAGCCGGGTCTGGGCGGGGTGCTCGACCAGCTCAACTTCGTCGAGATGTACAACCAGAACGAAGCGGTGCCCGATGACTGCGTCATCCCGTTCATCCCGTTCCGGTTCCATTTCTACGCCACCGCGACCACGATGACGCGCGCGGAGTTCGTCGCCTTCCAGACCGACCAGGCGCTCGAGCTGCGCACGTCGATCCTGGATTCGGACGAAGCGCCGGCGGCGCTGCTCGCGCTCGCCGCCGACGAGGGGAGCTGGGTCGATCTCTATCTCACCGCGCTCGAAGATGCGGAGCTGTTACGCCCCGACGGCGACACTCCGCCGATTCGCGAGCGCCAGCACATCGTCAGCCTCATGACCACCATCGCGTCCGGCATCCTGTTCGGGCCGGCGGGCGCCGAGATCCGCAGCGACGGCGACCTGGTGGGATTCTTCGAGCAGTTGCGCACGCTCTACGGTCACGAGCAGAACCGCATGGCGCAGATCGAGTACTGGGATCCGCGCCAGAGCGATTGTTACGAAGGTGACGTGCCGGTGCCGGCGATTCCGGAGTTCAAGGATTACGACTTGAAGCTCTCTCGCCCGACGCACTTCGAGGCGTTTCGCGTCTACGTGCCGTGGATGCCGTTCGAGAATCGCGGCGCGGGGCTGCCGCCGGAATTCCAGATCAACGGCCCCGAGCCCGTGGGCGGCGACGAGTTCGCCGAGCTCGACTTCAGTGTGCTGTTCCAGGGTAACGCGGGCAGCGGGCGACTTGCTTCGATCACCGGGCCGCAGACCTTCGACACCCAGGGCTGGCTGCCGGTCGAGCAGGCACTGCCGTACACCATCGAGTTCGAGAATGCGCAAGGGGCGTCGAGCTACGTCAACGAGGTGCGCGTCGTCACCCAGCTCGATACCGACCTCGATGCGCGTTCGTTCCAGTTGGGCGACATCAAGGTCGGCGATATCACCATCGACGTGCCCGACGGGCGCGCGCTGTACCAGGGCGAGTTCGATTTCGCCGCCACGCGCGGCTTCATCCTGCGCGTGAGCGCCGGGATCGATCTGTACCAGGAGACTCCGGCCGCGACCTGGCTCATCCAGGCGATCGATCCGGCCACGGGCGAAGTGTTGCAGGACACGACCAAGGGCTTGCTGAAACCCAACGACGCGCTCGGCGTGGGGTCGGGCTACGTCTCCTACACGGTGGAAGCGAGCACCGATGCCGCCACCGGCGCCACGGTGAACGCGTCCGCGCGCGTGCTGTTCGACACCCAGGCGCCGGAGGACACGCTCGAGCTCTCGCACAAGATCGACAGCGCCGCACCCGTGACCACCCTCGCGGTCGCGCGCATCGGCTCGAGCCAATCGTTCAACGTCGACTGGACCGTGGTCGACGATGCGAACGGCTCGGGCTTCAAGCACGTCACGCTCTACGTCGCCACCGACGGCGGCGACTTCAAGATCTGGCAGCGCATGCTGACCGATGGCGACGGCAGCCTCGTGTTCGAAGGCACGAGCGGACACAGCTACGAGTTTCTCGCGCTCGCCACCGATATCGCCGGCAATCGCGAAGCGCCGCAGCCGGGTGTGAACGCGCAGGCCGACGGCTCGAACGTGAACCTCGGCGCGCTGCCGACGGTCCCGGGAACGACCCCGCCCAATTTCGGTGTGGCGCCCGAGCCGGAGCCCGTGCCGTCGAGCAATCCGCTGTTCCGGCAAGCCGCGGCGGGTATCCCGAACGTGGATCCGCTCACGCGGCCAAGCGAGTTCGACACCGTGCTTACGCCGTTCGTCGCGCAAGCCTTCGCCACCGGCATCGGGCAAAGCCACGCCGGCATCGGTCCGATGGCGATCGTCGAGCGTCCCGACGGCTCGTTCCTCGTCTCGGGCGGCGCCAATCGCGGCCAGATCTTCCTGTTCGATGCCGATGGCGGCGAGGCGGGCGTGCCGTGGGCGCAGCTCGACGATCCCGTCTTCAACCTTGCGTTCGATAACGAAGGCCGGCTGTGGGCAACCACCGGCGGCAACGCGCTCATCGAACTGGATGCGATTACGGGCGACGTGCTGGCGCGTCACGGCGACGGTGTGACGATGGCGCTCGCGATCGAGCCCGACAGCGGCCGCATCTTCGTCGCCACCAGTCGCGGCGTCGAGATCTTCGATCCCGCCAGCGGCAGCTTCACCAAGTACAGCCGCGACGACAACCTGCGCGTGGCGAGCCTCGCCTTCGACAACCAGGGGCATCTGTGGGCGATCACCTGGCCCGACCGGCGCCAGGTGGTGCGCTTCACCGATCGGGCGCGCGCCGAGATCATGCTCGAGTTCGATTCCGACATCGATTCGATCGCATTCGGGCAGCCGGGCACACGGTTGTCCGATCTGCTGTTCGTCTCGCACAACGCCGGCCCCGTGTCCGACACGGGTGCGGCGGGGAGCGCGAGCGAGCTCACCCTGGTCGATGTGGCAACGCTGCAGCGCGTGGCGCTGGCGCAAGGCGGCAGCCGCGGCGACGTGGTGTTCGCGACCTCCGACGGGCGCGTGCTGCTGAGCCAGTCGCACCAGGTCGACGTGCTGAACCCTGTGTATGCCCCGACCGTCATTGCGACCAATCCGCCCGACGACGCGCTGCTTCCCTTGCCGCTGCCGTTCATCTCGGTCGTGTTCGATCAGGACATGTTCGCCGGTGATGCGAGCGCCGCCGAGAGCGTGCTCAACCCGACCAACTACCGGCTGGTCGGCGCCGGCACCGGCGTGCACACCATCCAGGATCTCGTCTACGACGCCGCCAGCCGCAGCGTGATTCTCACCGCCGGCAACCTGCTGCCCGATACCTATACGCTTACGGTGGAGAGCAACGTCGCCAGCGTGTTCGGCCAGCGCATGGTGACCGACTACGTCACGCACTTCGATGCGATCAGCGACCTGACCGCATACCTCGACATCGATTTCGGGCTCACGCGCTTCGACCGCGAGCTGGGCACGGTGTCGTACGACGTGACCCTCACCAACCGCGGCGATACCGCGCTGCTGCTGCCGGTGCTGCTGGTGCTCGATCCGCAGGACGGCTACCCGGGCGTGCCGGACGATGCGATGGGGCGCAGCGACGACGGCCGCTGGCTGATCGATCTGGCGGCGACGCTGCCTCCTGACGGCAGGCTCGCACCCGGCGCCAGTACCAGCGGCCATACCGTATCGATCGCAACCCCCGAGCGGCGGCGGGTCGAATTCTCCACCGGCGTCGCCGCCGGCACCGAGCTCAATCGCGCGCCGGCGTTCGATTCCACCCCGCCGGGCGAGGCCGAGGTCGGCCAGGACCTCGCCTACTCGGCGCATGCGACCGATCCCGACGGCCATCCGATCGCGTATCACCTGTTGAGCGGGCCGGCGGGAATGGCGATCGATGCCGACTCGGGGTTGCTCACCTGGGCGCCCGATGCCAGCGCGGTGGCGCAAGTGCCGGTGGTGCTGCAGGCGTTCGACAGCCGCGGCGCGGTTGCCTTGCAGCGCTTCGTGCTGGAAGTCGCCGGCGGCAATCAGGCGCCGGTGTTCCTTGCCATGCCCGATAGCGTCGAAGGACGCGAAGGCGATAGCTTCGAGCTCACCGTGGTGGTGAACGATCCGGAGCTCGATCCCCTCACCGTGTGGGCCGATCACCTGCCTCCGGGTGCGACCTTCGATGCGCAGACCCGGACATTCGCCTGGACACCTGGGTTCGACGCCGCCGGGACGTATTCGGACGTGCGCTTCTTCGCCTCCGACGGCGTTTCGGTGACGAGCGCTGCGGTGACTGTGCGCGTGACCGAGGGTTATCTGCCGCCGCAGCTCGTGCGCCCCGCCGATCGCAGCGTGCAGGAGGGCGATCGCATCCGCTTCTTCCTCGACGCCAGCGGCGATGACAAGGCCGTTCTCGCCTATGCCAGCAGCGCGCTGCCCTGGGGGGCGAGCCTGCACCCGGTGAGCGGGCTGTTCGAGTGGACGCCCGGCTACGCCCAGGCCGGGGTCTACGACATCCCGTTCACGGTGAGCGACGGGCTCTTTGCCCATACCGTGATGTCGCGCGTCACGGTGGCGAACGCCAACGGCGCGCCGCTGCTCGATCCGCAGGACGGCTGGGAAATCTACGAAGGACAGCCGGTCGTCATCAAGGCGTTTGCTTACGACCCCGACAACCCGTTCTACAGCCCCGCGTTCCGCGACGCCGACGGCAATGTGGTCGAGACCCAGGACGCGCCGCGCACGGTATCGGTGAGCGCGACCGGCTTGCCGCTCGGTGCAACGTTCGATCCCGAAACCTGGGACTTCGTCTGGACGCCGACGCACCTGCAAGCGGGCGACTACACCGTCATGCTGACCGCGACGGACGACGGCGACGGCACCGGCACGCCGCTCTCGCACACGCTGCCGATGCCGATTCACGTCATCAATCTCAACCGCGAACCCGTGATCGAGCCGGTTGCCAATGTCGAACTCGCGCGCGGCGAGACGCGCGACATCGCCATCCGCGTGAGCGATCCCGAAGGCAATCCGGTCGGCATCCTCGGCACCAGCGAGCAGCCAGGCTTCCCGCTGCCGGCGTTCATGAGCATGACCGACCACGGCGACGGCAGCGCGACCCTGCACCTGGCGCCGCAGGTGGGTGATCGCGGCGACCATGCCGTTCGCATCATCGCCGCCGACGACGGCGACGGCGGCACCTCGCCCGTGCGCACCGTGAGCTACGTCTTCATCGTCAAAGTGACGAGCGCCAACGAGCCGCCGCGGATCGGCCATTTGGGCGATGCGGTTGCGCTCGCAGGTCAGGCGATGGTGCTGCCGGTCGCGGTCTCGGACATGGACGAGGATGCACTCGCCTACGAGCTTTCCGGTCTGCCGGCGGGCGCGACTATCGTGCCGAGCCCGGTGTACGGAAAGGCGCACATCCAGTGGACGCCGCAGGCGGGCGACATCGGCCAGTACGACGTGACGGTGACGGCGCGCGACAGCGGCAACAACGGCGCCGCGGCACCCGGCTCGGACACGGCCACATTCAGACTCGTGGTGCGCGCGACCAATGCCGCGCCGGTGCTCGCGCCGGTGGGCGACAAGAGCGTACTCGAGGGCGAGACGCTCACTTTCCAGTTGCGCGCGACCGACTCCGACGGCGATCCGGTGTCGTATGCGGGACAGGCGCTGCTGAAGGACGAGCCCCTGCTTGCCGCTAGCGTCTTCGGCAACCTGCCCAAGGGTGCGAGCGTCGACCCGGTCACGGGTGTGTTCACCTGGCGCCCGCCGCTCAATACCGCGGGCAGCTATGTGATGAGCTTCCGCGCCTTCGACGGTCAGGCCGAGAGCACCGAGACCATCACCGTCACGGTCGACAATTCCAATCAGCTCCCCGTGTTCGTGCCGATGTTCCCGCAGCTCGCGCGCGAGAACCTGGAGCTCAAGTTCACCGTGGTCGCCGCCGATGCGGATGCCGATCCGGTGGTGCTGAGCACACCGCAGGGTGTGCCGGAGGGGGCGCTGTTCGTGCCGGCGCGCGGTGAGTTCATCTGGACCCCGGGTTTCGATCAGGCCGGCAGCCACGTCATTCGTTTCAGCGCGGTCGATCCGTCGGGCATTGCGGTCGACTTCGATGTGACCGTGCTCGTGACCAACGTCAATCGCGCCCCGCTGCTGGACGAGTCGGATCATGCCTTCCTCATCGGCGAAGCGAAGAGCTTCGTCATCGAGGCCACCGATGCCGACGCCGGCGCCGACCTCGTTTTCTCCGCGCTCGGCCTGCCCGACGGCGCTACGGTCGATGCGCAGACAGGCCTGTTCCAGTGGACGCCGGGGCCAGGGCAGAGCGGCCAGTACTTCGTCACGCTCATCGCCGACGACGGCGCGGCGGTGACGCGGCAGACCATCGCGCTGCGCGCCACGCTCGCACCGGTGCCGCCCGCCGTGCACGTCGAGCTTACGCCGAGCTTCCCCGCCAACCCGGGCGCCGGGGTGCTGGTGCACGCGATCGCCGACAGCTTCTCGGATATCGTGTCGCTCAAGCTTTTCGTCGGCGGAGAGCAGGTCACGCTCGATGCCAACGGGCGGGCCTTCATCACCGCGGGCGAGCCCGGCAAGACCGTGATCGAGGCCGTGGCGGTCGATGCCGACGGCGCCGAGGGCCGCGCCGGCACGGTTCTCAAGGTACGCGACCCCGCCGACAGGATCGCACCCGTGGTTGCGTTCGCGCCCGAGCTGACCGCGGCGCGATTGCACGCGCCCGGCGCTGTGCGGGGTTCGGTGGCCGACACGAACCTCGACTTCTGGCGCCTGGAGCTTGCCTCCCGCGCCGGCGGCGAGTCTCACCTTATCGCCGAGGGCGATGACGCCATCGACGGCGTGCTGGCGCAATTCGATCCGCGCCGCTGGTCGGACGGCTTCTACAACCTGAAGCTCACGGCGCGCGATATCGGCGGGCGCACGAGCAGCAGCACGGTCGCGGTCGAGATCGACACCGATACCAAGCTCGGGCAGTACGTGCGCGAGGAAACCGACCTCACGCTCGATCTGGGCGGTGTCGCGTTCGCCCTCGGACGCGCCTACGACAGTCTAGCGCGCGGGCTTGCCGGCGCGTTCGGTCCGGGCTGGGATTTGACCGGGCGCGACATCCACTTCGAGACCAACGCGCAGGCGACCGGGCGCGAGCACCTGGGCGTGTACGGCGCCTATGCCGACGGCACCCGCGTCTATCTCGATCTGCCGGACGGCAGCCGCGCCGGCTTCAGCTTCCTGCCGATTCGCACCACGGTCGGTCCGGCCACCTTCTATCGGCCCGCGTGGCTCGCCGACGAGACCAACGGTTGGACGCTCGCTTCGGTCGATACGCTGCTCAGCAAAGCGGGTGCGAAGTATTACGACGCCGGCACGGGGCAGCCTTACAACCCGCAGAGCACGCTCTTCACCGGCGCCGATTTCACCCTCACGGCCCCCGACGGCACGCAGTACCTGCTCGACGCAGCGCGCGGCATCTCCGAGATTCGCACGTCGGCGGGCCGGCTTTTCGTCAGCGACAACGGCGTCACCGCGCAATCGGGCGAGACGCTGCAATTCGTGCGCGATGCCGCAGGACGGATCGCGCGCGCGGTGGCGCCGGACGGCACCACACTCGTCTACTTGTACGATGCGCAAGGCAACCTCGCCACGGTGCGCAATCTCACCACCGGCGCCGGCAGCCGCTACACCTACGAGGCGGGCTTGCTCAGCGGCAGTGTGGGTATCGGACAGCCGGGCGTGAGCATAGCCTACGCCGCCGACGGCACGGTGAACGTGCAAGCCATCGCGGCCGATCTCGGCGGCAGCGCCGAGTTCACCGCCGAGCAAACGACCGGGACGCTCGGCGCGGGCGCGGCCGATACCTACAGCTTCAGCGTGCGTGGCAGTGAAATCGCCGCCGCCGCGGGCGGGCAGCTCATCGTTCGCATCGCGCTCGAAGCCGATGCCGGGCTCGACCTGGCCGATCCGCAGGTGCTCGGGCTCACCGCGCTCTCTGTCGAACGCAACGGCAACTCGGTGGTGGCGCTATTCGGCATCGGCGAAGAGGGGCTCTATCAGCTTCGCATCGCGGCACTCAGCGGCAGTGGGGGCTATCGTCTTGGCGTCTCCATCGGTGGTGACCTCAACCTCGACGGCATCGTCAATGGCCTCGACAGCGCGGCGATGGAAGCCGGCAGCCCGGGCAGCGACATCAGCGGCGACGGCGTGACCGACCGCAACGATCGCCAGGTGCTGTTCGCCAACTTCGGTTTCACCCGCAACCAGGGCCCGCAGATCGCGACAACGCTTCCCTCGGTGCTCACGCACGAGGCGTTGGGCGTGCTGATCGATCTCGCGCAGATCGCGACCGACCCGGACGGCGACGCGGTGTTCTATCGCATCCTCGACGCCGATCACGGCGTTGCGACCCTCACCCCGGACGCGCGTTTCGTCCTGTTCACGCCCGACGCGGGTTTCACCGGCGCTGCCTCCTTCCTGCTGCAGGCCGACGACGGCTTCAACGCTTCGCCCGTTGCCGATGTCGCCATCACGGTGAGCGCGGCGCCGCTCATCAGCATCGAATTCAACCAGCGCCGCATGCTGATGGAGGCCGGCGAGACCACGCTCATGCGCGTGATCGGCGACTTCGCCGATCAGCAGGACGTGCTGTTGCCGCTCGACTACGTCAACGCGCGCATCCTCGATACGGCGATCGCCTCGCTCACGTCGCAAGGCGTGCTGAGCGCGCTGGCCGACGGCCATACCGTGCTGGTGGCGAACCGCGGTGCGGCCACGGCTGCGACGGTCGTCGGCGTCGGCGCGCCGGTCGGCAACCGGGAGATGCTCTCGCATCTGTACGGCATCGACGCCTATCCCGACGCGGTCACGATCGTGCCCGAAGGCGGGCAACGCCAGGTGGTGGTGAGCCTGGGCAGCGGCGGCACGATCTTCGTCACGCAAGCGGCGGACGGCACGCGCTACTACTCGGGCAACAGCGCCGTTGCGACCGTGAGCGAGGACGGCCTCATCCGCGCGGTGGCCGAGGGCGAGACCACGATCACCGTGATCCACGATTTCGGCGAGGAAGTGCTGCGAGTCCGGGTCGAGCCGGCCGTGCCCGGCAATACCGGCGTCGGCGTCGAGGGCGGCGTGGTCGAGAATGCCGATGGCATTCAGGCGGCATTTGGTCCCGAGCAGTTGAGCGGCGATGCCACGGTCACGATCACCACCATCCGCGAGCACGAGCTGCCGCTGGAATTGCCGAAGAACCCGCAGGGCGAGACCACCTTCAATTACGTCGGCGCGTTCAACTTCGACATCCAGGGCGCGGAATTGAACGGCCCCGTCCAGATCGCCGTGCCGATCGCGCCGGGCAGCGCTGCCCCCGGCGACACGGTCTACTTCCTCACCAAGGCGAACCTTCCGGTCGGCCCGAACGGCGAGCGCCGGGACGTGTGGAACGTGGTCGACTCGGGCGTCGTGGGTGCGGACGGCATCGCGCGTACCGCGTCGCCACCGTTCCCCGGCTTGAGCGAGCGCGGCTCGGTGCTGGTGGCCAAGTCGGCGCAGCCGCTCGGCGTCATCCGCATCGATCTCGGTTACGTCGCGGGCCTCACCGTGGCATTCGGCCTGGCCATGGGGATCGCGGCCACCGGCGGCCTGGCAGGCGCGGTGGTGGCGGGCGGTCTGCTGGCGGGCTATGCCAACATGCTGGTATTGCCGATGCTCTACCAGCTCGCGGACATCAAGATCTGGCGCGAATGGGCCGGGCGCCTGCAAGGCGATGAGCTCGAAGTCAACGTGCCGCCCGGCGCGCCGCCGATGACGGTGCTGGCCGATCTCACGCCGATCCCGCCGTATGCCGGGCCGGGCGATCCGGCGATCGACAACGTCGCCGAGCCCGTCGTGGCCGCGAACGGCGATGTCACCATCACGATCACGGGGCGGCGCTTCTACGATCCGCAGTCGCCGGTGGTCCAGGGGCAGGTGATCGGCGACGACATCGGCGACAGCCGCATCGCCTTGAAGCTCGGCGGTCGCGTCGAGTACATCGAAGGCGCCGACTACGTGTCCGCGGTGCCCTCGGGGCCGGACAACGGCGGCACGATCACCTTCAAGGTGCCGCACACGACCTTGATCGGATTGGCGGAGATGACGCTCGAGCGGCCGTTCTATCGCGCCGACCCCAACACCCCCGAGTGGGTGGCGAGCCAGTCGTTCAGCGTCGACAACAAGGGCGGTTACGGCTTCGTCGGGCGCTGGAACGGCGACGGCGGCGTGGTGCAGGTGATCGACATCGCGCGCCCGGACGAGCCCGGCGTGATCGAACAGGTAGTGAGGGAGATCCCGGTCGAAAACCTGGGTGGGGTGTGGGATACGCTGCCCACACAGGATCTCTCGCGCGTGTTCGTCGCCGGCAATCGCGGCATCGCCGTGATTGACGCCTTTTCGTTGCAGCAGTACGACGTCGATTCGAGCACCGACGCCATGGATCTGATCGCGATCGACGGCGACGGCGTGGTCACCGCGCTCGCGCTCGACCCGAGCGAGCAGTATCTGTACGCCGCCGGCACCGGGCGCATCTACGTCATCGACCTGAACCCGGCCTCGCCCAATTTCCACAAGGTGGCGCAGACCATCACCGGCTTCCCGTCGCCGGCGAACGGACGCATCAACAGCCTCGCGGTCAACGCCGACGGCACGCGGCTGTTCGCCGCCGTGCCCGCGACCACGCTGTTCGGACCGCTCGCATTCGCCAGCGGCAACAAGGTGGCGGGCAAGATCGTCGTCATCAACGTCGACAAGGACGACCGCCCGCAGACCGATCAGCCCAACACCAAGAAGTGGCGCGAGGTCATCAAGGAGCTCGACGGCGGGCTGGAGCCGTGGGAGATCAAGGCGACCAGCGAGCCCGACAAGCTCTTCTTCACCTCGCGCCTCGATCTGAGCGCCGGGCTGCACACGCTTCGCATCACCAACAACAGCGCCAACGCGTTCGCGGCCGACATCAAGAACATCTCGCTCAAGCACAACGCCCGTCCGGTGGGCTTGCGCGTCCTCGCCGGGGATATGTATTACCCGACCTTCACCGTGCGCTCGGGCCAGGTGCACGACCTCGACATCCGCAACGCCTCGGGGGTCGCCTTCACACCCGATCTCGAGTACGCCTTCGTCGCCGACTGGTACATCCCCCGGCTCTATTACATGGATCCGATGCTCGCGGTCGAGTTCGAGGACCTGCACGTGGTCGGCTCCAAGGTCGGCGTGGTGCAGGATCCGTTCGGCGCCGCCAAGATCCTCGGCGCGACCTCGCCCATTCCGATGACTTTCCTCGAGGACGTGCAGGTCGATGCGCCGGGGAAGAAGCTCTACGCCAACTTCCGCAATGCCGGCAACATCGCGGTCTACGACATCGAGGGCATGCTCGAGCGCGCCACCTCGAGCGTGAAGGACTGGCACGAGCTGCCGCTGGATCACGTGCAGGCCAACGATGCAGCGGACGGTTCGTTCAACCTGCCGGCGATCGATATCCTGATGTACAGCCGCGGCCTGTCGCTGCAGGCAAGCCAGGTGCTGAAGCTGATCGCGCCCACGGGCAAGGTCGACACTGACGCAGCCGACGACGGGGTGTTGCGCTTCGAGTGGGAGGTCGACACCGACCTGATGGGCGTCGATCCGGCGACCACCACCACGCGCCTGTACTGGAGCGCGCTCGCGCCGGGCAAGGGGCTGTGGCCGGACGACCCGTGGCGCGAGCGGCGCGAGACCATTTTCGGCATCGATCTCGACGACGATCCGTCGCTCGCCGAGACCGACGATCCCAACCCCGATCGCATCCTGACCTCGTCCTCGCTCAAGCTCGGCAAGAAGTACACGGTGAACGAGAAGCGCGAGTTCACCGAGGCGGGCGACTCGGGCGATCCGAAGCGCACGATCGTCGAAGTGAGCGCGGTCGTGCGCAAGGCGCTCACGGCCGGACAGAACTATTACTGGGGCGTGGAAATCGAGGACAAGGGCATCGACAAGTCGGCGCTCTTCAGTGCGGCAGCGGTCGAGAACGACGATCCCTACAGCGTCGTCACCATCCTCACCCACGGCTTCCAGCTCGATCCGATCTCGGATTTCACCGGACCGGACTTCCAGCAGCCGATCGCTTTCATGGATCTCGGCAGACTCATCACCGAAGCCGGCGGCGGCGGTGTCGTGTTGTCGTACCAGAAGACGACCGGTAAATGGGTCGATCGCAACACGGGCCTCACCGGCGCAGACGCGTTGCAAAGCGGCAAGCCCGTGGTGCTGGTCTCCGACTGGTACGGCGAATCCGACATCAGCGACAGCGGCTTCGCCGAGGCGGCCGCGGATGCGTTGTTTGCCTCGCTCTACGATCTGAACCAGCAGGCCGACGGCGGGATTTTCGCCTCGCCCCTGCACTTCATCGGCCACAGCCGCGGCACGGTCGTCAACAGCGAGATCATCCAGCGACTGGGCTGGTACCAGATCGACACCGACTACATCCAGATGACCACGCTCGATCCGCACGATTTCGAGCAGAAGTCGCTCGACGTGCCGATCCAGAAGTGGGCGCAGGCGGTGCAGACCGGTCTCACCATCGCGGCCGGCGTGAGCGTGTTCGCCGCGCCCTGGGCGGTGCCCGTGCTGGTGAATATCAACGCCAAGATCCAGCAGGCGATCACGTTCGCCGAGATTATGGGCATCGCGCTCGACGTGCCGTATGCCGACTTCAAGGACCCCGATGCCACGGTCTGGAAGAACGTGACGTTCGCGGATAACTATTACCAGAAGGCGGCCTCGGAGCCGGCCGAGTCGGGCTTCGCGTTTACCGCAACGCCGAACGGACGCTCGATCGCGGGCGCGGACATCGACCGCAGCCTCGACGACCTGGCCGGTTTCGGCCAGGAAGACTTCATCAGCACGCCGCCCTTGTTCCTCGACTTCGGCTTAGGCGGGCCGCACAGCCGCGTCTGGCAGTGGTACGCGGGCACGCTCAATACGCGCATCATGGAGTTTGCCGGCAGCCCGATCTGGCGCACGGTGAGTGACGAAGGCTACTCGGTCGATGCGCTCGGCATTCCGATCCCGGCCTACGGCTTCACCGATGTCTCGTGGTATCACAGCAATCCGGACTGGATCATTCCGGATCTCAACAAGCGCAACACCTACACCAATTTCGACCTGGTCGAGGGCGTGCCGGCCCTCGAACCGGTGATCCGCGAAGGCATCACCAACGGCTGGTACTTCAGCCCGCTCGGCGGCGGCGCCACCTTCCTGCCGGACAAAGGCACGGCGGGCGCCGAGTTCGACACCGACAACACCGAAGTCACCAAGAACGCGTTCGCCGTGCCCTCGGTCATCAACGGCGATTTCGAAAGCGGGCTGCGCCAGTCGCTGCTGTCGCGCCTGCTGCCGACCGGCGACAAGGGTCGCTTCCCGCTCTCGTACGAGCTGCCGGGGTGGTCGTTCCACGGCGGCG
>WYBJ01000275.1 GCA_011525945.1 Burkholderiaceae bacterium | reverse complement strand
GAATACGCTGGTCGAGGGCATCGACACGACCCGCACCGGGATATCTGCCGCAGCCAGTCGCGCGCGCGCAGCCAGCGCCAACGCGACTTCGGACCCGGTCGCGATCAATACCGCGCGCGCGTCCTCGGCATCCGCCAGCACGTAGCCGCCGCACCGGATCGCCTGCACGGTCTCGTCGGAGCGCGGGTTGAAGGCAAGGTTCTGCCGGCTCAACAACAGGCAGCTCGGGCCATCGCGGCGCTCGAGCGCCGCGTTCCAGGCGACCGCCGTTTCGGTGCTGTCGCACGGCCGCCATACGTCCATGTGCGGAATAAGGCGTAGCGCTGATGCATGCTCGATCGGCTGGTGCGTCGGCCCATCTTCGCCCAAGCCCACCGAATCGTGGGTGAACACGAACACCACGCGGATGCGCATGAGCGCGGCCATGCGCAGCGCATTGCGTGCATAGTCCGAGAACACCAGGAAGGTGCCGGCGTATGGAATGAGGCCGCCGTGCAGCGCAAGGCCGTTTGCGATTGCACACATGCCGAATTCGCGCACACCATAGAAAATGTAATTACCCCCACTGTGCGCGATCGGCTTGGAGCCCGAGACCATGGTGAGATTGGAAGCGGCCAGGTCGGCCGATCCACCGATCAGCTCGGGCAGCCCGGGCAACAAGGACTCGAGCACGTTTTGCGAAGCCTTGCGCGTTGCGATGGTCTCGCTCTTGGCGATCATCTGTGCGACGAGTGCGCGGGCACGTTGCGCCCAATCGTCTGGAAGCTCACCCGCCAAACGCCGGCGCAACTGCGTTGCCTCGGCGGGATGACTGCGTTCGTAGTGGCCAAGCTGCTCCTGCCAGTCGCGCTCGAGATCGCGGCCGCGCGCGCGCGCATCCCAATCGGCATAGACATCGGCCGGGATCTCGAACGGCGGGTGCGACCAGCCGATGTTCGCGCGGGTCGCTGCAACCTCGTCGGCACCGAGCGGGGCGCCATGCGCCGCACCGGTATTGGCCTTGTGGGGCGCGCCTTTGGCGATGGTGGTCTTGCAGACAATCAGCGTGGGGCGCTCGGGCGCCGCTTGCGCGGCCTGCAGCGCGCGTTCGATCGCGTCGCTGTCGTGACCGTCCACTGGACCGACAACGCTCCAGCCATAAGCGCGAAACCGAGCCGGGGTGTCGTCGCTGAACCAACTGCGGATGTTGCCCTTCTCCGAATCGATCGAGATCGAGTTGTCGTCATAAAAGGCGATGAGCTTGCTCAGGCCAAGGGTGCCGGCGAGCGAACATGCTTCGTGCGAGATGCCTTCCATCAGGCAGCCATCACCGAGGAACACGTAGGTTCGATGATCGATGAGCTCGAAGCCGGGCCGATTAAATTGCGCCGCCAGCACCCGTTCGGCAAGCGCCATCCCGATCGCGTTGGCGAGGCCCTGGCCGAGCGGGCCGGTGGTCGTCTCCACCCCGGGCGTGAGCCCGTATTCCGGGTGGCCGGGGGTCTTCGAATGCAACTGCCGGAAGCGGCGCAGTTGCGCCATCGGCAGATCGTAGCCGGTCAGATGCAGCAGTGCATAGAGCAACATCGACCCGTGGCCGTTGGAGACGACGAAACGGTCGCGGTTGGCCCAGGCCGGGTTGGCCGGGTTGTGGCGCAGGTGATGGCGCCATACGACCTCGGCGATTTCCGCCATCCCCATCGGCATGCCAGGATGACCGGAATTCGCCTGTTGGACGGCATCCATCGCGAGTGCGCGAATGGCATTACAGAGATCGCTGCGGCTGGCCATGGCGGGATTCCTTCGGAGAGGCTGCAATTATCCCGCAGCGCATCGATACGGCGCAAACCGCTACCGTGCGCCGAGGGGACGGCGCTTACAGCGCCTCATCGTTGCGCTTCGAGACGCGGATGCCGAGTTGCTTCAGTTTCCGGTACAGATGGGTACGCTCGAGCCCAACCCGCTCGGCAACCCGGCTCATGTTGCTGCTTTCGAGCCCCAGGTGGTGCTCGAAGTAAACCCGCTCGAACGCATCGCGTGCCTCGCGCAGCGGCAGGTCGAGCGGCAGGCTGGAGGCTGGCGTTACCGGCTCCAGATCGAAGCTTGCCGCAACCCGCTGTACGTCGTCGAGCGTGATCTCGTCGCCCAAGGCGCTCAGGGTGGCGCTGCGCACGACGTTCTCGAGTTGCAGCAGATTGCCCGGCCAGTCGTGGTTGCGCAGCGCGTTCAACGCAGCCGTGCTGAAATGCTTCGGCGGCAACTCCTTGGCTTCGATGCCGCGCGCGAGCATGAGGGCGGCGAGCTCCGGTATGTCCTCGCGATGCTGGCGCAGACTTGGCACCGCCACCGTCACCGCCGACAGCGCGCCGAAGAGGCGGACGTCGAACGTGCCGGCGGCTACCATTTCGGGCAACGAGCGCGATACCGCGCACAGCAAGCGCGCGTTGTACTTGTCGAGCTTGCCGACCAGCAGCAGCAGGCCGCGCTGCTCCAGACGGGTGAGCTCGCTCACGTCGTGCAGGAACAATGCGCCATCGCGTGCCTTCTCGGCGAGCTCCATCGGCGCTTCGGCCAGCAGCGCGGTGCTGTCGGGAGCAACCCAGGGCGTATTCGGCTGGTGCAGGAAGCGCGCGCACACTTCGGCGCCGCTACCGGGCTCGGCGGCGATGAGCACGGGGCTGCGCAGGCTGCGAACCCGCTCCAGGCGTTGCTTCAGCTCGTTGATCAACGTTGAACGGCCGAGGCTGCCGAGCGAAAGCGGCGCGTGCGGCTCCACCGCCCCGCGCTTGAGCGCACGCCCGACCGTGCCGAGCAGCTTCTGCAACGCGATCGGCTTCTCCAGGAAATCGAACGCACCGATGCGGGTTGCCTCGACTGCGGTCTCGATGGTGCCGTGGCCCGACATCATCACCACCGGCATCGTCAGCATGCCGCCCGCCGCCCACTCCTTGAGCAGCGTTATGCCGTCGGTATCGGGCATCCAGATGTCGAGCAAGATCAGGTCGGGCCGATTCTGCACGCGCATTTCGCGCGCCTGGCTGGCATTCTCCGCCAGGCGCACCTGATAGCCCTCATCGCGCAGGATCTCCGACAGCAGCTCGCGGATTCCCACCTCGTCGTCGACCACTAATATTTGCTGCATCGATTCGGTCTCCAACCGTTCTTTGCGTCTGCTCCAGACCACGCGTGCGGGGAACCTGCCCGCCAAGCGCTCGCACCGAAGGGCGTAGCTATCATCGGGCGCTGGCGGCACGCGACACCGCCTCGGCGCGTTTCGGCAGTTCGATGCTGACGCGCACGCCGTGCGGCTTCAGATTCTCGATCGAGACGCTGCCGCCGTGATCTTCAATGATCTTCTTCACAATGGAAAGCCCGAGCCCGGTGCCCTTCTGCTTGGTCGTCACGTAGGGTTCGAACACGCGCTGCATCGACTGCTCCGGTATGCCGCAACCGTTGTCCTCGATCGACAGGCGAACGCTTCGGCCCACATCCTCGCTCGTTACCACGATGCGAGGCTCGGCGACGTCGGCCAGCGCATCCTGGGCATTTTGCATGAGATTGTGGAACACCTGACGCAGCAGTCGCGCATCGCCCTGCACCGCCGGCAGCTGCGGCGCAAGCCGCATCTGCATCGCGCCGCCGAGTGTCTCGTACAAGCCGAGCACTTCGCGCGCGAGTTGATTGAGGTCCAGCACCTGCAGCCGCGGTTCAGGCGATCGGGCGTACTGGCTGAAGGCATCCACCATGCTTTTCAATGCCGCCACCTGTTCCACGATGAGTCGCGTCGATCGTTCCAGCATTTCGCCGTCGGCTGCGCTGAGCTTGGTAGCGAGCTTGAGCTGCAGGCGTTCGGCCGAGAGCTGAATCGGGGTGAGCGGATTCTTGATCTCGTGCGCGAGTCGCCGGGCGACCTCGCTCCATGCCGCATGGCGTTGCGCTTGAATCAGCTCGGTGATGTCGTCGAACACTACTACATAGCCGCCTTCGGTATCGGCGCCGAGCCCCGTTCCGCGCAGCAGGATGGTCTTCTCCAGGCCGCCGCGCTGAATCGTTGCCTGGCCCTCCCATTCGGCGTTCTCGGCCTGCGCGAATCCGTCTGCGATCGCGCTGGCGAGCGGCGTCAACTCGGTTGCGTCTTGCGCGATGTCGATAAGGCGCACACCCAGCAGCGCGTCGAGGTTGCGCCCCAGGATTGCGCCAGCGCTCGGATTGGACGAGCGCAGCCGCATCTGCGCGTCGAACGACATCACCCCGGTGGACAGGTGAGCGAGCAGGCTCTCGAGATAGCTCTTTGCGCGCGCAAGCTCCAGTTGATGGTGCTCGGCCGACTCGCGCGCCTCGCTCAGTTGCTCGGTCATGGTGTTGAACGACTGCGTCAGTACGCCAAGCTCGTCACGGCTAACGACCGCGATATGCTGGCTGAAATCACCGTGCGCCACGGCGCGCGTGCCGCGCGCCAGGGTGGCGAGCGGTGCGGCCAGCTTTTCGCTCAGCAGAAAGGCCAGCAGGAACGCGGATAGCAGTGCGACCAGCAACGCGAGCGTCAGCGTCACCCCGTAGAGCCGCTTCAAGCCAACCCGCGCGAGCAGCAGCTCCTGGTAGTCCCGATAGCCGCCCTGGACCGTCTCGGCATCGGCCGCCAGGTTCCTCGGAACCGGCTCCAACAACTGCAGGGCGCGCACGCCTTCGCTCAATGACGGAATGTCCAGCGGCACCACCACGCGCATATACAATCCGCCGCCTTCGCTGGCGGATTCGATCGCGGCATAGCGTTTGAGCTGCCGGACCTGCTTGAGCGCCGCGTGCGACAGCGTCTCGGGTATCAGTCCAGCCTGTTCGTTGCCCGCATAGCCGACGATACGGCCGCGGCTGGTGAAAAGGGTCGCCTCGCGCACGTGCGCTTGCTCGCGCAGAATGCTCAGTGCGCCCACCTGCTCTTCGCGCGGCAGGCGCGAGAGTGTGAGGCTCATCTCGTCCGCCTTCTTCGTCAGCTCCTTCAGCAAGCTGTCGAGCATGCCACGGCCCAGGCTCAAACCGCTCTCCAAGGCCTTGTCGACCCGCACTTCGAACCACGACTCGATGGAACGAGCGAGAAACTTCACCGATACCGCGTACACCAGTGCGCCGGGCAGCAGCGACATCAGCGCGAACAGCAGGACGAATCGCAGCGCCAGACGCGAACCGAACTCGCGCCGGCGCAAGCGTCCTCCCAGCCGCACCAATTGATAGACCAGCAGCGCAACCAGTATGAGAACGAGCGCCCCGTTGACCAGCAACAGCGCCGGGTAGTGTTCCGCGAACGTCGTCGTGTTCGCCGTGGCGGTGGACAACAGGTACAGCGCCACGGCGCCCAAGCCCACGCACAAGACGACGGCATAGCGCATCGCGCGTGCGAAGCGCCGGCGGCGAGTGCGGGCGGACAGTGCGGTCATGGGGGTAGCGCAAACCGATGCCAGTCCGAGCTCAGATTCCACTCACGCGATCCGAGCGCGGTGATCTGAAATGGCTTGGGGAGCTGCGAGACGTCCAGGCGCATGCGCACCGCCGCCTGGTACACGGTGCCCGGTTGAAGGGCCGATTTGTCCGCTACCGGGAGATTACGCACGCTTGAGAAGAAACGCACTGCCTCGTCCAGGGTCCCGAAGTTCTGGAACAACGTCCCGAGCGACACCCGATACTGGCGCGTGAGCGAATTGTAGGAGAGCTTGTACTGCTGCGCGCTGGCGGCGACCTTGTCGTTGAACCAGTACCAGCGGGGGCGGATGATCTCGACCTCCAGCAGGAAATTGAGCGGCACGCCTTTGCCCAGAATATCTTCCAGCGTGGGCGTGAGCGCAATATCGAAGTCCGCGTCCAGGACGTAGCCGTCTTCACCGAGCGTGATGGCGGCGTTGCGGACCTCGATATTGTCCGCGCGCGCGACGAGCACGAGAAAGAGCAACCCGGCGAGCGCGAGAAAACGTCTAACGCGCATGTCCCATGCGATCACGCACGCCAAGGATCGAAAGCGTCTGCGCGGGCAAGGCGATCGCCCTGACCGGGCCCGGGCTGCTGGCCAAGAAGCGAACAGGCAAATTGCACCGGTGAAGCCTAGACCCGCTCGAGCAATGCGTAGTAGAAGCCGTCATGGCGTTCGTCGGGCAACAACTGCAAATCAAGAGCGTCTTGTCCGGGAAGCGGCGCAAGTCGTGCGTCCGCATGGCGTCCGACGAAGTCGTCGACCTGGCCCCGATTCTCCTCACGGAATACCGAGCAGGTGGCGACCAGCAATTTACCACCGGGGCGCACGACACGCCACAGACAATCCAGCAGCGCCGAGGCGCGCGTGGCCAGCGCCGCAATGTCCGACTCACGGCGCAGCCACTTGATATCGGGATGGCGGCGCACAACGCCCGAGGCCGTGCACGGCAGATCCGCCAGCACCCGGTCGAACGCGCAGCCATCCCACCAGCGCTCGAGCTCGCCGACATCGGCACAATGGCAGGTGGCTTCCAGCCCGAGCCGGCGAAAATTCTCGTGCACGCGCTCTAGCCGGGCCGGATCGTTGTCGAGCGCGACGAGTTGCACCGACTCGCGCTCGAGGATATGCGCGGCCTTGCCGCCGGGAGCGGCGAACGCATCGAGCACCCGCTGGCCGGCACGTAGATCGAGAAACCCGGCCGCAAGCTGCGCGCCGGCGTCCTGGACCGACACCAGGCCCTGTGCGAGTCCCGGGATCTGCGCCGCGGGCACGGGGCGCGTGAGCATGACACCCACATCATCGAGGGCAAGCGCGTCAAGGCCGGCTTCATGCAGCGAGTCGAGGTAGGCATCACGCGTCGCGCGACGCACGTTCACTCGCAGACCGATCGTCGGCACCTGGTTACCCGCGTCCAGGATTGCCTGCCAGCGATCGGGATGAGCGGCGCGAATGCGTTCCAGCCACCAATCGGGGTAGGAAAACCGGCCCTCCGGCGTGCTGCGGGCGCGCGCCAGCAGCTCTTCACGAGTGCGCAGAAAACGGCGCAGCACCGCATTGACCATGCCTTTCGCCCACGGCCACCCCGCCTGCTCGGCGGCACGCACGGCATGGTCGACCACGGCGTGTGGCGCGGCTCTGGTGAACGCAAGCTGGTAAAGTGCGGCGACCAGCAGCGCTTGCAGTTGCGGCGGATTGGGCGGTTTGCGCAGCATCGCGGCGCAAACTCCGCGCAGGAGCCCGAGATGGCGCAAGGACCCGTGCGCAATGTCGAACACTGCACCGCGCTGACCCGCGTCGAGCTCAGAGTGGCGCCTGAAGAGCTGCTCCAGCAGTGGCGTGAGACTCCTTCCGGTCAGTACCCCATGGATCGCCTCGACTGCCAGGCGCTGCTCGATCAGCATGCCGCCTCAGCCCCCCAGACGCGCGCCCACCTCGATGCGGTGGCCGCGCAGGAACGCCCCCGCGTCGAGGCGCCGGCTGCCTGCGCGCTGCAGGACGGTCACGATCAGGCTGCCCTCCCCGCACTGGATCTCGATGCCGGCGGGCCCGGCCGCGAGCACGACGCCCGGCGCCTCGCCGGCGCGTCCGGCCGATACCCGTCCCGACCAGATCTTGAGCACGCTACCGGCGTGCAGCGTATACGCCCCGGGAACGGGGTCGAGTGCACGCAGCAGCCGTTCGAGGGACAAGGCGCTTTGCAACCAATCGATACGCGCCTCGTCGCGGGCGAGCTTGGACGCATAACACGCCCCCTCGGGGGCCTGCGGTTCGGCGCAGATGGTTCCCGCCGCCAGGGCGTCGAGCACCTCGCAGACGGCGCTCGCGCCGACTTCGGCCAGACGGTCATGCAGGCTTGCGGCGGTGTCGTGCGCGTGAATCGGCAGTGCACGGCGAAGATAGACCGGGCCGGTGTCCAGACCCGCGTCCATTTGCATGATCGAGACGCCGGTCTCGGCGTCACCGGCCAAGATCGCGCGCTGAATCGGCGCAGCACCGCGCCAGCGAGGAAGCAGCGATGCGTGAATGTTGATGCAGCCCAGGCGCGGCTGGGTCAGCACCGCCTGCGGCAGCAACAAGCCATATGCAGCGACCACCCACGCGTCCGCAGCGAGCCCGCCAAGGCTCGCCTGAAGGGCGGCATCACGCAAGCTGAGCGGCTGATGCAGCGCAATTCCGCGGCTCAAGGCAAGCTGTTTTACGGGACCATACGATGCGCGAAGGCCTCGTCCGGACGGCCGATCGGGCTGCGCCAATACGGATACCACGTCGTGGCCTTTGTCGAGTAGCGCACGCAGGGCGACGGCGGCGAATTCAGGTGTACCGGCAAATACCAGTCGCATGGAACGATCGCATACTCCAAAGACTTCGCCGCGCCCGCTCCGAGCGGCTCGACAGACCGAGCGCGGCAGACCTAGCCTGCGCGGCGCTCCTGCTTGCGGATGCGGGTGAGAATGCGGCGGCGTTTCAGTGGCGACAGGTATTCGACGAACACCTTGCCCCTCAAATGATCCATTTCGTGTTGAATGCACACGGCAAGCAAGCCATCGGCGTCAAGTTCGAAGGCGTTGCCTTCGGCATCGAGCGCCCGCACCCGAATCCACTGTGCGCGCGCGACCTTGTCGTACACCCCCGGGACCGAGAGACAGCCTTCCTCCACGTCGGAGGCGCCCCGGCTTGCCACGATCTCAGGATTGACGAACACCTTGAGCGCATCGTGCGTGGGCGAAATGTCGATGACGATAACCTGCTTGTGGACATCGACCTGGGTTGCCGCCAGGCCCACCCCGGGCGCCGAATACATGGTTTGCGCCATATCGCGCACGAGCGTCCGAATCGAGTCATCGACGCGCGCGACCGGTGCGGCCACCCTGTGCAACCGCGGATCGGGGTAGAGCAGAATCGGAAGAATCGCCATAAATGCTTGCAAATAGAGGTCGCTAGATGCAGAATTTAAACCGAGTTGTCAAAACGGCTGCGCGCTTAGGCGTGCGTTGTGCCTCACAAAGGGGATGCGGGGGGCTGCGATGCGCAAGCTGATCATTATAGGCGCCATGTTGCTGCTGAGTCCGATGAGCGGCGCGTGGGCAGCGGCAAGCGGGCCGGCGCTCGATCCGAACGCCCCCGATCGCTACATCGTCGTTCCGGGCGATACGCTATGGGGCATATCGGGACGATTCCTGAAAGATCCATGGCGCTGGCCGCAATTGTTCGAGCTGAACAAGGATCAGATCAAGAATCCGCATCGAATCTTCCCGGGGGACGTGATCGTGCTCGACCGCGCCGCCGGGCGCGCGCGCGTCATGGCGGGCATCCCCACCGTCGTGCTCACGCCGAAGGTGCGCGTCGAGGCGCGCGCCGCCGAAGCCATTCCGAGCATTCCGCCAGATGCGATCCAGCCGTTCCTCACCCAGCCACTGGTGATCGACCAATCGAGCCTAGATGCGGCACCGCGCATCGTCGCCACCCAGGAAAACCGCATGGTGCTCGGCGCGGGCAGTCGCGCCTTCGCGCGCGGAATCAACGGCAGCTCGAACCAGTTCTGGCAAGTGTTCCGGCCTGGTGAGCCCCTGGTCGATCCCGATACGCACGAGCAGCTCGGGTTTGAAGCGGTCTATTTGGGCGATGCCCGGGTCGTGCGGCCCGGCGAAGTGGCGATCCTGGAGATCGTACGCTCGAACCAGGAGATGTACATCGGCGACCGGATGTTTCCAGCGCCCAAGCCGAGCTTCGCGAGCTACATTCCACGCGCACCGGAAAAGCCGATCACGGGGCGAATCATTTCCGCGTACGGCGGGCTGGCGGAGGCCGGCGTGCACAGCGTGGTGACGCTGAACCGCGGTAGCCGCGACGGCGTCGAAGTCGGCACGGTGCTCGCGGTCTATCGCAGCGCTGAAAGCGCGGGCAACATTCGCCAGAGCACGGGACCGATCTCGGGCTTCCGCAACACGCCCTTGTGGGGCCGGCAAGGTCCGACTGGCCGCGACGACACCATCAGGGCGCCACAGCCCGAGACCGATCTGCCGCCGGTGCGTCACGGCCTGCTGTTCGTGTTCCGCACGTTCGAAAGAGTCTCGTATGCCCTGGTGATGCAGGCGAACTCGACCATCAACGTGCTCGACCGCGTGCAGAATCCGTAACCCGGGCACAAGCCGTTCCGGTGCAACCGGCCCCGGTGCGGCATTGGATACCGGATCGCTACGCGCCTGGCTTGCGCTGAACGCCGTTACGGCGCTCAGCGGGGTGCATTGGCGGCGGCTGTTGGCGACGTTCGGCGCGCCCACCGAAGTGCTGCGCCAGTCCCAGCAAAGTCTTGCACGCGTGGTCGATCCGGCGCTCGCCGAGGCCATTCGACACAGTCCTAAATCGCCGGCGGTGCAAGCCGCGCTCGATTGGAGCATGCAGTCCGGTCACGCCATTCTCACGCTCGAGGATGCGCGCTTCCCGCGACCGCTGCTCGAAACACCCGACCCACCGCCCGTGCTGTACGCCGCCGGTAACATCGAACTGCTTGCGCGCCCGGTGCTTGCCATGGTCGGCAGTCGCAACGCGTCGGCGCAGGGAATGCGCAATGCCGAGGCCTTTGCGCGCGCGCTCTCCGCCCACGGCTTGTGCATCGCGAGCGGTATGGCGCTGGGCATCGACACTGCCGCGCACCGCGGGGCGCTGGATGAGACGGGGCGCTCAATTGCGGTGCTCGGTTGCGGCATCGATGTCATTTATCCGCGCAGCAACGAGCAACTCTTTCTGCGACTCGTTGCCGATGGCCTGGTGTTATCCGAGTTCGCGCTCGGCGCGCCTCCTTCGACGCATCATTTTCCGCGCCGCAACCGCATCATCGCCGGATTGAGTCACGGTTGCCTGGTGGTCGAAGCCGCGTTAGCGAGCGGTTCGTTGATCACGGCGCGTTGCGCCGTTGACATGGGCCGCGAAGTGTTCGCAATCCCCGGTTCGATCCATTCGCCGCTCAGCAAAGGCTGCCATCACTTGATCAAGCAAGGCGCAAAGCTGGTGGACGATGCGCGCGATGTGCTCGACGAGCTCGGCATGGTGGCCCGGGCGAGCGCGCAAGCGGTCAAGCAACCCGCGCTCGAGCCCGACGCCGCGAGTGTGCTCGCCGCGCTAGGGCACGACGCATGCGGTTTCGATGCGCTCATCGAGCGCACGGCACTGCCGGTCGAACGATTGGCGGCATTGTTGACTCAGCTCGAGCTCGATGCGCGCGTGAGCCGTACCGATCGAGGCGACTACCAGCGCCTGGACTGACTGAGAACACGCACGAGCCGGATACGCGCGAGCGATTGCTCCGGGGCGTTCCTTGCCATCGTGCGGGATTGTTCTTATCATCTGCCGCTCTTTGCCGCCCGCCACCCACGAACGTGGATCCACTCAAGTCATGGGCAAGTCCCTCGTCATCGCTGAGAAACCATCGGTCGCCAACGACATCGCGCGTGCGATCGGCGGTTTCACGCGCCACGATGACTACTTCGAGGGCGAAGCACACGTCATCTGCTCGGCGGTCGGGCATCTGCTCGAGCTGGTCGTGCCCGATGAGTTCGAGGTCAAGCGCGGCAAGTGGTCCTTCAACCATCTGCCGGTAATTCCACCGCACTTCGATTTGCAGCCGATCGCGCGCACCGAGGCGCGCCTGAAATTGCTCGCGAAGCTCATCCGGCGCAAGGACATCGACACGCTTGTGAACGCGTGCGACGCGGGGCGCGAAGGCGAGCTCATTTTTCGCTACATCGTGCAGTACTGCAAAGCGAGACAGCCGGTGCGCCGCTTATGGCTGCAGTCGATGACGCCGGCGGCGATCCGCGAAGGCTTCGATGCCTTGCGAGGCGACAAGGAAATGCTGCCGCTTGCCGACGCAGCCAAGTGCCGTTCGGAAGCCGATTGGCTCATCGGCATCAATGGTACGCGCGCCATGACGGCATTCAACTCCAAGGAAGGTGGCTTCTACAAGACGACTGTCGGGCGCGTACAGACGCCGACCCTGGTCGTACTGATCGAGCGCGAGGAGAAAATTCGCGCGTTTCGGCCGCGCGATTATTGGGAGGTGCACGCGACCTTCGCCGCCAAAGCGGGCGAATACGCGGGGCGCTGGTTCGATCCCGAGTTTCGCAAGGACGACGATCCCGAGCGCCGTGCCGAGCGCATGTGGAAGCGCGAAGACGCCGAAGCGATCGTCGCCGCTTGCCGGGGCAAGTCCGGGACGGTTACCGAGGAGTCCAAGCCGTCGAGCCAGCTCTCGCCGCTGCTGTTCGATCTCACGAGCCTACAGCGCGAAGCAAACGCCCGCTTCGGCTTTTCGGCAAGGAGCACGCTGGCGCTGGCGCAGGCGCTGTACGAGAAACACAAGGTACTGACGTATCCGCGCACCGACGCGCGTGCGCTGCCGCAAGACTACTTGGAAACGGTGCGCACCACGCTGGCGCAGTTTGCCGGCGGCGCCAAGCGCACCGTGGCGCGCAAGTCCGAGGCTGGTGGCGCGGGCCAAGCGCCGTATGCGCCGTTTGCCGGCGAGATCCTCAAGAACAATTGGGTGCGTCCGAACAAGCGCATCTTCGACAACAGCAAGATCTCGGATCACTTCGCGATCATTCCGACGCTGCAGCTCCCCAAGGCGCTGTCCGAGCCGGAACAGAAACTCTATGACTTGGTCGTGCGTCGCTTCCTGGCCGTGTTCTACCCGGCGGCCGAGTACCTGCAGACGACACGCATCACCGCGGTAGAAGGGCAACACTTCAAGAGCGAAGGCAAGATCCTGCAGAAGCCCGGGTGGCTCACCGTCTATGGGCGTGAAGCGCAGGGAGAAGACGCCCGCTTGGTCCCGGTGCAACGCGACGAGCGCCCCGCCGTGATCGGCCTCGACATCGCCGAGGAGCGTACGCGCGCGCCTGCGCGTTATACCGAGGCGACATTGCTCTCGGCCATGGAAGGGGCAGGCAAGCTCATCGAGGACGAGGAGCTGCGCGCCGCCATGGACGCCAAGGGTCTCGGCACGCCGGCCACACGCGCCGCCATCATTGAAGGTTTGATCGCCGAAGAATACGTCGTGCGCAATGGCCGCGAGCTGGTGCCCACGCCAAAGGCGTTCTCGCTGTTATTTGCGCTGCGTCACTTCGGCGTGACGGAGCTCACCTCGCCCGAGTTGACCGGCGACTGGGAGTTCAAGTTAAGGCAGATGGAACACGGCAAGCTTCCACGCGCCGAGTTCATGGAGCACATCACCGCGGTCACGCAGGACATGGTTGCGCGTATCAAGCACGGCGACATACCGGATACCGCGTTCGCGACGCTCGCCAGCCCTTGCCCGAAATGCGCTGGCGTGGTGCAAGAAAACTACCGCAAGTTCCAGTGCCAGAAATGCGATTTTTCGCTCTGGAAGGTGGTTTCAGGGCGCGAATGGGCGCCCGAAGAAGTCGAGGAGCTGATCCGTAACCGGCGCATCGGTCCATTGACCGGATTCCGCAGCCGGCAGGGGCGGCCGTTCGCAGCCTCGATCCGACTGAACGACGAGCAGCGCAGCGAGTTCGATTTCGGTCAGCCGGGTGCGGGCGAGGGCGCGGATGCGAAGCCGGACTTCAGCGCGCAGGACGCGCTTGGCGCCTGCCCCAAATGCGATGGCTCGGTTTACGAGTACGGCAGCGGCTACACCTGCGAGAACGCCGTCGGCTCGGAGCGAAGCTGCGATTTTCGCGTCAGCCGCATCATTTTGCAGCAACCGATCGAGCGCGACGAGGTGTGCAAGCTCCTGCGCGAAGGTCGCACCGGTCTGCTGCCGCGCTTCATTTCCAAAAAGGGGCGGCCGTTCAAAGCCTATCTGGTGAAAAGCGCCGGCGGCAACATCGGTTTCGAGTTCCAGCCGCGCGCCACCAGGGCGACCGCCGCCAATGAAGCCGATTCGGCACCGGCCCGCGGTCGCGCGCGCCGCCGAGCCGGGTAAGTCTGGGTTTCGAGGGGCGTCTGCGCGCCGCCGAGCCGGCGAACCCCTGATGCACGAAGTCGCGTCGAGCCGGGTGCGGTTAGATGGGCCTGAGCTCCAACCCGACTCGCAACGTGCGCCACTCGTATGTGTTCCCCAGCTATATGCTTGTCTTCCCTCTTCCGGGGGAAGGGGGCGGATGCGTCTGCGCGGCGGCGCGGTAATGCGCTGGTGCTTGCGGGTCGGGCTAGCGCTTTCGCGGCGCGAGCATCGTTCCCCGACAGCCGGGCGCACCGCAGTGGCATACCCACTTCCGGCGCGCGCGCGCATCGTGCGGCTCGTCGAGGGTGATGCGGTAGTCGTAGGAGATCTCCTCGCCGGGCCGGATCGCGCGCACGGCCTCGATGAAAATGCGCCGTCCTTCCTGCACCGTCTCACAGTTCGGTGAGCAACAGTGGTTGATCCAGCGCGCCGAATTGCCGCTTACGCCCGCATCGATGTACAAGTCGTCGTCGGCATCAAACAGAAACGTGTGCGGAGGTGTGCCGTCCTCCGGGTAGCGCCCCTCGGCCTGGTCGGCGTCGATCAGGGCACCCTTGTATTCGATCAACCGCTCGCCCTTGGCGATCTTGCGCCGGGCGAAAATGCCGTACCCGTGAATGGGGGAGCGTCGGCGCACAAAGCGCGGCCCTGATTGTGGCGCTCGTCTTGTCTGCATATACCTGCCGAAGCCGTTGTCGGATCCTCATCCCCGGGCCGGGATCTAACCTCTAGACGTCGAGATTGCGCACACCGAGCGCATTGGTTTCGATGAAAGCGCGGCGCGGCTCGACCATATCGCCCATCAGCGTGGTGAAGATCTCGTCGGCCGCGATACTATCCTCGATCTGGGCTCGCAGCAGACGGCGAGTTGCCGGATCCATGGTGGTCTCCCACAACTGCTCGGGATTCATCTCACCCAGACCCTTGTAGCGCTGAATACCGACTGCATGCTTCACTTCTTCCAGCAGCCAGTCGAGCGCTTCCTTGAACTCGCTCACCGGTCGTGAGTGCTCGCCTCGGCGTACGACTGCGCCGTCACCGAGTAGCCCCGTGATGAGCTCACTGGTTCTGCGTATCTGGCCGAAGTCACCGCTGAGCAGAAAATCCATGTCAAGCGAGGTGACGCGCCGATTGCCGTGTTGCATACGCCCCATTTCCAGCGACCAGCGCTCGGAATTGTCGTCGTATCGCGGGGAGATGACGAGCCCCGGACCCTGGACCGCGGCTTGCAGGCGCTGCGCACTCTGGTGCGCGCGTTCCGCATCCGATAGATCGATCGCGACTCCGCGCAGTAACGCGTAAAGCGCCTGTTCGTCGATCAGGCGACGCACTCGCTCGATGACGGCTTCGGCCAGAAAGAACTCGCGCGCGACCTTGGCCAACGCCTCGCCGGTGAGCGGGAGCTCGCCTGAACGCGGCGTCAACTCCGCGTCGGTAAGAGCGAGCCGCAGCAGGTATTCCTTCAGCTCGTGATCGTCCTTCAGATAGCGCTCCTGGCGAGCGTGCTTCACCTTGTACAACGGCGGCTGGGCGATGTAGATGTGCCCGCGCTCCACCAGTTCGGGCATCTGGCGGTAGAAAAAAGTCAGCAGCAAGGTACGGATATGCGAGCCGTCCACATCCGCATCGGTCATGATGATGACGCGGTGATAGCGCAGCTTGTCCGGGTTGTATTCCTCCTTGCCGATACCTGCGCCAAGCACCGTGATGAGGGTCGAGATCTCCTGCGAGGAGAGCAGCTTGTCGAAGCGCGCCCGCTCGACATTGAGAATCTTGCCCTTGAGCGGAAGAATCGCCTGGAAGCGCCGGTCGCGCCCTTGCTTGGCCGAGCCACCCGCCGAGTCGCCCTCGACGATGTAGAGTTCGCACTGCGCCGGATCCTTCTCCTGGCAGTCGGCGAGCTTTCCCGGCAAGCCGAAAGAGTCGAGCACGCCCTTGCGTCGGGTCATCTCGCGCGCCTTGCGCGCCGCCTCGCGCGCGCGCGCGGCTTCGATGATCTTGGAGACGATGATCTTGGCGTCGCTCGGTCGCTCGAGCAGGTACTCGGCCAGCTTCTGCGCCAGTACCTCCTCGACCACGGGGCGAACTTCCGAGGACACCAGCTTGTCCTTGGTCTGCGACGAGAACTTTGGCTCCGGCACCTTGACCGACAGCACCGCGCACAGCCCTTCGCGCATGTCATCGCCGCTGGTCTCGACCTTGGCGCGACGCGCGAGCTCGTTGGCCTCGATGAACTGGTTGAGCGTGCGCGTCATGGCGGCGCGCAACCCCGTCAGATGGGTGCCGCCATCGCGCTGCGGGATGTTGTTGGTGAAACACTGTACCGACTCCTGGTAGGAGTCGTTCCACTGCATCGCCACCTCGACGCCGATACCGTCCTTCTCCGCACGGGCATGAAAGATGTTCGGGTGCAACACGGTCTTGGTCCGATTCATGAACTCGACGAAGCCGCGCACCCCGCCGGTGAAGGCGAACACTTCTTCCTTTGCGCTGCGCTGATCGATGAGGCGGATGCGCACGCCGTGGTTCAGGAACGACAGCTCGCGCAAGCGCCGCGCGAGGATGTCGTAGTGATACTCCACATTGCCGAACACCGCGCGGCTGGCAAGAAAATGCACCTCGGTGCCGCGCTTTTCGGTCTTGCCGATCGGCTTGAGCGGCTCGGTGGCGAGCCCTTCGCGAAACTCGATGAAGTGCGCCTCGCCGTCACGCCGGATGGTCAGGCGCAGCCAATCGGATAACGCGTTCACCACCGAGACGCCAACCCCATGCAACCCGCCCGACACCTTGTAGGAATTGCTGTCGAACTTCCCGCCCGCGTGCAGCTCGGTCATGACGATCTCGGCAGCCGAGCGCTTGAGCTCGTCGTCCTCCTTGATCTCGGTCGGAATACCGCGCCCATTGTCGGCGACACTGATGGAATTGTCGGAGTGGATCGTGATCAGGATGTCGTCGCAATGGCCGGCCAGCGCCTCGTCGACCGCGTTATCGACCACTTCGAACACCATGTGGTGCAACCCGGTGCCATCCTGCGTGTCGCCGATGTACATGCCGGGGCGCTTGCGCACCGCCTCCAACCCCTTCAGGATCTTGATGCTGCGCGCATCGTACTCCGCACCCTCGTCGCCACGCGGAAACTCTTCGTTCTCGTTCTCCATCGGACCTGCCATGACTATATGCGCATGGGCATGATGACGTACTTGAAGCTGTCCAGCCCGGGATCGGTCATCAGTACGCTGCTGCTCGCGTCGCCGAATGCGCATGTGACCTGACTGCCCGAGAGCGCATTGAGCACGTCGAGCAGATAGTTGACGTTGAAACCGATATCGATCGCTGCGCCCGAGTAATCGAGCTCGATCTCCTCTTGGGCTTCTTCTTGCTCGGTGTTGCTGCACGATATGCGCAAGCTGTCCTTGGTGAGCAGCCAGCGCACTCCGCGAAACTTGTCGTTGGACAGAATCGCGGCCCGCTGCAACGCCTGCAACAACCCAGCACGGTCGAGCGTGATGATATTGGAATGACCAGCCGGTATCACCCGGCCATAATCCGGGAATTTTCCGTCGACGATCTTGGTGAAGAGCTCGACCGCGCCGAAGTCGAACCGCACCTGGTTGCCAAGCAGCGCAATCCGTACCGGCGCATCGCTTTCCCCGAGTAGCTTCGACAACTCCAGCACGGCCTTGCGAGGCAGAACCACCTCGTGACGCGGGTGCTCGGATTCGAGGCTCGTTCTGGCGAACGCGAGCCGGTGGCCATCGGTGGCAACCACCCGCAACTCGTGCCCTTCCACCGAGAGTAGCAATCCGTTCAGGTAGTAGCGAATGTCCTGCTGCGCCATCGCGTATTGCACCAGCATGAGCAGCGGGCGTAACGCGCCCTGCGACACAACGACTTCGCCGACGTGGTCGCTGCCGGCGGCCAGGCGCGGGAAATCATCCGCCGGCAAGGTCTGCAAGGTGAAACGGCTGCGCCCGGACCTGAGCTGCAGGCGATTCGCGTTGCTCTCCAGCGATACCTTCGCGTCGACGGGCAAAGCGCGCAGGATATCCTGCAGCTTGCGCGCCGAGGTGGTGATTGCGAAAGCGCCTGCCTGCGAGCCGAATGAGGTCTTGCAGCAAACCTGTATCTCGAGATCCGTCGCGAGCAGCGTCAGCCCATCCTCGCTCCGGTCGAGCAGGACATTCGAGAGAATCGGAAGGGTATGGCGACGCTCCACGATCCCGCTGACCGTCTGCAGTGGGAGCAGCAGTTCGTCACGCGAGCATTCCAATAGTTTCATTGGTTATCCAATGTAGTGGTAATGGTAGGCGATAGCGAAACTGCGGGAAAACGAGGCAACGCGATCAATGCAGAAGACAAAGTCGCCGGCGCGGCAACTGTACGAGTCCTGTATGGGGTGTGGGTGAATTGTGAATGAATTGGCGGGGGCGCGCTGGCGCTGCTCTTATCCACATTCGATACCGGCAAATACATCGTCAGTTTCTCAACGCCTGCAGCAGCGAATTGAAGTCGCGCGTGATGTCGGCGTTCGTGTCGCGCAACTGCGCCACCTTGCGGCAGGCATGTAGCACCGTGGTATGGTCGCGGCCACCGAATGCTTCGCCGATATCGGGCAGGCTCAGGGGCGTGAGCTCCTTCGCCAACGCCATGGCGACTTGCCGCGGACGCGCAATGATGCGGCTGCGCTTCTTGGAGTACATCTCCGAAACCTTGATCTTGTAGTACTCGGCGACTGTGCGCTGTATGTTGTCAATGGTCACCTGACGACTCTGCACGGCGATCAGATCGCGCAGGGCTTCCTTGCACGAGTCGACGTTCAGAGGTTGGCCGGAGAATCGACAGAAGGCAAGCACGCGCTTGAGCGCGCCCTCGAGCTCGCGCACGTTCGACTGGACCTGTTGCGCAATGAAGAAGGCCACGGGCTGATCGAGGCTCGCGCCTTCGAGCTCGGCTTTCTTCAGCAGGATGGCAACACGCATCTCCAGGTCAGGCGGTTCGACTGCGACCGTGAGGCCCCAGCCGAAACGTGTCTTCAGGCGATCCTCCATGCCCGTGATCTCTTTCGGGAAGGAATCACAGGTGATCACGATCAGCCGGCGCGACTCGAGCAGGGCGTTGAAGGTGTAAAAAAACTCCTCCTGCGTTCGATCCTTGTCGGCGAAGAACTGGATATCGTCGATGAGCAGCAGGTCAAGCGACTGGTAATAGCGCTTGAACTGGTCGAACGAGCGATGCTGAACGGCGCGCACCAGGTCCGACACGTACTGCTCGGCGTGCAGGTAGCGAATCTTGGCGTTGCCCGCGCGCTCTCGTACCAGGTTGCCGATCGCATGCAGCAAGTGGGTCTTGCCGAGTCCCACGCCGCCGTAGATGAACAGCGGGTTATACGAGCTCCCGGGGCTGTCAGCGACTTGGATGGCCGCCGCGCGCGCGAGCTGGTTCGCCCGTCCGGTGACGAAGGTCTCGAACGTGTAGGCCGGATTGAGCCGGGAAGGATCGGTAATGGGCTGCGGCCGAGGCGGCGTCTCGGTCCGTGGCTCGCTGCCGGGCGCTTGGCCGTGCACGCCATTGCTCTGCCGTGGAAGCAACTCGATCGCGATGGTCATGGGCGTATCGAAATGCTCGTCGGCAAGATGCTGCACGCGCGTGAGATAGGTATCCTTGATCCAGCGCTGCGTAAGCCTGTTCGGGACTTCGAGCAGCACGGTATTGTCGTTGCGGCTGCAGCGGATCGGTTTGATCCAGGCGGAGAATTCCTGCGGTGTCAGTTCGCGCTGAAAATACTCGAGGCAGGAACGCCAGAAGCTGCTCATGGGATAGCGACGATCTCGTGGAAGGCGCGGCTCTGATGGCCGATTGATTGACGTACAGGGCCTGGCATTTTACCGCCTTTCATCGGCGGTTATCCACAACGCGATCGGCCGCGAGTGATCGCGGCGAGGTGCGATGCGTGCGTACTCGCGCCGTTGACAGCGTTGCGAGCGGGGCTGTCTAATACCAAGCTTTTTCAGAAGTCTTTCGGAGTGACGGCGAATGAAACGCACCTATCAGCCTTCCAAGACCCGCCGCAGTCGCACGCACGGATTTCGCGCGCGCCTGAAGACGCGGGGCGGGCGGGCGGTTCTACGAGCACGGCGAGCCAAGGGTCGCACGCGGCTCGCCGTGTGACCTCCGGGCTGCGCTTGCCGCGCGCAGCGCGAATTCGCGACGAGGTCATCCTGCGCGCGTTGCAACGAGCCGGGCGGGTGCGGGGGCACTGGTTCGTTGCAGCGGCCCTGGCGAACGGACTGGACGAATCGCGTCTTGCGGTGCGCGTCGCCAAGAGGGTCATGAAGAGCGCCGTGGCGCGCAACAGGATACGGCGCTGCGTGCGCGAAGTTTTTCGCCAACTGCGGCCGGGATTGGCTCCGAGCGATTTTCTCGTGTCGCTGGTGCAACCGTACCGCAACCGATCGCTGCAGGCTGCACGCCAGGATATCGAACGGTTGTTGGTGCAGGCGGCAAGTCGATGAGCAAGCTCATTGTGGCGTTGATTCAGGCGTATCGCTATGTGCTGAGCCCGTTTCTCGGCGCGTCGTGCCGCTTTTACCCCACGTGCTCGGAATATGCGCTGCAGGCGGTCGCACGCCACGGCTCGCTGTGCGGCCTGTGGCTCGCACTCAGGCGCGTGCTGCGATGCAATCCCTGGCACTGCGGTGGACACGACCCGGTGCCCTGAACAGAAGACGACATGTGGATACTCAACGCCTGATCCTTGCCATGATTTTCTTCTTCTCGCTGTTCATGCTGTTCGAAGCATGGCAGCGCGAGACGCGGGCTCCGGTAGCGCCCGCCTCGGCCGAGAAGAAGCCGGCTCAATCCCCGCAAGCTCCGCCCGCCACGACGCCGACGCCGACCAGCAAGCTCGAACCGCCCGCCGCCGCAGGCGTCGCGACCCCGCAGTCTGCCAAGGAAGCAAAGGGCGAGATCGTGCGCGTCGAAACCGATGTCTTCAGCATCGAGATCGACACCATGGGCGCGACCATCGTTCGGGCAGAGTTGAAGCAGCATCGGGCGGCCGCGGACGAGAGCAAGAACTTCGTGCTGCTCGAGCGCGAGCCCGGTCACACGTACATCGCCCAGTCGGGACTGATCGGCGAGGGTTTGCCGAATCACAACACCCGTTTCGTCGCTAGCGCAAAGGAATACAGACTCGGCGAAGGGCAGGGGCGTTTGGAGGTGCGCCTCGAGGCGCAGGGTGAGAACGGCATCAAGGTGGCGAGGGTCTTCGTGTTCGAGCGGGCGAGCTACACGATCGGAGTGCGCACCGAGGTGCACAACAGCGGCTCCGCGCCGGTGCAGCCGTATGCGTATTTCCAGCTCGTGCGCGACGGCAAGCCGCCCGAGGGCACTTCGAAGATGGTGCCGACGTTCACGGGTGTCGCGGTTTACACCGACAAGGACAAGTACCAGAAGGTGTCCTTCGAGGACATCGAGAAGGGCAAAACGCCCTATCCGCGCACCGCGGACGACGGCTGGATCGGTCTGGTGCAGCATTACTTCGTCACGGCGTGGATTCCGCCCGAGCATATCGCGCGCGAGTTCTTCACGCGGCGTCTCGGCGAAGATCTGTATTCGGCGGGCGTGATACTGCCGCTGGGCACGATCGGGCCCGGAGCCACCGCGACGCAGCAGGTCATGCTCTATGTCGGCCCGCAGAATCAGGACAAGCTCGCCGCTATTGCCCCCGGGCTCGAGCGCACCGTCGATTACGGCTGGCTCACGGTGATCGCGGTGCCGTTGTTCTGGGTGCTCGAGACCTTGCACAGGTGGGTCGGAAACTGGGGTGTGGCGATCATCCTGCTCACGGTGCTCATCAAGCTCTTGTTCTACCCCTTGTCGGCGGCGAGCTACAAATCGATGGCGCGTATGCGCGTGCTGGCGCCGAAGATGCAGCGGCTGAAGGAGCAGTACGGCGATGACCGCAGCCGCATGCAGCAAGCGATGATGGAGCTGTACAAGACGGAAAAGATCAATCCGCTCGGCGGCTGCTTACCGATCGTGGTGCAGATCCCGGTGTTCATCGCGCTCTACTGGGTGCTGTTGGCAAGCTTCGAGTTGCGGCAAGCGCCGTTCTTTCTGTGGATCAAGGACCTGTCCGTAGCCGACCCCTATTTCATCCTGCCCATCCTGATGGGCGCGACCATGATCATCCAGACGCGCCTCAATCCCGAGCCGCCAGACCCGGTGCAGGCGAAGATCATGAAGATCATGCCGATCGCGTTCAGCGTCTTCTTCTTCTTCTTCCCCGCCGGGCTGGTGCTCTACTGGCTGGTCAACAACATCCTCTCGATTGCGCAGCAGTGGCACATTACCCGGAGCATGGCGCAGCACGCGACACCGGCCCATGGCCGCCGATGACACGATCGCCGCGATAGCAACGCCTTCCGGCCGGGGTGCGATCGGGGTAGTCCGTGTATCCGGGCCGTCGGTGCCCGCGATCGCAGCCGGCATCGTCGGCTCGATACCGTCGCCGCGCACGGCGCGGCTGGCGGATTTCAAGGACGCCGCCGGTGCGGTTCTCGATCGCGGCCTGGCGCTCTATTTTCCGGCGCCGGCCTCGTACACGGGCGAAGACGTGCTCGAGCTGCAAGGGCACGGCGGCCCGGTCGTGCTGTCGCTCGTCTTGCGGCGCTGTGTCGAACTCGGCGCGCGTGTCGCCTTGCCCGGCGAGTTCACGCGGCGCGCTTTTCTCAATGACAAGCTCGATCTCGCGCAAGCCGAGGCCGTCGCCGATCTGATCGATGCCGCGACCGCTCAGGCTGCTCGCAGCGCGGTCCGGTCGCTCTCGGGTGCGCTGTCGGAGCGCGTCGCTGAGTTGCAGCGCGGATTGACCGATGTGCGCGTCTTGTTCGAAGCGAGCTTCGATTTTCCCGAGGAAGAAGTGGACGTCCTGAGCGAGGCCGGTGCCGCCCGGCAGCTCGACGACCTGCAGCTTCATTTCACGCGCACGGTGCAGGCAGCGCAGCAGGGCAGTTTGTTGCGCGACGGGCTCACGGTCGCCCTGAGCGGCCTGCCGAACGTCGGCAAATCCAGCTTGATCAATGTGCTCTCGGGTGAAGAGGTCGCGATAGTGACGCCCGTTCCGGGCACCACGCGAGATCTCATTCGAGCAACGATTGCGCTGGAAGGAATTCCCGTGCACCTGGTGGATACGGCCGGCTGGCGTCGCACCGACGATCCGGTGGAGCGGATCGGCGTCGAGCGGGCGCAGGCGGCAGTGGCTGAGGCGGACCTCATCATCCATGTCAGTGATCCTGCGACAGACGCAGACATGCCGCCGGGTACCGAGGCGGGTGTCGGCAAGCGCATCATCCACGTGCACAACAAGATCGATCTGATCGGTGTTCCCGCGCGCGCCGAGTCGATCGCCGGGGTGGAGCACGTCTGGCTCTCGGCGAAATCGGGTACGGGGATCGAGTTGCTGAAAGTCGCGATCACCCGGGCCGCGGGCGTCCAGGTGCTGGGCGAGGGTGTCTTCATTGCCAGGCAGCGCCATATCGTGGCGCTGCACACGGCGACCCGACACGTGCAGGAAGCCCGAGCGCGCCTCGCGTCGCCGGAACTGGCGGCAGAAGAATTGCGCCTCGCACAGTCGGCGCTCTCCGAGCTTACCGGCGAGCACGCGGCGGACGATCTCCTGGGTGAGATTTTTTCTCGGTTCTGCATCGGCAAGTAGGTGTGGGTCCGTGGCGGTCCGGCACGTTCCGATCACTTGCGGTAAGGCACTGGCAAACAACGATTTATATTCCTGATGGCGCCGACAACGACCGACGGCAGCCGATTTCTTCTGTGTACACACATGAGTACGCATGCTCGGCACGGTCCGGTCCCTGCGCCAAGGCACGGCGGACCGCCTGCGCCAGTCGCAGCGCCGGATCCTCTGCCCCAACCGCGTCGTCACTGCACGGCGCCTGCCGGTAGTGACGACGCGCGAAATGCACAAGCCATCAACGGGTTGACCCAGGCTGGCGCAAGTGACGACCCCAAGTGACGGGGTCGCCGATCAGGCCGGCAAGACCGGCCGACCAGTGCGAGCTACCCCGCCACGAGCGGGCCGCGTCCGCCGCGCGCCGAAGCACGTAACCTGCGCGGCGCCTGTCCCGAGCCCCGGGCGATCACATCACGGGCTCGACCCGAGGAGCGCGCTTCCCACCGGAAGCGACCTCGGCGGCCATACCGCGTGCCGCGGCGGCCAGCGATGCAGCAACGGCGCAAAGCGGGAGTGGTGTCCCGCGTCCCTCGCGGTTCCCGCCTCGCCTCGGCGATCGGGACGGACACAAACACAAACCTGAAACGACGACACCGAACGATGACGGCAACGCGTGCAAACCCGCCGAAAGGAGAAGACGGACGAGGAAGCGCCCCAGTCAGTACATGAGCGGCCCGGTGCAGGTGTCGGCGCGATCGCGTGCGTGCACATCCCGGCGAAGGTTCAGCCGGCCCGCCTCTCCTCATACGTGATCCCGAACACCGTATCCGTCATCCACCGCCGGAACGACTCGTTGTCCATAAACTGCTTGAACAGCTCCGTGTCGTCCTTGAGCACCGCCGTCATCACGCGCGCGAGCGCCTTGTCGTGCTCGATGCGGGCGTTCTGCTTGTCCGAGTTCTTCTTGGCGTTCTGGTACGCGGTATCCGCTGCGACGCGGTTCGGGATGTCTTCGGTGATCAGCTTGTGCACGCGGTCGGCGTCGGACCACGGGATGTTGCCGAACTGGTCGTTGAACGCCTTGATGATGTTCGAGAGCCGATCGAGCTCCGGCTCGGGCTTGCGGCCGCCGCCCGTCGTGGGCACCGGCTCGATCTCGGCATCGGCATCGGGTAGCTGGATCTTGGCCGCCGCCTGCTTCTCCACGCGGTAGCTGTCCATGTCGATCGCCTCGAGGATGCCCTTCGACAGGTCCTCCTCGACCGGCGCGGGCAGCTTGGGCACGAGAAAGGTCAGGAAGATCGAGAGCTTCTCCCACTCGGCGTTGGTGTACGGCAGGATCGACGAGAGAAAGCCGTAGGTGCGCAGGAAAGCCTTCGCCTTCCCCTTGAAGTCCACCTGCCCGTCCTCGTCCAGCCGCTCGCGGTAATCGGCCACGCAGGCATCGAGGATCGGATCCAGCCGGTCGCGGTCCGCCCCGCCGAGGTAGAGCGCCGCGAACTCGTCCACCTGCGCGGCGGCATAGACCTGGTAGCCATCGAGCGCGGCCTTCAAGTCGTGCAGCTTGTTCGGATCGGTCTCCTCCGCGAGGATCGTCGTCCGGTAGTAGTCGGCGAAAGCCTCCTGGATCGCGTCGGCATCGTTCATGAAGTCGAGCACGAACACGTCGTGCTTCTTCGGGTGCGCGCGATTCAGGCGCGACAGCGTCTGCACCGCCTTGATGCCGGAGAGTTGCTTGTCCACGTATATCGTGTGCAGCAGCGGCTCGTCGTAGCCGGTCTGGAACTTGTCGGCGCAGATCAGGAAGCGGTAAGGGTCCTGCCGGATCTTGTCGGCGATCTGGCTCGACGGAAAGCCGTTGAGCGACGCCTCGGTCACCTTGGCACCGCCGTATTCGTGCTCGCCGGAGAAGGCGACGATCGCCTGGTAGCGGCTCTTGCGCTCGGCCAGGTAGTCACGGATCGCGTGGAGGTACTGGATCGCGCGCTCGATGCCGCTCGTCACCACCATTGCGCGCGCCTCGCCGCCGATCTTGTTCAGTGCTAGCACCTGCTCGTGGAAGTGGTCCACCATGATCTCGGCCTTGAGCCGGATGGCGTGGTCGTGGCTCTCCACGTAGCGACGCAGCTTCTTCTTTGCCCGCTTGGTGTCGAACTCCGGGTCGCCCTCGACCTTCTTGACGAGCTTGTAGTAGCTGTCGACCGGCGTGTAGTGCTTGAGCACGTCCAGGATGAAGCCCTCCTGGATCGCTTGCTTCATGGTGTAGCTGTGGAACGGCCGGTGCTTCACCGTGCTGTCGGCCTGTGGATCGGGCTCGCCGAAGATCTCCAGCGTCTTGTTCTTCGGCGTGGCGGTGAAGGCGAAGTAGCTGGCGTTGGGCAGCAGCTTCTTGGCCTCCATCAGCCGGTTGATCCTGTCCTCCAGCGTCTCGTCGTCAT
>WYBJ01000274.1 GCA_011525945.1 Burkholderiaceae bacterium | reverse complement strand
GGCTTGAACACGCTCCAGGATCTCAAGGGAAAGACGATCGGCGTGTCCAGTTTCGCGAGCGGCGGAACTTACTACGCGAAGGGCCTGCTCGGAACCGTCGGATTCGAGTCCGGCCGCGATTACAATCTGGTGGAAGTGGGCGTGGGCGCGCGCGCCGCGTCGGCTCTCCAATCCAAGCAGATCGACGCCTTTTCGCTCTGGGACGAGCAGTACGTTTACCTCGCTCAGAACGGCATTCCGATAGCGAAGGTCATCACCGATCCGCGCGCCAGGTACCAGATCGCACAATCGGTCCTGGCCAAGAACGACGACTTCGCCAAGCGCAAGGACGTGCTGATCGGGCTCGCGCGCGGCATCGCCAAGGCTCAATTGTTCCAGGAGACCAACCCCGAGGCGGCGATTCGCATTCACTGGAAGGTTTATCCGCAGACCGCGCCGCGCGCCGGCATCACGGATGCGGCGATCAAGAAGGAGCTGGAGATCCTGGCGGTGCGCCGCCCGATCCTCGCGCGTAACGCGGTCGGCACCAACCGCTGGGGCGACGTGCCGCGCGATCAGATGGAGGACTTCCAGAGATACCTGGTGGCGACCGATCTGCTGCCCAAAGAAATCGATGTCACTCGCTACTACACCAACGATCTGATCGCCGAGATCAACAAGTTCGATGCTTCGGCAGTCGCCAAGCAGGCGCGAGAATACAAAGTCCAGTGATGCCTGCGCCTTCCAACGGTGGGGTCGCGGACATGCCCGCTCCCGGCAGGCCCTCCCCCCGCCTGCGGGCTCGGTTGCGCGCGCAGCCCGAGTGGCTGTGCGTGCCGATCACGCTGGTTCTGCTGGTCGGCGGCTGGGAGTGGTACGTGGGCGCCTATAACGTAAGCCCGCTGATCCTGCCTGCGCCGTCCAAGATCCTGGTCGCGCTCTATACCGGACTCGCCAGCGGCGTCTACGTCGACGCGCTGCTGGTGACGCTGCAGGAGATCCTCCTCGGCTTCGCACTTTCCGCAGTAACGGCATTCATCCTCGGCACCCTGATCAGCCAGCTGCGGCTGTTCGAGGCCACGGTCTATCCATACGTCATCGCGTTGCAAACGTTGCCCAAGATCGCCATTGCACCGTTGATCCTGGTGTGGGTGGGCCTCGGGATCGAGAGCAAGATCATCACTGCAGCGCTGGTGTCGTTCTTCCCGATGCTGGTCAACACCATCGTCGGGTTGCGCTCGGTCTCGGCCGACAAGCTCGAACTGATGCGCGCGCTCACCGCTTCGCGCACCAAGACTTTCTATCTGGTGCAGTTGCCGGACGCACTGCCCTACATCTTCGCCGGGTTGAACATCGGGATCGTGCTTTCGGTGCTCGGGGCCATCGTCGGCGAGTTCATCGGAGCCAAGTCCGGCCTTGGCTATCTCATCATCCAGGCCAACTACGTGATGGATGTTGCGGGCATGTTCGCCATCCTGGTGATCTTGGGGCTGATGGGCGTGACGCTCAACATCATCATCACGACAGTTCGCAAGCGTGTCATCTTCTGGCAGCGCGACACGGCCGGCAACCAGGGTTATAGTTGATTTGCAGCGCCGGCCGCGCGGCCGGCGAGAAACGAGGAGAGAAGGTGTGGATCAGAGTACCGGTACGGTTCAAACAGACAATAGCCGCGGGCTGCAATTGGCGGACTATATCGCGACGACTCCGCAACGCAGCCTGCCTGCGGACGTGGTCGATGCCGCGCGTCGCGCTCTGGTCGACTTCTTCGGTGTCGCGGTCGGCGCGGTAAACGAGAAAGTCTCGATCGCGGTGCGGCGAACCGCGGAGCAATGGCGCGCCAAGGGTAAGGCCCACATTCTTACCGCGGGCACGACAACCCCCGCGCTCGCCGCGTTGGTCAACGGCACGATGGCGCACGCGATGGACTATGACGACACGCATCCCATGGGTGGTGGCCATCCGAGCGCACCCTGCTGGTCTGCTGCGCTCGCACTGGGCGAGCAGCACGGGCTGCAGGAGTCGGAAGTCATCGCAGCCTTCGTTACGGGATATGAGGTGATGGCGAAACTCGGCGGCGGCGGACCGGCAGGTGTCGGACGCAGCCTGCAACGGCACGGTTTCCATCCGACATCGATCTACGGCAGAACGGGTGCCGCCGCGGTCGCTTGCGCGCTCTTGAAGATGGATCGCGAGCAAACGCAGAACGCACTGGGAATCGCGGCGACCACCGCTGGCGGGCTGCTGGGGTCGTTTGGCACCGACTCGAAACCGTTTCACGCGGGCAAAGCTGCGATGGACGGTATTCAAGCGGCAGAGCTCGCCAGAAATGGATTCGAGGCGGCAAAACACTTGTACGAAGTGCGCGCAGGCGCTCTGGATGCGCTGATTCAGGATCGAGTCGTCGATGTCCCGCCGCTTGACTTCGAGGGCCGCTGGGAGCTCCTTGGCAACGGTTTCAAACCCTTCGCATCGTGCCGCGCTACGCACGCATCGATTCAGGCGGCGCAGTCATTGGCCGAGCGCGTCGCCGGTCGCAGAATCACGAAGGTGCGGGCCAAGGTCGATCCGACGGCGCTGGTTGCCGCCGGAATCCTCGATCCTCGCACGCCGCTTCAGGGAAAATTCAGCACGCCGTTCTGCATCGCACTCGGTCTGCGTGGCTACGCGGCGGTGGCATCCGATTTCAGTGCAAACGCGCTGGCCGATCAGTCGGTAAAGGATCTCGTGCGCGTTGTCGAACTGGAAGCCGTCCACGGCCAGCCGCTGCACGAGGCCCATCTGGATGTCTATCTCGAGGGCGGGGAGCACGTGCACGCGGATACGGCGATCATGCTCGGTCATCCCGATAATCCCATGGAGTGGGAAGATCTCGATACGAAGTTCCGAGGTCTGGTCGACCCCATCATCGGTGGCGACAAGGCGCGAGCCCTGTATGCGGTGCTACGCAATTTCGGCTCGCGCGGCTC